>JACRBA010000164.1 GCA_016213265.1 Burkholderiales bacterium | reverse complement strand
CCACCGAGACGCAGTTGCTCTGCACCGAGCAGTCGCCGCAGCCCTCGCAGACCAGCTCGTTGATGACCACGCGCTTGTCCACGTCGGCCATGGTGCCGCGCTTGCGGCGGCGCCGCTTCTCGGTGGCGCAGGTCTGGTCGTAGATGATGGCCGTGACGCCCGCGATCTCGCGGAACTCGCGCTGGATGCGGTCGAGCTCGTCGCGGTGGTGCACGGTGACGCCGGGGCTGAGCGTGACGCCCTCGTACTTGGCCGGCTCGTCGGTGACGATGACCAGCTTGGCCACGCCCTCGCTGACCAGGCTGCGCATGATCTGCAGCACCGAGTGGCCTTCGGGCCGCTCGCCCACGCGCTGGCCGCCGGTCATGGCCACCGCGTCGTTGTAGAGCACCTTGTAGGTGATGTTCACGCCCGCGGCGATGGACTGGCGGATCGCCAGGATGCCGCTGTGGAAGTAGGTGCCGTCGCCCAGGTTGGCGAACAGGTGCTTCTCGTTGGTGAACGGCGCCTGGCCCACCCACGGCACGCCCTCGCCGCCCATCTGAGTGAAGGTGGCCGTCTGCCGGCCGGGCATCCAGCTCACCATGTAGTGGCAGCCGATGCCGGCCACCGCGCGCGAGCCCTCGGGCACGCGGGTGCTGGTGTTGTGCGGGCAGCCCGAGCAGAACCACGGCGTGCGGTCGCCGGTCTTGACCTCCAGCGCGGCCAGCGCCTGCTCCTTGGCGGTGATGACGGCGATGCGCTCGTCCATGCGCGCGGCGATGTCGGCCGGCACGCCCAGCTTCTTCAGCCGCTTGGCGATGGCCTTGGCGATGATGGCGGGCGTCAGGTCGGCCTTGGCGCGCAGCAGCCAGTTCTCGCTCGGGTTGGGCATGCTCCATTCGCCGCCCGAGAGATCACCTTCCTGCTGGTCGAACTTGCCCAGCACGTTGGGCCGCACGTCCGGCCGCCAGCCGTAGAGCTGCTCCTTGATCTGGTATTCGATGACCTGGCGCTTTTCCTCCACCACCAGGATCTCCTGCAGCCCGGTGGCGAAGTCGCGGGTGATGGTGGCCTCCAGCGGCCACACCACGTTCACCTTGTGCAGGCGGATGCCCAGCTGGCGGCAGGTCGCGTCGTCCAGGCCCAGGTCGGCCAGCGCCTGGCGGGTGTCGTTGAAGGCCTTGCCGCTGGCGATGAGGCCGAAGCGGTCGTGCGAGGTCTCGATGACGTTGTGGTTCAGGCGGTTGGCGCGCACATAGGCCAGCGCGGCATACCACTTGTAGTCCATCATCCGCGCCTCCTGCTCCAGGGGCGGGTCGGGCCAGCGGATGTGCAGGCCGCCCGGCGGCATCTGGAAGTCCTCGGGCAGCACGATCTTCACGCGGTCGGGCGACACGTCGACGCTGGAGGCGGATTCGACCACCTCCTGGATGGTCTTCATGCCGCTCCACAGGCCGGAGAACCGGCTCATGGCGAACGCATGCAGACCCATGTCGAGGATCTCCTGCACGCTGCTCGGGAAGAAGGTGGGGAAGCCGCAGGCCTTGAAGACGTGGTCGCGCTGGTGCGGCGCGGTGGAGCTCTTGGAGACGTGGTCGTCGCCCGCGATGGCGATCACGCCGCCGTGCGGCGAGGTGCCGGCCATGTTGGCGTGCTTGAACACGTCGATGCAGCGGTCCACGCCCGGGCCCTTGCCGTACCAGATGCCGAACACGCCGTCGTAGCGCGACTGCTGCTTGAACAGCTCCAACTGCTGGGTGCCCCACACGGCCGTGGCACCCAGCTCCTCGTTGACGCCCGGCTGGAACACCACGTGGTTGGCGGCCAGGTGCTTCTTGGCCGACCACAGCGCCTGGTCGTAGCCGCCCAGGGGCGAGCCGCGGTAGCCGCTGATGAAGCCCGCCGTGTTGAGGCCCGCCGCGGCGTCGCGCGTGCGCTGCAGCATGGGCAGGCGCACCAGCGCCTGCACCCCGCTCATGAAGGCCTGGCCGGCGGGCAGCGCGTACTTGTCGTCCAGCGTCACCGAGGCGAGGGCGCGGCGGACGGAATCGGGCAGGGGGGCGTTCATGGCGGCGGCTTTCGTGGCGGCGTGGCGGGAAGAGGCGAGCTCGGCGGGCAAACGCGGCAGTGTAGGCACAAGGCCCCGAGAAGTGCTTTCTTTCGATTGCCCGTTTGGCCTTCGTGAAGCAACAATCTTGCTCACACCATCCAATACAACGGAGTTCCATTGCCGAAGCCCGCAGACCGAGGGAAAACCCCCGCCCGCCCGGCGCCAGCGGCGGGCGCCCGGGCCGCGCCCGCCCCCTCACCGCCTGGCACGGCGCGCGCCGCGCCGGGTGCGGGGCCGGTGGCCCTGGACCGCTACGACGTGGCCATCCTCGACGCGCTGCAGCGCGACGCCCGGCAGTCCAACGCCGACCTGGCGGCCGCCATCGGCCTGTCCGCCGCGCCCACCTGGCGCCGCGTGCGCCGGCTCGAGGAGCTGGGCGTGATCACCGGCTACCGGGCCGAGATAGACCGCCGCAAGATCGGGCTGGGCGTGCTGGCCTTCGTGCGGGTGGACACCGACCGCGACAACGCCGAATCCACCCGTGCGCTGGAGGAGGCCATCCGCGGCCTGCCCGAGGTGATCGCCTGCCACTACATCAGCGGCGCGGGCACCTTCGAGCTGCAGGTGCTGGTGACCGACCTGGACGCCTACTCGCGCTGGACCATGGACACCCTGTTCCGCCTGCCCAACGTGAAGGACCTGCACACCAGCTTCTCCCTCGGCGAGGTGAAGGCTGGGGCTGCCCTGCCGCTGGGGCATCTGCTGCAGTCGCGCTGATTACCGTGCCAGTGTGCACGCCACGCCGGGCCGGTGTACGTCGATCGCATACTGTAAGCAATTGATACGCTAGGATGCGCGGTTTTGTTTATCGGGCGCCCGCGCGGCCGCCTCAGGGAGAGAACCATGAACTGGATGAAGCGCCTTCTTGCGCTGTCCTGGTTGTCGTTGCTGGCCGCATGCGGCGGCGGCGGCGGCGGGTCGGACAGCAACCCCGCGGATGGAAGCTGGCTCAGCTTCACGCCCAGCACGTTGCAGGTGACTGTGCTGGAAGGGACGTCCACCGCCCTGACCGTTCAGGCGCATTCCAGCCGGACCATCGCGCAGGACCTGTACGTGAAGATCGTCGACCCCGCCGGCATGACCACCGGCGTGTTCCAGGTAGATATGGGGCAGACCGATCACGACTACACGCTGCAGATGGAGGTGTCGCCCGAGCTGGCGCCTGGCGTGCACGAGGGCCATCTGGAGGTCACGCTCTACACCGACCCCGCCTTCACCCAGCGCTTCGAGAGCGCCGCCTGGCAGGTGCCGTACACCGTCACGGTGACGGCACGACGCACGGTTCACCGGCTGCTCAGCGATCGCCAGGCCGTGGGCCTGGCCGCGTTCCCGAATGCCGCGCTCTCCCGCCTGGAGGCCACGGTCCGTATCACCGACAACCTCGCGCGCGCCACCTCCTGGACCGCCACCTCCGACCGGCCCTGGCTGAGCGCGACGGCGAGCGGCACGACCGGCGACGGCTCCAGCCTGGTGCTGGTGGCCGACCCCGCATCGCTGCCGACCGACACCATCAGCTACGCCACCGTCACACTGAGCTCGTCCGACCCCACCGTCGTCAACCAGGAGTCCATCCGCGTGGCGGTGTGGAAGGGAGCCACCAACCCCTCGTCGCACACCGGCGGCGCGCGCCGCTACACCCGCGCCGTCACCGACCGCGCCGCACCGCTGGTGTACGCCCACGACGGATCGGCCATCGACGTGGTCAACGCCTACACCGGCGCGGTGCTGGCCACGCTCACCCCCGCCGCCGGGGCGGAGCTGGGCGAGATGGCCACCTCGAGCGACGGCACCCGGCTGTACGCCGTGAACGCCACCAGCCGCGCCATCGAGGTCTTCGACCTGGCCAGCCGCACGCGCCTGCAGCCCTGGGCGCTGGATGACGACTACCGGCATGACATGGGCATCCAGTTCATCCGCCCGAACGGCGTGGGCGTGCTCCTCAGTTCGACCACGGCGTTCCTGGCCAGCACGGGCGAGCGCATCCGGACGGACCTGGGCCTGGCGGTCCACCGCCTGGTTGCCAGCGAAGACGGCAGCGCCCTGTACGGCGTGAACTCGGGGATCAGCCCGCTGAGCGCGTTCAAGTGGTCGGTGGACTACGTCGACGCCAACGACCTGGGCCTGGAGCTGGTGGCCCAGGGCGAACTGGGCGACTACGACAGCCACGGCTTCCGCCCGTTCCTCGCCCTGAGCCCGGATGGCCGCCAGCTGTACGTCGGCGCCGCACGCATCGACACCGGCACATTCACCAGCGAGGCGTTCCTGCCGTACTACGACCAGGGCGACCTGGGCAACTCAATCGACTCAATCGCCGTGGGCCGCGACGGCAGGCTCTACGCCAACTACGGTACCGAGTTCAACGTCTTCGCGTCCACCGGGGCGCTGGCGCGCAGCGTCGTCCCGGGCGGCGTGGTCGCTGGCGCCACGGCCACGGCCGACGGCGTGCTCGCCGGCTACATCGAGTACAGCGGCAGCGGCCTATTGCGCTTCAATCGCTGGTGACGGCCAGGAGGCGGCCGGCCCGGGGTCCATGCGAGACTGCCGGCATGGACCTCACCCCCGCCCGCCGCCTGCTGCGCACCGCCCGGCTCTGGCTGCAGGCCAGCGACACCGACATGGCCCGGGCGGTGGCCGATTTCTACCGCCGCAACCAGCGCCACTTCGCCCCCTGGGACCCCCCCACGCCGCCCGATTTCGGCACCGCGCGGGTGCAGCGCGAGCGGCTGCGTGCGGCCGACCTGGCCTTCGCCGAGGGCCAGGCCTTCCGCTACTGGATGATCCTGCCCGAGGCGCCCGACGAGGTGATCGGGTCGGTGCACTTCAGCCAGGTGGCGCGCGGCGCCTTCCACAACGCCGTGCTGGGCTATGCGCTCGACGAGCGGGCCCAGGGCCAGGGGCTGATGCACGAGGCCCTGGTGGCGCTGATCGCCGAGATGTTCTCCGAGCGCGTCAACCTGCACCGCATCCAGGCGGCCTACCGGCCCGAGAACCGGCGCAGCGCCCAGGTGCTGGCCCGGCTCGGGTTCCAGCCCGAGGGCCTGGCGCGCGATTACCTCTTCATCGACGGGGCCTGGCGCGACCACCACGTGACCGCGCTCACCAACCCCCAGTTCCGCCGCCCCGCCGAGTGGTGATCGGCGGGCGGGCCACCGTGCAAACCCCAGGGCGGGGCATGGGGCTTGCAAGCGCCAACTCGCGCCAGAATGCCGGGCTTCCCGGCTTCCATCGAAGCCCGCCCCCATGCCCGGCACGGCACCCCGTGCCCCCCCCAAGGAGATGGACATGCCCCGCGACCGTTTCACCCCGACGCTCCACACGCTGGCCACCGCCGCCCTGTGCGTGCTGGCGCCGCTGGCCGCCACGCCTGCCCTGGCCAAGACCCTGGTGTACTGCTCCGAAGGCTCTCCCGAGAACTTCACCCCGGCCCTGAACACCACCGGCACCAGCTTCGACGCCGCCCGGCCGGTGTACGACCGCCTCACCCACTTCAAGCGCGGCAGCACCGAGGTGGAGCCCGGCCTGGCCGAGAGCTGGACGGTGTCGCCCGACGGCAAGACCTACACCTTCACCTTGCGCAAGGGCGTGAAGTTCCATGCGGTGCCGGGCTTCACCCCGACGCGCGACTTCAACGCCGACGACGTGCTGTTCTCGTTCGAGCGCCAGTGGAAGGCCGACCACCCCTACGCCAAGGTCTCCGGCGGCAAGTACGACTACTTCGCCGACATGGGCCTGAAGGACGACCTGGAATCGCTGGAGAAGGTGGACGCCTACACGGTGAAGATGGTGCTGAAGAAGCCCAACGTCACCATGCTGCCCAACCTGGCCATGGATTTCGCCGCCATCCACTCGGCCGAGTACGCCGACGCGCTGGCCAAGGCCAACCGCAAGGAGCAGTTCGACCAGGTGCCGGTGGGCACGGGCGCGTTCCGCTTCGTCGTCTATCAGAAGGACGCCGTGATCCGCTACAAGGCGCACCCGGCGTACTGGGGCGAGAAGGCGATGGTCGACGACCTCGTCTTCGCCATCACGCCCGATGCCACCGCCCGCTACGCCAAGCTCAAGGCCGGCGAATGCCACGTGATGGGCTACCCCCGCCCCGCCGACCTGGCCGAGATGAAGAAGGACCCGAAGCTGCAGGTCACCAGCATGCCGGGCCTGAACATCGCCTACTGGTCGTTCAACACCACCAAGCCGCCCTTCGACAAGAAGGAGGTGAGGCAGGCGTTCACCATGGCCATCGACAAGGCGGCCATCCTGCGCGACGTGTACCTGGGCGCCGGCACCTCGGCCAAGAACCTCATCCCGCCCACGCTCTGGGGCTACAACGACAAGGTGGCCGAGTGGCCGCACGACCCGGCCAAGGCCAAGGATCTGCTGGCCAAGGCGGGCGTGAAGACGCCGCTGGACGTGGACCTCTGGTACATGCCGGTGCAGCGCCCGTACAACCCCAACGCCAAGCGCATGGCCGAGATGATGCAGGCCGATCTGGCCAAGATCGGGGTCAACGCGAAATTGGTCACGTACGAATGGGGCGAATACCGCAAGCGGATGCAACAAGGCGAGCACATGACTGGCATGCTCGGCTGGAACGGCGACAACGGTGACCCCGACAACTTCTTCTTCCTGCACGGCTGCGACGCCGCGCGCCCGGGTGGACAGAACCTGTCGAAGTGGTGCCACAAGCCGTTCGACGAGAGGCTCGAGAAGGCCCGCTCCCTCACCGACAACAAGGCACGCGCCAAGCTGTACGAGGAAATGCAGGCCATCGAGCGCGAGGAGGCGCCGGACTTCAAGATCGCCCATTCGGTGGTCTTCGAAGTGCTGCGCAAGGAGGTGACGGGCTACAAGCAGAGCCCGTTCAATACGCACCAGTTCAATGGTGTCAGCCTGAAGTGAGATCACCTGCATGACGACGTTTGCCCACACCCGTGTCGCCCTCGGCCTGGCCGCCCTGCTCGGCCTGGCCGCCCTGGCCGGCTGCTCCAATGGCGTGCCGGACACGGTGAAGATCGGCGTGGCCCAGCCCCTGTCCGGCCCCCTGAAGGAACTCGGCCAGGACATGGTCGATGGCACCCGCATGGCCATCGAGGACATCAACAAGCAGGGCCTGAAGATCGACGGCAAGCTCGTCAAGCTGGAGCTGGTGACGGCCGATGACAAGGCCGACGCCGAGGCCGGCAAGGCGGCCGCGAAACAGCTGGTGGACCAGGGTGTCGTGGCCGTCATAGGCCACCTCAACTCGGGCGTCAGCATCGCGGCCGCGCCGGTGTACGCCGAGAAGATGATCCCGCAGCTGGCCATCTCCACCAACCCGAAGTACACCCAGCTCGACCTGCCCACCACGCTGCGCCTGGTGGCCAACGACAACCTGCAGTCCAAGGCCATGGGCTCCATCGCCGGCAGCCTGCCGGGCGAGCACGTGTACGCCGTGGTGGACGACGCCACGCCCTACGGCAAGGGCCTGGCCGACACGGCCGCGGCGCAGCTCAAGGGCAAGAACATCGCCATCCGCACGTCGCTGGACGACAAGACGACCGACTTCTCCAAGCTCGTGCCCGAAATGAAGGAGAAGAACGTCGACGTGTTCGTCACCACGCTGGCCGACTTCCAGGTGGTGGCCCTGGCCGACCAGCTGGTGGCTGCCGGCATGAAGAACATGCAGATCATCGGCAGCGACACCATCAAGACCGAGGGCATGCTCAAGGTGAACCCGGCCGTCGGCAACATCTACGCCACCTCGCCCATCATCGGCGCGGGCGAGTTCACCGGCGGCAAGCCCTTCCTGGAGCGCTTCCGCGCCCAGTTCAAGCATGAGCCGGTGTACGCCGCGCACTACGCTTACGACGCAGTCTGGGTGTTGACAGCCGCGATGAAGCAGGCGAAGTCGGTCGACGGTGCGAAACTCGTGCCGGTGCTCAAGTCGATCGACGCCCTGGCGCCGGTCACGACCACCATGCGTTTCGCCGACGATGGCGAGCAGCGCTACGGCTCCGTGAGCGTG
>JACRBA010000163.1 GCA_016213265.1 Burkholderiales bacterium | reverse complement strand
GGCCGTGGCCACCGGCGCGCGGCCACGGGCTGCCGCCTCGGAGAGCAGCATCACCTGCACCGGCGCCGGCTCGGCTGGCAGCTCGGTGGTCCGCCTGGCGCGGCCAGGCAAGGCCAGCAACGCCCCGTGCAGCACGAGCACCACCAGCACGGTGGCCGCGCGCGCGGGCCACAGGCCTGCCCCCATCGTCAGTCCACCGTGGAGATCTCGCGCCAGCTGAGGAAGCGGAAGCTCGACAGGCCCACGTCGACCTGGGTGCTGCTGACCGATGCGTCGGACGCGCCGCGCGTGAGCGAGGTGCTGCCGTCCTCGTTCTTGGTGAACAGCAGCTCGTTGGTGGTGGACGTGTCGGACACGTATTCCACCAAGGTGTCCCCGTCGTCGACCAGGGCGCTGCGTGCGGTCGCGAACCGGACGGCGAAGGTGCGGCTGGACCCACCCGGCGAGCATGCGTCGCCGTTCGGCAGCGAAATGGAGAACGCCACCAGGCCGAGCGCCACGTCGCCGTCGATCGTCATGCGCTCGGCGATGCCGCCGGCGCTGGCGGAGAAGTCGAAGTACCAGCCCATGGGCGAGGCGTCGTCGCCGAGTTCGTCGGCGAAGCCCGTCACCTCGGTGAGGTCGTCGCGGGTCAGGGGGAAGCCGTGGCCCGAGGGCAGCGTGGAGGAGGTGAAGAAGCCGCCGACGTCCGCGGTACCGTCGACCACCGCGAAGAAGGCCTGCCGGGTCTGGCTGTTCACGTCGCTGTCGGCCAGCATCCTGCCGGTGCCCACCATCACGTAGCGCTTGCCCGAGGTGGGGTCCACGCCGAGCAAGGGCGCCGTGGTGGCCGGCAGGCGCGTGCCGGCCGAGTTGGTGAGCGTGGCGATGGCCGTCGCGTTGGGGTAGGTGCCCTCGCCGGTGAGGTCGAAGCGCCAGAGCGTGCCGTTCAGGTCGGCGGCGTACACCGCATCGGCCGTGTAGTCCTCGTAGTCGTTGATGAAGGCCCGCAGGTGGCCGAGGTTCACGGGCGACGCCAGGCTGCCCGTGGGGGTGGCGATCGCCTGCAGCAGGTCGCCGCTGGCCGGATCCACCACGAACACGTAGCCCTTTCCATCGCTGTTGTTGTAGCCGGACGGCAGCAGCACCACCCAGCCGTAGCGGGCCGTCTTCACCACATGCGCGTCGCCGAAGGTGTAGCCCATGCGTGCATCCGTGAACTCCCACAGCACCTTGCCGGCGACGGCCGACTCGCTGGTCCAGCTGCTCGGGTCGGTGACGTCGATGGCGTAGTAGCCCTTGCCACCCTTGCCCAGGCCGCCGATGAGCACGCTGCGCCAGTCGCTCGACCCGCCCGATCCCAGGTTCACGTCGAAGGCCTTGGCGGGCGCGTTCACGTAGTAGCGATGGCTGTAGCTTGGGTTGCCCAGCGCGGCCAGACCGTGGGTGGGCGCGTAGCGCTCCGAGCCGGCCGCCGCATCGCCGTAGGTGAAGCTGGGGATGTAGGCAAAGCGCTCAGTGCCCTTGCCCGTACCCGTCAGGGCGCCGTCGAAGGCGTGCAGCATGCCGTCGTTGGCACCCACGTAGACCATGGTCGAGCGGCCGGCGTGGCTGCGCTGGAAGCTGCTGTATCCCGGGTTGTACGCGTCGCTGTAAGGGAAGCTGGGGGCGGCCACCACCGTGGGCTTGGAATCCACGATGTCGCCCAGCAGCGCGCTGCGATTGCGATAGACGCCGCCGTTGGCCAGCTCCTGCTCGGTGTCACCGCGCAGATAGGCCACGAAGTTGCTCGCCGACTGGTCGCCCGAGGGCACGCCCGCGACTTGCGCGAAGGACGCGTAGTGGGTGCGCGCGTGCAGGCTGGCAGCGGCCAGCGTGGCCGCCCGGAAGGGCAGCGCCGCGCCGCTGGCGGTGCAGCAGGTGACGATCTTGCGGTCGCCTGGCGCGGTGGTCTGGAGGATGGCCTGCGCATCCCACACGTCGTTCAGCGTGGCCTGGCCATCGCTGTCGGTGCTCAGCGTGGAAGCCACCAGCCTGCCGGTCCAGCTGCGCGGGTCGTAGCTGCTGGAATAGTTGGCCGCGCCCGACGACGAGGTCTTTCGGGTGGCGGGGCTGAAGGCGGTGGAGGTCGCCGCGCTCGCTTCCTTGGCGATCTTGGCGAAGGCGGCGGTCAGGCCGCTCTTCATCTTGTCGGCCTGGTTCGCCGCGAAGTAGTTGTCCGGCCGCTTGTCGTTGCCCACCGTGTCGGTGGTGGTGTACCAGGCGCTGTCGGGCAGGGTGCTGGTGTCGTTGCTGGCGGCATAGGGCGAGAAGCCGGCGGGCAGGTCGAAGCCGCCGTACTTGGCCGCCAGCCAGTACTGGTTCTTGGAGACGTAGGTCTGGTACTCCCACACGTCCAGCCAGTAGGTGTTGACCAGCTGGTCGCCAGACAGGTCGCTGCGCATGTCCATCGTGTGGGCGTCGTACGCCAGCCCGGCGATGAAGTAGGAGTTCGTCGTCCAGTTGGGGTGCGTGGTGGCCAGGTTGGCCTTGCCTTCCAGCTTGCCCACCATGCTGGTGGCCGTGGCCACATCGGTGGAGATGACGGACGGCGGCGTGGCGCTCTTCTCGTTCCACGCCTTGATCGTGCTGCCCTCGAGGTTGGCGTCGTCGTGGGTGTTCACGTCGCCGATGCCGAGCACGAAGTTCTTCTGGCAGCTGTACGCGATGGGGTCGTCCCACCGGGTGATGACCGGAAAGCCGTCTGCCCGCGTGGCGCTGGTCATGGCGGACGTGTACGGCGCGTAGTTGCCCGCGTTCTTGTAGTAGCGCAGTACCGCGTTGTAGAGCTCGCTGACGGGGTCGTAGGTCTTGTAGTCGTTGAAGATCGAGCCGAACTTGTTCAGGTAGTTGATGACGCCGCTGTTGGCGACGTCGCCCTCGGAGAGGCCGAACTCCGCGACGGTGTCGGCCGCATCCTGGGCGTCCGGGTTGGCCACCAGCGTGCCATCGGTCGAACTCCATTCGCGGGCCGCGTTGCTGACCGGCGAGGAGCCGGGGACCGGCCGGTTCGGCCCCACGTACTTCATGCGGGCGCGCAGCACGCCGCCGTCCACCGCGGAGTTGTCGGCGCCCGACTCCGTGATGTTGAGGTAGCCGAACGCCGAGTAGCGCAACTGGGAGGAGTAGCTCTGCAGCAGCCCTTCTGGCTTGAAGTTCTGGCCGTAGGCGGTGCAGTTGGATTCGAGTCCCACCGTCGAGTCGCAGACCTTGACACGGATGTAGACCTTGTAGACGTGGTCGTCGTCCGCGTTGTCGGCGGCGGAGCTCTGCCCTGTGTAGTAGAAAGAATGCTTGCCGTCGGGATCCAGCGGCCGGTACGGCCACGGCGGATCACCCACGTCCACGCAGGTCGTCCACGCCACGCAGGTGCCCGTTCCGTTGCGCCCACCCCTCACCGTCCGGCTGCCGGTGATCAGCATGGCCGTGCCCTGGTGCCAGACCTTGGTGGTGACCGAGTCCCAGCCGAAGGGCGTGGCGCCCTGCACGGTGGTGCTGCCCGCCACGGTCTTGTCCGGCGTGTTGGTGTTCAACGGCATGCCGCCGTTGAAGTTGTAGGCGCGCTCCAGAATGGTCGTGGTGGCGGTGTCCACCACCCGGTTGCCACCCGTCATGACCGAGCGGAACGTGTCCAGCGCCCCCATGGAGGCCCAGTTCAGGTAGTTGCCGCTCCACAGGGCGCGGCTGGACGTGCTGGTGCAGGCGTGGTTGCTCGCGGCCCCGTGCGGGTAGAAGTAGCTGTGCGACGGCGTGACGCTGTCGTACGAATAGATGTAGCACTTCTCCGGATCGAAGTAGCCGATGTACGTGCTGCCTGCGCTGTAGGCGGTGGTGCTGGGGTAGGCCGGGCTCAGCGCGGTGGGGAACTCGACGGACAGCGCCAGCGCGAGGTTGCCCGGCACCGCGATCGTCGAGAACAGGGGCTGGTCGGCCAGGTCCACGGCGGCCACCGATGCGGCTGCGCCGCCCATGGCTGCGGCGAGCAGCAGACGACGGGCACGGCGGGCGAGGAAGCGATACGGTGTCATCGTCGTAATCCGTAGGACAGGCGAAGGGACTCAGAGCGCCACGGCGGACTGCACGAAGGCCTGCGTGCCACGCGGCCCGTCCACGCGCACGGAGATGCGGTAGATGGTGTGTTGGGAGGAGCGGAATGCGGTGCTGGCCATCTGCGAGTTCGTGTCCTGCCCGCTGTTCTGGCGCAGCACGCTGGTGCGGCTGCAGGACGTTTCATCCACGGCGCCCGCCTCCGGGCATTGGCGGTCGATGAGGTAGCGCACCGTCACACCCGACTCGGCGTTGGCGCCGCCGCCATCGGCGTCCACGATGGCGATGTGGTAGCCCGCCCCGGTGAAGGCGCTGTCGGAGCCCAGCAGCAGGCTGGGCAGACCGGTGGCACCGTCCGTCTCCAGCCGTGCGGCGGAGTAGTTGGCGGAGGCGGCGCTGCTCTGGCGCGCGGTGGCGGTCGCCAGGTCGCCCGACTTGAGCGAACGGATGGCCAGTGTCAGCGCGCGCTCGGCCTGGTTCTTCAGGTCGCGCCGGAAGCCCAGCTGCCCGGCCAGGGCGGTCGAGCTGTCGGACGAGCGAAGCAGCGCCATGGCGCCGATCAGCAGCACCACCAGCACGACCAGCGTGATCACCATGATCACGCCCTGCTGTCGACGCAAGGGCCTGGTTCGATCTGATGTGCGTCGCATGGCCGGTCAGCCCTTGAGGGCGAGGTTGTTGCGCAGCACGAGCGTGGCCTCGAGCACGCGGTAGCGGTAGAGCTGGGCATCGGAGCTGAGCGTGCGGCGCACCTGCAGGCCCTCGGCCAGGTCGCTGAAGAGCACCAGCTCCGAAGGCGAGGAGCTCTCTGCGGCCGACTTCTCCCTCTGGGTGGCGCGCAGGATCAGGCCCACGCGCAGGGCCTTGATGCGCAGCAGCCGCGCCTTGGCCGCAGGTGTGCCAGCCAGGAGGTCGTCCACGGTGTAGCCGTCGTCGTCGGGCGATGCCCAGGCATCCACCGCCCCGTCGCCGTCGCTGTCCACGCCGTACAGCGCGTGCATCTCGAACACGCCCTGCGCACGCGCCTGCAGCGCGGCATCCGCGCCCGCGGTCTGCAGCAGGTCGTAGCTGAACAGCGTGCTGTGGTCGCCCACGCCCACCAGCAGGAACTGCGGTGTCTGCGCGCCGGCACTGCCCAGCGGCAGGACCATGGCGCTGTCCTGCCCGAAGCTGCTCGCCACGGAGACATCGCCGATCGTGCCCGCATGGAAGCTGCCACCCAGCGGCACGGAGGTGGGTTCGGCGTCACCGCTGCCGAAGCTGCTGGCCACCTGGGTGACGAGGCAATCCCGCCCCGCCTTGTTGTCGGCCAGCAGCAGCAGGTCGCCCGCGCTGAGCCCGAGGGTGTTGGGCAGCGTCAGCGAGTCGCTCGCGGGCGCGGCCGACAGGGCCAGCGCCGCACCGGCCAGCGGGTGCTGTCCGCCCATGATGAGCAGCGCGTCCGAGGCCTCCCCGCTGTCGCCAGGCTCGGTGGCGCCCGGCACGATGAGTACGGGCACGAGCGGCACGTTGCCGTCGCCGTCCAGGTCCACGCCGTCGAAGGGGGCGGGCAGCGCCTCGGTACGCGGCAGGGTCTGCCCCCCCGCGGCCTTGGCGTGCAGACGGCAGCCATAGATGCTGTTGCCCACCGCAGCAGCCCCGGAGAAGCCGCCCCCCGCACTGCGCACCCAGGTATCGAGGTGGTAGAGCGCCAGGTTGCCGGCCTGCTCCAGGTCGTTGAGCCCGGTCACCGTGCGCTTGCGGCCCTCCCACGCGGCCAGCACGGAGAAGACGGCCAAGCTCAGCACCATGCCGATCACGAGGGCCACCATCAGCTCCACCAGGCTGAAGCCCCGGTGGCGGCGCGGGAGCGTGAAGTGGTTGGGCACGGCGTCAGTCCTCGGTGAAGGGCGGCAGGGAGAACTCGGTGATGTAGGTGCTGGTCTGGCTGCCGCGCACCACGGAGGTCCAGCGCACCTCGATCAGCACGGTGCCCGCGTCGTCGTCCAGCGCCGTCACCTCGCCTTCGCCCCCGGGCAGGCCCAGCACGGCCGGGTCCTGCACGCGCGCTTCCCATGCCGACACGACATCGGCGTCCAGCTCGGTGCGGCGGGCCTTCCACATCTCCGCGACCAGCTCGTTGGCCATCAGGGCGGCGCGGCTGCGCTCGGACGCCTCGACCGCCTGCCGAGTGAGCAGGGCCTGGAAGCCGGCCAGGCCGAGGACGCCCAGCGAGAAGACCAGCAGCGACACCAGCACCTCGATCAATGAGACGCCACGGGGTCGACGGCGACGGATGGGTTGGACAGGGCGCATCGGTGGACCTAGGGGCAGCCGTCGGGATCGGTGTCGGAGAGCGTCTTGGCGGCGTCGCACAGGCGCACCTGGCCACCCCCCGCGATGAGCACCTTCAGGGTGCGGCCGCCATCGCGCGAGAAGACGTACTCGGTGGCCGCGGCGCCGGCTGGTGCACTGCACGAGGCGTCGAGCCCGGTGGCGTCCTCCGACAAGGTGGTGAGCTGGCCGAACGCGTTGAAGCACAGGAGGGCATCGCCCGCCACCGTGACGCCTCCCGCCGCCGGCTCGGCCCCGCCCCGCACGAACAGCGGTGTGTCGTTGCCGTCATCGATGCGGCGCTCCAGCAGGCGCACGACCCACCGCTGGCCATCGGCCGACGGTGCCGCGTCCAGCGTGGGTGTGTCGTCCGTCAGCATCAGCACCGCCGTGCGGCTGCGGCGAATGGCCTCGCCCTGGGCCAGGCGGGCGGCGTTCTGGAAGGCCTCGGCCGCCGTGCGCACCTGGCCGTTGACCACCCAAGACTGCATGGCCGGCACGGCCGCCACCAGCAGCACGCCCAGCACCACCAGCGTCACCATGAGCTCGATCAGCGAGAAACCGCGCGAGGCGGCACGGGTGATCAGCATGAGTTGCCCTGTCGCGTGATCCAGCAACCGGTCGTCGCGCTGCCCCAGGTCGTCGGCAGGCCGGTGGTGGCCATGGCGCCGTCCTGGTCGATGGTGTAGGAGAACTCGGAGACCGAACCGGAGCCGGTGGCCGTGATGACGTAGGTGGTGGCGTCGTACTCGCAGCTGAAGCTGAAGTCGCCGGCATTGCTGATGGATGCGCAGGGACTGCCGCTGCCGTCGTACTTGCGGTTGTCCAGGTAGTACTGCTCCATGCGCGCCCGCACCGCCGACAGCGTGTTGGTGGCGTCCACCAGCTTGCCGCGGCGCACGTAGTCCAGGTAACTCGGCAGCGCCACGGCCGCCAGGATGCCGACGATGGCGACGACGATCATGAGTTCGATCAGCGTGAAACCGGCCGATGCCCGGTGACAGGGGCGTGGGGCGCGTGTCGCGCAGTCAACGGGCAAGGGGATCAAAACACACACCTCCGGCGGGGCCTGCTCGTCGCAGGATGGATAAGTTACGGCAGCCCTGCCGCCGCGCGGCGTGCAGAACGATTGTTCAGAGACGCGGTCAGGCGACATACGCCACGCACGCCGCGCGCCTTCGGCGCGGGGGGCCCTCACATCCGCAGCGCGCGCGCTTCGACGCGCGCACGCTCCTGTCGCGGCGCACGTCCGTAGCGCATGCGGAACAGCCGGCTGAAGTGGGAGGGGTCGTTGAAGCCCCACTGCATGGCCAGGTCGATGATGCGTCCGTCCCATCCGGGCCGGCACAGCGTGTCGCGGCAGCGCTCCAGCCGCCGGTCGCGGATCCACTGGGCCACGCGCAGCCCCTCCCGTTCGAACAGGGCCTGCAGCGTGCGCAACGAGATGCCGTGTGCCTCCGCGAGCGACTGCGAGGACAGATCGGGATCGCTCAGGTGCGCCTCCGCATAGGCCAGGATGCGCGCCAGCAGGGGACGCGAGGCCTGCGGCGAGGGCCGCGGCAGGGGCAATGGCCGGGCCAGGCACTCGTCCAGCAGCGCTCGGACCAGTGCGACGGCGGCCGTGCCATGCGGGCCCTCCAGTGACGCGAACGAGCGGCTCAGGCCATCGAAGAAGCCCGACAGCATGTGGCCCACCGGGTCCTGCGCGCCCACGCGCACCCCGGCGGACCGGGAGGCGAGCAATCCGGCACCCGTGGCGTCGGTGCCGGGCCTGTCCATCGCCAGCACCAGCAGCTCCAGCGCGCCGGGCACATGCAGGGTCACGGGCCTGTCGCCCGGCCAGAGCACCAGGTCGCCAGGCGCCAGCAGGCGGCGCGAGCGCCGGCTCGATGCCCGCGCGCCCCCGCTGATCACATAGGACACCAGCAGCAGCTGCGCGGGGCCAGCCGGGCGCCGGGCCACGCAGGGCCCTGCCTGCAGACGCGACACCACCACGCCATCGATTGACTTGACCTCGCAGCAGGTGACGGCCTGGCCGGCACCTGGGCCACGCAGACGCCAGCCGCCCAGCCGGGTGGCCAGGCAGCGATCGGGCGCTTCTTCAACTGGGGCTTGAACCATGGTCTCGCAGGCGTGGAGTGGGAGCGAGAAGAAGGTTAGGAAGTGGCCCCCCGGCGGTCATGATCGATTTCTGATGCCCCCCTGATCGGGCGCCCTGCACACCCATTCAGTCGCCGAAAACGTGCAAAACGACCGATCAGCGGCGGGCAGTGAGGGGCTTGCGCAGATCGTCAAGCCGCCTGCGCCACCGTGCGAGACGCCCCGTCGCCCGCGCCCTAGCCTGACGACATGTCGATCAACCCGCGGGCGGCACGAGGCCCCCGCGTCCGATGCCATGCGACTCTTTGACCCCAATGGCCCGGCGGAAGTGCAGAGCTGCCTGAGCTTCGCCGCTGGCATGTCCATGCGGCAGCGCCGCATCCTGCGCACGGCGCTGCGCATGTTCGCCGAGCGCGAGTACGCGGCGGTGTCGCTGCGCGACATCGCGGCGGAAGCCGGCGTGAGCCTCACGCTGATCGACCACCACTTCGGGGCCAAGCACGCCCTGTTCGCGGCCGTGGTGCGCAGCTGGAGCGGCACGCTGGAACAGGCGGGCGCCGACATCCGCCATGCCGTCGCCCAGGGCCGCGTGGCCAACGCCGGCGACCTGTTCGACCTGTGCATGCAGCCGCTCGATCGCCTGCGGGCGGATCCGGACGGCCTGCCCGTGCTGCGCCTGTGGGCCCGCCATCGCCTGACGCAGGACCCGGCCTTGGCCGCCCCGCTCGAAGTGGCCCTGCGGCCCTTCCGGTCGGCCCTGGCGCTGGGGCTGGATCGGCTGTACCCAGCGAGTGGGTCGGTGGATCAGGAGTGGGCGGCCGCCGCGGCGCTCGCGTCGCTCGTGGAATGGTCGGTGACCGTACCCGCCTGCCGCGACACGCTCGAGGAGCCGGCCTGCCCGGCCTGCACGCGGGTGCAGCTGCGCCGCCAGCTCACCGGCGGCTGGACGGCCTGCCTGAGCAGCGCCGACTGCGCCTGCTGAACCGGCGCGGCGCCGCGCGCCGCCCCTTCAGCGCGGCAGGACCGACGCGCCCATGAGGAACTCGTCCACCGCGCGGGCCGCCTGCCGGCCTTCGCAGATGGCCCACACCACCAGCGACTGGCCGCGGCGCATGTCGCCCGCGGCGAACACCTTGTCCACGCTGGTGCGGTAGCCGCCCACCGCGTCGGTGCCCGCCTTGGCGTTGCCGCGCGCGTCGAGGTCGACGCCGAAGGCCTGTATCACGGAGGCCACGGGGTTCACGAAGCCCATGGCCAGCAGCGCCAGATCCGCCTTGAGCAGCTGCTCGCTGCCGGGCACCTCGACCATCTTGCCGCCTTCCCACTGCACGCGCACCGTCTTCACGCCGGTGAGCTTGCCCTTCTCACCGACGAACTCCTTGGTGGCGATGGCGAACTCGCGCTGGCAGCCTTCCTCGTGGCTGGACGAGGTGCGCAGCTTGATGGGCCAGTAGGGCCACACCAGCGGCTTGTTCTCCTGCTCGGGCGGCATGGGCAGCAGCTCGAACTGCGTGACGCTGGCCGCCCCGTGGCGGTTGCTGGTGCCCACGCAGTCGCTGCCGGTGTCGCCGCCGCCGATGACGATGACGTGCTTGCCGTCCGCGCGGATCTGGCCCTTGAGCTTGTCGCCCGCGTTCACCTTGTTCTGCTGGGGCAGGAACTCCATGGCGAAGTGCACGCCATCCAGGTCGCGCCCGGGCACCGGCAGGTCCCGGCTCTGCTCTGCCCCACCGGCCAGCAGCACGGCGTCGAACTCGGCCTTGAGCTGCTCGGCGCTCACCGTCTCCTTGGCCCAGTTCGTCACCTTGGAGCCCTTGGGCATCTCGCCCACGAGCACGCCGGTGCGGAACACCACGCCCTCGGCCGCCATCTGCGCCACGCGGCGATCGATGTGCGACTTCTCCAGCTTGAAGTCGGGGATGCCGTAGCGCAACAGGCCGCCGACGCGGTCGTTCTTCTCGAACACCGTCACGTCGTGGCCCGCGCGGGCCAGCTGCTGAGCCGCCGCCAGGCCGGCCGGGCCCGAGCCCACCACGGCCACCTTCCTGCCGGTCTTGTGGGCGGCCGGCTGCGGGGCCACCCAGCCCTCCTCCCAGGCGCGGTCGATGATGGCGTGCTCGATGGACTTGATGCCCACCGGGTCGTCGTTCACGTTCAGCGTGCAGGCGGCCTCGCACGGGGCGGGGCAGATGCGGCCGGTGAACTCGGGGAAGTTGTTGGTGCTGTGCAGCACGCGGATCGCGTTGCGCCAGTCACCCCGGTACACGAGGTCGTTGAAGTCCGGGATGATGTTGTTGACCGGGCAGCCGCTGTTGCAGAACGGCGTGCCGCAGTCCATGCAGCGCGCGCCCTGCACCTTGGCCTGCTCGGGGGCCAGGCCGATGACGAACTCCTTGTGGTGCTTCAGGCGCTCGGCGACGGGGGCGTAGCCCTCCTCGATGCGCTCGTACTCCAGAAAGCCGGTGACTTTTCCCATGATGCGGTTCCGGTGGATGCGGTGGTGCGTTGCGTGGCGACGGGCTTACTTGGCCGCCAGCGTCTTGCCGGCCTTGGCGGCCTTGCGACCCCCGCCAACGGCCTTGTCGATCACCTCGGTGGTCTCGCGGGCGGCCTGCAGCTCGGCGAGCGCGCGCTTGTACTCGGTGGGGAAGACCTTGACGAACTTCGCCCGCGAGTCGGCCCAGTGGTCGAGGATGTCGCGTGCGCGCAGGCTGCCGGTCCACTTGTGGTGGTCCTCGATCAGCTTCTTCAGCAGCGCCTCGTCCGTCTGGCCGCGATGCCACACGGCGCGATCCACCGTCTCCTCCTGCACGTTGGCCGGCAGCACCGGCTCCAGCGTCACCATGGCGGTGTTGCAGCGGCGCGCGAACTGCCCGTCCTCGTCGAAGACGTAGGCCACGCCGCCCGACATGCCGGCGGCGAAGTTGCGGCCGGTGCGGCCCAGCACGGCCACCGTGCCGCCCGTCATGTATTCGCAGCCGTGGTCGCCCGTGCCCTCCACCACCGCGGTGGCGCCCGACAGGCGCACCGCGAAGCGCTCCCCGGCCACGCCACGGAAGAAGGCCTCGCCGCTCGTGGCGCCATACAGCGCCGTGTTGCCCACGATGATGTTCTGCGTGGCGTCGCCGCGGAAGTCGATGGACGGCCGCACCACCACCCGGCCGCCGGACAGGCCCTTGCCGGTGTAGTCGTTGGCCTCGCCGATCAGGTACAGCGTGATGCCCGGGGCGAGGAAGGCCGCGAAGCTCTGGCCGCCGGTGCCTTCCATCTGGATGAACACGGTGTGGTCAGGCAGTCCTTCGGGCCGCTGGCGGATCAGCTCGCCGGAGTGCATGGCGCCCAACGAGCGGTTGACGTTGCGCGCGTCCTGCATGAACTGGATCTTCTCGCCGCTGGTGAAGGCGTCCTGGCACTTCTGGATCAGCTTGCGGTCCAGCGACTTGTCCAGCCCGTGGTCCTGCGCCTCCACGTGGAAGCGGGCCACGCCCGCCGGCACCTGCGGGCGGTGGAATACGCGGCTGAAGTCCAGGCCGCGGGCCTTCCAATGGGTGACGGCCTTGCGTGTGTCCAGCAGGTCGGCCCGGCCGATGAGGTCGTCGAACTTGCGGATGCCCAGCTGCGCCATGAGCTGGCGGGCCTCCTCGGCCACGAAGAAGAAGTAGTTGACGACGTGCTCGGGCTTGCCGGCGAACTTGCGGCGCAGCACCGGGTCCTGCGTGGCCACGCCCACGGGGCAGGTGTTGAGGTGGCACTTGCGCATCATGATGCAGCCCTCCACCACCAGCGGCGCGGTGGCGAAGCCGAACTCGTCGGCGCCAAGCAGCGCGCCGATCACCACGTCGCGCCCGGTCTTCATCTGGCCGTCGGCCTGCACGCGCACGCGGCCACGCAGGCGGTTGAGCACCAGCGTCTGCTGGGTCTCGGCCAGGCCCAACTCCCAGGGCGTCCCGGCGTGCTTGATGCTCGACCAAGGCGAGGCACCGGTGCCGCCGTCGTGGCCGGCGATCACGATGTGGTCGGCCTTGCACTTGGCCACGCCCGCGGCGATGGTGCCCACGCCGACCTCGGACACCAGCTTCACGCTGATGGACGCACGCGGGTTGGCGTTCTTCAGGTCGTGGATGAGCTGGGCCAGGTCCTCGATGGAATAGATGTCATGGTGCGGCGGAGGTGAAATAAGCGTGACGCCGGGAATGGTGTGGCGCACCCTGGCG
>JACRBA010000165.1 GCA_016213265.1 Burkholderiales bacterium | reverse complement strand
GCGGACGCGGGCGGACGGGTCACGGCAGGCGCGGGCGGCGGCCGGTGGCGGGCGGCGCGCCGGGGGCGGGGGAACGGCAGGGCATGGTGCGGAGCCGCGATTCTAGGCAGCCGGGCGCGCGGCGCGGCCCGGCGCGGCGGCTCACCGGCCGGCTGCCATGCCGCCCACGCCCAGGTGCCGCAGGGCGCGCTGCACCACCCGGGCGTCGTTGCTGGCGCGATGCCGGTTCACCTGCAGACGGCGCCGTGCGGCGGCGAAGGCGCGGTCCCAGCGGGCGGCCTGGCCATCGTCGAGCAGCTCGCGCAGGTGGGCCAGGCGAAAGGCCGGTGCCACCTGGGCGGCATCGAACAGCCGCGCCAGCCACGCATAGTCATGCGCCCAGTTGTCGGTGTACGCCAGGCCACCGGCCAGGTCGGCGTTGAGCATGGCGGCGACCCCATCCACCGGGCGCCCATGGCGCCACAGCAGCTCGCGCGTGATGCCATGCAGGCGCTCCGCGCCCGTGTCCCAGTGGGTCCACTCGTCCGTGGGGCGCACCAGCGTGCACCGGGTGCGGCCATCGGGCAGCACGTAGCCCACCTCGATGGGGTAGCTGCCGGGCCCGAACCCGGAGGCTTCGATGTCGATGACGCAAGGCAGCATGGGGGCGCCGGGGCGGCGAGGGCCCCGGCGGCCACGGGGCGAGCAAGTGCTGTGCCGGCCGGCCGCTGTCCCGGCGGTGACAGGGGGGCTCCGGGCATGCCCGGGGGTGGCCGGCGGCCCGGCGAGGCTATACCGGTGGTCAGGGCCGGCGTCGCCGGCCCCGCCCAGCCTTTCGCGTCGCCATGATCCCTTCGCACCGCCCCCATCTCGCCCACTGGCCGCGTCGCCTGCCACTGGAGCTGGCCGTGCCGCAGACCAGCCTGTGGTTCAACCTCGAGGTCTCCGCGGCCCGCCACCCCGACAAGCCGGTGGCCTGGTTCTTCGGCGCGTCGCTCACCTATGCCCAGCTCAAGGCCCAGGCCGAGTCGCTCGCCGGCTGGCTGCAGGCACACGGCGTGCGACGGGGTGACCGGGTGGCGCTGTTCCTGCAGAACTGCCCGCAGTACCTGGTGGCCTTCTACGCCGTGATGCGCGCCGATGCGGTGGTGGTGCCGGTGAACCCGATGAACCGCGTCGACGAGTTCGGCCACTACATCACCGACCCGGGCACGCGGGTCGTCATCTGTGCGGCCGACCTGGCGCCCATCGTGGCCGAGGCCGATGCGCGCCTGGCGCCCGGGCAGCGGCTGCGCGCCATCCTGGCGACCCGTTATGCCGACATGCTGCCCGAGGTGGTGCCAGACGACCTGGAGCCGCCCGCGGCCATGGGGCAGTGGCTGCGGGCCGACCCGCCGCTGCCGGCGGGCGCCACCCGCTGGGCGGATGCGCTGGCTGCGGGCCTCGCGCCGGCGGGCCCGCCGCAGGCGCAGCCGGACGACCTGGCCCTGCTGCCCTACACCTCGGGCACGACCGGGCTGCCCAAGGGCTGCATGCACACCCACCGCACACTGATGCCCAACACGGTGGGCGGCGGCCTGTGGGGCTTCGCCTCGGCCGAGTCGGTGAGCCTGGCGGTGGTGCCCATGTTCCACATCACCGGCACGCTGTACGGCGTGCTGGCGCCGGTGTATGCCGGCTCCACGATGGTGATCCTGCCGCGCTGGGACCGCGAGCTGGCCGGCCGCATGATCTCGCGCTACCGGGTGACGCACTGGACCTGCATCCCCACCATGATCATCGACCTGTTCGCCAGCGCGCACTACCGCAGCTTCGACCTGTCCAGCCTGGTGTACCTGTCGGGCGGCGGCGCGGCCATGCCCGCGGCGGTGGCGCAACGGCTGAAGGACGAGTTCGGCCTGTCGGTCGCCGAGGGCTACGGCCTCACCGAGACCGCCGCGCCCAGCCACGCCAACCCGCCCGAGCGGGCCAAGCTGCAGTGCCTGGGCATGCCCATCTTCGGCGTGGATTCACTGGTGGTGGACCCGGAGACCCTGCAGGAGCTGCCGCCGGGCGAGGTGGGCGAGATCATCACCAGCGGGCCCATGGTGTTCCAGGGCTACTGGCAGCACCCCGAGGCCACGGCGGCGGCCTTCGTCGAGAAGGACGGCCGGCGCTATTTCCGCACCGGTGACCTGGGCCGCATCGACGAGGACGGCTACTTCTTCATCACCGACCGCCTCAAGCGCATGATCAACGCCAGCGGCTTCAAGGTGTGGCCGTCGGAGGTGGAGCTGCTGCTGTATGGCCACCCGGCGGTGGCCGAGGCCTGCGTGATCGCCGCGAAGGACGCCTACCGCGGCGAGACCGTGAAAGCCATCGTGGTGCTGCGGCCCGAGGCGCGAGGCACCGTGACGGAACAGCAGATCATCGACTGGGCCCACGGCCGCATGGCGGCCTACAAGGCGCCGCGCATCGTGCAGTTCGCCGATGCCCTGCCCAAGTCGGGCTCGGGCAAGGTGATGTGGCGCCTGCTGCAGGAGCAGGAGCCGCGCTGATCACCGGCCGCCGGCCCGGCGCGGCTCAGAACAGCGAGCGGCCGGTGAGCGTGGTGAAGCGCTCCAGCGCCACGCTGCCGGCCAGCGAGTTGCCCGTGGCCTCCAGCGCCGGCGACCAGACGCACAGGCCCAGCTCACCCGGGATGTGGCCCACGATGCCGCCGCCCACGCCGCTCTTGCAGGGGATGCCCACGCGGTAGGCGAAGTCGCCCGCCGCGTCGTAGGTGCCGCAGGTGAGCATGAGGGCCGACAGGCGCTTGGCCGAGCTCTCGCTCACGATGCGCTCACCCGTCCACGGGTTGACGCCGCCGTTGGCGAGGAAGGCCACCGCACGCGCCAGGTCCACGCAGTCCATGCGGATGGCGCAGTGCCGGCAATAGGCGTCGATGACGTCGTCCACCGGGTTGTGCAGGTTGCCGAAGCTGCGCATGAAGTGCGCCATCGCCCGGTTGCGGAAGGCGGTGTCGAGCTCGCTGCGTGCGACACGCAGGTCGTAGTCGAGCGTGGCGTTGCCGGACAGGCGGCGCACGAACTCCACCAGGGCCGTCTCGGGGTTGACGAAGCGGGTGCACAGCACGTCGGTCACCACCAGCGCACCGGCGTTGATGAACGGGTTGCGCGGGATGCCCTTTTCCGTCTCCAGTTGCACCAGCGAGTTGAAGGCGGTGCCCGAGGGCTCGCGGCCCACCCGCTGCCACAGCGCGTCGCCCACGCAGGTGAAGGCCAGCGTGAGCGAGAACAGCTTGGAGATGGACTGGATGGAGAAGGGCACGCGCGCCTCGCCGCAGGCGTGCACGGTGCCGTCCAGCGTGACGACCGCCATGCCGAACTGGTCGGCGCGCACGCCGGCCAGCTCGGGGATGTACTGGGCCACTTCGCCACGGCCGGCCAGCGGCCTGGTTTCCTCTTCGATCTGTTCGAGGACTGTCGAATACCCGCCCATCGTCACCTGTGCATCGTCATTTTCCCAACCGCTGCCAGAGGTAGGCCATCTCGAGGGCCTGGCGGTCGGCGTGCTGGAAATTATCGGCGCCCGCGCCGTGGCCGCCCTCGATGTTCTCGTAGTACAGCACCTCGTGGCCCTGCTCCATCATGCGCGCGGCCATCTTGCGGGCATGGCCCGGGTGCACCCGGTCGTCGCGCGTGCTGGTGATGATGAGCGGGTGCGGGTAGCGCACGCCCGGCTTCACGTTGTGGTAGGGGCTGTAGCGCGAGATCACCGCCCAGTCGGCGGGCACGTCGGGGTTGCCGTACTCGGCCATCCAGCTCGCGCCGGCCAGCAGCTGGTTGAACCGGCGCATGTCGAGCAGGGGCACCTGGCAGACCACGGCGTTGAACAGCTCCGGGCGCTGCGTCATCACCGCGCCCACCAGCAGGCCGCCGTTGCTGCCGCCCATGATGCCCAGGTGGCGCGGGCTGGTCACCTTGGTGGCCACCAGGTCCTCGGCCACGGCGATGAAGTCGTCGTAGCTCTTCTGCTTGTTGGCCTTGATGGCCGCCTGGTGCCAGCCCGGGCCGAACTCGCCGCCACCGCGGATGTTGGCCACCACCATCACGCCGCCCTTGGCGTACCAGCCGGTGCCGAAGGCGCCCGAGTACCAGGGGTTCATGGGCACCTCGAAGCCGCCGTAGCCGTACAGCAGCGTGGGGTTGCCCCCATCGGCCTTCGCGCCCTTGGGCCAGATCACGAAGTAGGGCACGCGGGTGCCGTCCTTCGAGGTGGCGAAGCGCTGCTCCACCTTCATGCCGGCGGCGTCGAAATAGGCCGGGCGCGACTTGATCTTCTCCAGCGTGTCGCTGGTGGTGCTGCCCATCAGCAGGCTGTCGGGGGTGAGGAAGTCGACGTAGGTGGCGGTGAAGGCCTCGGCCAGCGGGTCGTTGGCCACCTTGGGGTCATGCAGGCCGCTCACCGCCAGGGTGCCGGGGTAGGGCGCGGGGATGTCCTTCTTCGCCCAGCTGCCGTCAGCGCGGCGCGACCAGGCCTCGGCCCGGCCGGCCACGTTGTCCAGCACGTTGACCAGCACCTGGCTGCGCGTGAACGAATAGCTCGACAGCGAGCGCGCCGGCGTGGGCGTGAACAGCGCGGTGAAACGGCGCTCGCCCTTCAGGAAGGCGGCGGCTTCGGCGACGAGCAGCGAGCCGCGCGGCCAGGTGGCGCCGCCCACGGTCCAGTCGCTGCGCAGCTCGATGAGCACGAGGTCGCGCCAGAAGGCCAGCTGGGCATCGGCCGGCTTGTCCACGGTCACGGGCTTGTCGCCGCGCAGGCTGCCGGCGACGGCGATCTCGGTGCTGAAGAAGTCGGGCGAACGGCCGAAGGTGGTGCGCTCGAAGCCGGGCGTGTCGTCCACGTTGACGAAGGCGGAGACGTCGGTGGCGCGGCCCTCGTAGACAGTGACCGCCTGGGCGAGGGGCTGGCCGCGCTGCCAGCGCTTGATCACGCGGGGGTAGCCCGAGTCGGTGAGCGAGCCGGGGCCGAAGTCGGTACCCACGAAGATGGTGTTCTCGTCGAGCCACTCGACGATGCTCTTGGCCTCGGGCAGGGCGAAGCCGCCCTCGACGAAGCGCTTGGTGGCGAGGTCGAACTCGCGCACCACGGTGGCGTCGGCGCCGCCGCGCGACAGCGACACGAGGCAGCGGGTGGAGGTGCCGCCCAGGCAGCTGGCGCGCGACCACACCCAGTTGGTGGACTCGGCCTTGCCGAGCGCGTCCACGTCCAGCAGCACCTCCCACTTCGGCTCGGCCTGCCGGTACTCGGCCAGCGTGGTGCGGCGCCACAGGCCGCGCGGGTGGTCGGCGTCGCGCCAGAAGTTGTAGAACCACTCGCCCTGGCGCGTGGCGTAGGGAATGCGCTCCTTGGCGTCCAGGATCTGCTTGAAGCGGGTGCGGTTGGCCTCGAAGTCCGGGTGGGCCTCGAGCACCTTGCGGCTGGCCGCGTTGCGCTCCTTCACCCAGCCCATGGCCTTGTCACCCAGCACGTCCTCCAGCCAGAGGTAGGGGTCGGCCGGCATGGGGCTCACCGGGGCCGAGGCGGCGGGGGCGGCAGGCGCAGGGGTGGCAGCGGTGGCGGGGGTGGTGGCCATGGCGGGCAGGGTGGCGATGGCCAGCAGCGTGGCGGCCAGCGGGGTGAGCAGGTGTCGTGGCATGGGTGTGAAGGCGGGGGCTCGTGGGTCGCGGGTGGCGACGGGCAGCGCCGGCAGCCGGTTGGGCGGCGGCGGGCCGATCATAGGGGCGGTCGAGGGCGGGCCGCCTCAAGCAGGTTCATCGCCCGGCCGCGGCGGCCTTCAGCGCGACCGGGGTGACCTCCACGGAGCTGCGCCCATTGCCCACCCAGATGTGGCCGTCCTGCACGGTGATCTGCAGCTGCATGCCGCGTTCGGCCAGGCCGGCCAGCTCCTGGCTCTGCGCGGCGGGCACCTGCCACACCTCCAGGTTGCCCAGGCGCGCCACCTTGCCCTGCAGCGCGCCCCACCAGATGGGCACGGCGCTGCTGTAGGCCCACAGCCGCACACGCTCCGAGCGGCCGCAGGCCTTGGCCAGGCGCCGGTCGTCGGGCTGGCCCACCTCGATCCACTGCACCAGGGCGCCGGTCAGGTCCTTCTGCCAGAGGTCGGGCTCGTCGGTGTCGGACAGGCCGGCGGCGAACTCCAGCGCACCCCGGTCGGTGTCGGCCGGCACCGCCAGCGCGAACGCGAGCAGGCGCATCATGAGCCGCTCGTCCGTCTCGGACGGGTGGCGCGCCAGCGTCAGCGCATGGTCGGCGTACAGCGACCGGTCCATGTCGGCGATCTGCAGCTGCGCCTTGTAGATGGTGGATTTGAGGGCCATGGAGGCGCCGCGCGGGCGCGGCGGGTTGAGCGTGGGGAGGGCGGGCGGAGTCGGGGCGGCATGGTAACAACCGCCGGCCGGCGCGATGCCCCAGGTGCCCGTGCGCCGTGGCGCCGGTGGCATCATGGTTCGATGCACGTCATCGACAACCCCCTGCTCCAGCCCTGGACGGCCCCCTTCGGCCTGCCGCCTTTCGACCGCATCCAGCCCGGGCACTTCGGCCCGGCGCTGCGCGAGGCGATGCGCCGCCACCTGGCGGAGCTGGAGGCCATCGCGGCGTGCGAGGAGCCGCCGAGCTTCGACAACACCGTGGCGGCCTTCGACCGCGCGGGGGCGCTGCTCTACCGGCTGGACGCGCTGCTGGGCAACCTCACGGCCTCGGCCACGGCGCCCGAGCTGCAGGCGGTGCAGCGCGAGATGGCCGCGCCGCTGGCGGCGCACGAGACGGCCGTGCGTATGCACCGCGGTGTGTTCGCCCGGCTGGACGCCCTGCACGCGCAGCGCGAGGCGCTGGGGCTGGAGGCCGACCAGCGCCGCCTTCTTGAACGACTGCACGGCGACGCCGTGCGTGCCGGCGCGCGCTTCGACCCGCAGGCCCAGGCGCACTACAGCGGCATCGTCGAGCAGCTGGCCACGCTGACCACGCGGTTCGCGCAGAACGTGCTGGCCGACGAGGCGGCGTTCCAGCTGCGGCTCGAGGGCGAGGCCGATCTCGCGGGCCTGCCCGGCTTCGTGCGTGCGGCGGCGCGCCAGGCGGCGGCCGAGCGTGGCCTGCCCGCCGGCAGCCACGTGATCACGCTGAACCGCTCGCTCATCGTGCCCTTCCTCACCTTCAGCGAGCGGCGTGACCTGCGTGAGACCGCCTGGCGGGCCTGGGTGGGCCGGGGCGAGGGCGGCGGCGAGACCGACAACCGGGCGCTGATCCGCGACATCCTGCGCCTGCGCCAGCAGCAGGCGGCCGCGCACGGCCACGCCTGCTACGCCGACTACGCCCTGGCCGACACCATGGCGGGCACCTCGCAGGCCGTGCGTGCGCTGCTCGACGAGGTGTGGCGCCGCGCACTGCCCGCGGCCGAGCGCGAGCGCCAGGCCCTGGTGGCCATGATGCGCAGCCACGACGTGGGGGCCGAGGCCGGCGAGCTGCAGGCCTGGGACTGGCGCTACTGGTCGGAGAAGGTGCGCCAGGCCCGCTACGCCATCGACGAGGCCGAGCTCAAGCCCTACTTCCCGCTGGAGCGCATGGTGGAGGCGGCCTTCGACTGTGCGCAGCGCCTGTTCGGCGTGCGCTTCGAGCGCCGGCCCGATGTGGCCGGCTACCACCCGGACGTGGTCGCCTACGAGATGTTCGACGCCCAGGGCGCGAGCGCCGGGCTCTTCCTGCACGACAACTTCGCGCGGCCCGGCAAGCGCTCGGGCGCGTGGATGAGCGAGCTCGACTACCAGTCGGCCAACCGCGGCGTGGCCGCGCCGGTGATCGTCAACAACAACAACTTCGCCAAGGGTGAGGCGGGCTCGCCCACGCTGCTGTCGTTCGACGATGCGCGCACGCTGTTCCACGAGTTCGGGCACGGCCTGCACGGCCTGCTCTCACGCGTGCGCTACCACCGCCTGGCGGGCACGCAGGTGCTGCGCGATTTCGTGGAGCTGCCCTCGCAGCTGTTCGAGCACTGGCTCAGCCAGCCCGAGGTGCTGGCGCGCCATGCGCGGCACTGGCAGACGGGCGAGCCCATCCCGGGCGCCCTCATCGAGAAGCTGCAGGCGGCGCAGCGCTGGGGACAGGGCTACGACACGGTGAGCTACACCGGCAGCGCGCTGGTGGACCTGGCGCTGCATGCGCGCACCGAGCCCGAGCCGCCGGCCGATGTGTGCGCGTTCGAGCGCGACACGCTGGCCGCGCTGGGCATGCCGCCGGCCATCGGCGCGCGGCACCGGCTGGTGCACTTCCAGCACCTGTTCGCCGGGGCGGCGTACGCCAGCGGCTACTACGTGTACCTCTGGGCCGAGGTGCTGGACGCGGATGCGTTCGACGCCTTCGAGGAGGCCGGCGACCCCTTCGATGCGGAGGTGGCGGCGCGTCTGCACCGCCACATCTACGCCGTGGGCGACAGCGTGCCGCCCCAGCAGGCTTACACCGGCTTCCGCGGGCGCTTGCCGGCGCTGGAGCCGTTGCTGTCGAAGCGCGGCTTGCTGGAGCCCGCGGCCGACTTGGGCACGAAGCGCGGCTGAGCCGGGCGCGCGTCGCCGTAGGGGCGATCACGCCCCTCGGGACGGTCGCCGCGGCGCGGCTCGAAGCCCGGCCGGTCCGACGGCGCGAAGCGCGGGTCGTGGCGGTCGGCGCGGAAGCCCGCGTGGCCGTGCGGCGCGCGGTGCTCGCCGTGGTGGCCACCCGGGTGGCCGCCATGGCCCTGGCCGGGCCGGCCGCCGAAGAAATCACCCACGCGGCCGTAGCCCGGGCCGCTGCGCGGGCCGCCGAACTTGCCACGCGGTGCACCCGCGCGCGGCGGGCGCTGCACGGTGTCGGGCACCGGACGCTTAGGCTCCAGCCCTTCCACCGTGGCCACCGGGATGGGCTGGGTGGTGTAGTGCTGGATGCGGCGGATCATCGGCACGTCGCGGCGCTCGGCCAGCGTCACGGCACGGCCCGAGCGGCCCGCGCGGCCGGTGCGGCCGATGCGGTGCACGTAGTCCTCGGCCTTGAGCGGCAGGCCGTAGTTGATGACGTGGCTGATGGTGGGCACGTCGATGCCGCGGGCGGCCACGTCGGTGGCCACCAGGATGCGCAGGTGGCGCGAGCGCAGGCCCTGCAGCACGCGGTTGCGCCGGCCCTGCGGCATGCCACCGTGCAGCGAGGCGACCTTGTGGCCCATCTCGTGCAGGCGGTCGGCCAGGCGGTCGGCGTCGATCTGGGTGCTGGTGAAGACCACGGCCTGGTCCACGTCGCGGTCGGTCAGCAGGTGGTCGAGCAGGGCGTGCTTGTGGTCGAGGTCGTCGGCCCACATGATCTGCTGCGCGATGTTCTCGTGCTTCTCGGTGTGCGCGGCGATCTCGATGCGCTCCACGTCCGCGCGCTGCAGGCGCTGCGCGAGCTGGCCCACTTCACCAGCGAAGGTGGCGCTGGCCATGAGCGTCTGGCGCTTGGCGGGCAAGGCGGCCGCGATGTGCTCGATGTCCTCGATGAAGCCCATGTCGAGCATGCGGTCGGCCTCGTCCAGCACCAGCATCTCCACGTTCTCGAGCACGGCCTTGCCGCTGCCGAGGTGGTCGATCAGGCGGCCGGGGGTGGCCACGAGGATGTCCAGCGGGCTGCGCAGGGCCTTGAGCTGGGCGCCGTAGGGCACGCCGCCCACCACGTTGGTGACCGAGAGCCAGGGCACGAAGCGGCCGTAGTCGATGGCGGCCTTGCACACCTGCATGGCCAGCTCGCGCGTCGGCACGAGCACCAGCACGCGCGGGCCGCGCACTTCGCCGCGCTTGGGCTTGTTGGCCGGGTCCTTGCGGGCCTCGAGCACGCGCATCAGCGCCGGCAGCACGAAGGCGGCGGTCTTGCCGCTGCCCGTGGCCGAGCACACGCGCAGGTCGCGGCCGGCCAGGGCGGCCGGGATGGCGCGCGACTGCACCTCGGTGGGTTGTTCGTATTTCGCGGCTTGCAGCGCGCGCAGGAGGGCCTCATCGAGGCCAAGCGATTCAAACGTCATGACAAGTCCTTGCACGCGGCCCGCTGAAAGGGGACGCGCACGGTCGGGCTGGTGAAACACATCGCCGCCGACCGTGCCCGGGCCGATCCACTGGGGGACGCCACGGGCCTTCAAGGACTCCCTTTGCCACTCACGCCGCCAAGAGCAGGCAGCCGGGCAAGTAAAGACAGTGGGAGGTCAGAGGGGATGAACGATTCGCGGGCTGGGCCTGTGGCCGCTGTGTACAGCGCAGGCCCAAAAGATGCGAACAGCGGATTCTAGCGTAAACCCTAGCGCTTTGCCAGGGCCGCTGGCGCGGCTTCACATGCGTTCACACCACGCCCGCACAATCCCGAGCCTGCCCCCGGCCTGCTCAACGTGCCCGACCTGCCCGACCTGCCCCCCATGACGCGCCTGTCCCTGACCTGGTTCGCCGCTTCCACCTGGCCGCTGCTCGCGGCGGCGCAGACGCCGCCACCGCCGCCCGCGCCCGCTGCGTCGGCGCCCGCCGAGGTGCAGCGGGTGGAGGTGACGGGCGGCCGGGTCACCGACACGCAGCAGCGGCGCGAATCCACCGCCGCCAAGATCATCGTGGGCCGCGACGAGATCGAGCAGTACGGCGACGCCTCGCTGGGCGAGCTGCTCAAGCGCCTGCCTGGCGTCACGGTGAGCGGCAACGCCGGCCGCGGCGGCAACATCCGCATGCGCGGCCTGGGCGGCGGCTATACGCAGATCCTGCTCGATGGCGAGCGCGTGCAGGGCGGCCTGTCGCTGGACGCGATCGACCCGGAGATGGTGGAGCGCATCGAGATCCTGCGTGCGCCCACGGCCGAGACCGGCGCGCGCGCCGTGGCCGGCACCATCAACATCATCACCCGCGAGGGCTTCCGCAAGCGGCTGAACGACCTGAAGCTCAACGCGGGGCTCGAGAACGGTGTGCTGACGCCCAGCGTGAACTGGACGCGTGACGACAAGTGGGACGACGTCACCACGCACTTCTCGGTCAACCTGTGGTCCTGGCGGCGGCGTGAAGAGGGCGAGACGACCACCACCACCGTGGAGAACGGGCAGACCTTCGTGCAGCGGGAGACCAACGACGGCGAGCCTTTCCGCGCCGGCCTGAACGCCAACGCGCGCCTGCAGTGGCCGCTGGGCGAGGGCGAGAGCTTCACGCTCATGCCTTTCGTGGCGTTCAACGAGGGCGGCAGCGACTGGCGGCTGGGCCTGGCGACCACCGGCACGCCGCCCGCTGGGCTGGAGGTGTACGACCATGCCCTGGGCGAGGCCGAAGGCCGTTTCCTGCTGGCGCGCCTGAACGCCCAGTGGCGCGCCCGCCTGGGCGAAGGCCGGCTGGAGGCGCGCGGTGGGGTGGCGGCTTCGCAGTCGCGTTATGCGTCGGTGCGGCGCGAGTTCGACGCAGACGACGAACTGCTGCGCACGTTGGACGACACCACCGACTCGCGCGAGCGCAACGCCCACCTGAACGCCAAGTACTCGCTGCTGCTGGAGAACGGCCACAGCCTGGTCAGCGGGTTGGAGCTGGACGTGGCGCGCCGCACCGAATCGCGCACCACGCTGGAGGACGGCGCGCCGCAGTTCACCGAGTTCGGCGGCAACCTGCAGGCCGCCACGCGGCGCATGGCCGCGTACGCGCAGGACGAATGGACACTCACGCCGCAGTGGGCCGCACACGCCGGCCTGCGCTGGGAGGGCATCACCACCGAGGGGGAAGGCGCCGACGCGGTGAACGAGCGCAACACCTCCAGCGTGTGGACGCCGCTGCTGCATGCGGTGTGGAAGCCCGAGCCCAAGTCGCGCGACCAGGTGCGAGTGAGCCTGACGCGCAGCTACCGCTCACCCACGCTGCAGAACCTGCTCGCTCGGCCGTCGGTGTCGGGCCGCTATCCGGTCGATGGCCCGAACACGCCCACCAGCCCCGACCGCGCCGGCAACCCGGCCCTGGCGCCCGAGCTGGCCACGGGCTTGGACGTGGCAGTGGAACGCTACCTGCCGGGCGGCGGCCTGCTCAGCGCCAACCTGTTCCACCGCCGCATCACCGACCTGATGCGCACGCTCACCACGCTGGAGGACGTGCCCTGGTCCGACCAGCCGCGCTGGGTGGCACGGCCGCAGAACGTGGGCGCGGCCACCACACAGGGCATCGAGCTGGAGGCGCGCTTCAAGCTCAGCGAGCTGGTGGACGATGCGCCCGCCGTGGACCTGCGCGCCAACCTGAGCCTCTTCCGCTCCCGGGTCGACGGCGTGCCGGGCCCCGACAACCGTCTGGAGCAGCAGCCCGGCGGCACCGCCAACCTGGGCGCCGACTACCGCTGGCGCGGCCTGCCCCTCACGCTGGGCGGCAACATCAACCTGACGCCCGGCTACACCACGCGGCTGTCGGACACGCAGTGGATCGTGCAGGCGCCCAAGCGCGTGCTGGACGCGTACGCGCTGTGGAGCTTCCGGCCTGACATGCGGCTGCGCGTGTCGGCCAGCAACCTGCTGGCCCAGGACGCCGAAAGCCGCAGCGCCACGCAGGCGGAGGATTACGCGGAGACCTCCGCCTCGCTGTCGCCCACCTACCTCAGCTGGCGCGTCAGCCTGGAGCTGAAACTCTGACCCGCTGGCCGCCCGAGGCGTGCACGCACACCACCTGGCCGGCGCGGATCTTCGCGGTCTTGCGCGTCTCCACCACGCCGTCGACCTCCACCTCGCCGGCCACGATCCACTGGCGGGCCGTGCCGCCACTGGGGGCCAGGCCGCTGGCCTTGAGCAGCGCATCGAGCGCGATGTGCTCGCCACGCAGGACGAGTTCGAGGGTGGGGTCGGGCATGGGCCGATTGTCGCGCGCCCGCCGCGCCGGCATTGACAGCGCCGGGCGACCCGTCGCACAGTGCGGGTTCGCCACGGCGGCTGCGCGCCGACGTGGCGCACCCATCCCACCAACCGCACAGGAGGCCACCATGGATGAAGTTGTCACCACCCGCCTCGCGGTTCGCCCCTCGCACCCCGCCTTGATGCGCTGACGCTTCAGCGCCCCGTCGGGCCACCGACGGGCGATCCGCACCCCATCGCTTTGTCTCGCCGGCCTGTCCAGGCCGGGCTGCCGCATGCGCGCCCCTGCCGGGGCCGTGCATGGTTCTCTCTTGCGGATCTCCCGTCACCATGCTCGATTCGATCGACTTTTCCGCCCTGCGCGGCGTCGGCCTCACCCAGGCCGTGCTCGCGCAGCTGTTCCACCTGCGCCTGGAGCCCACCGACCGGCTCATGCGCATCACCGAGGTGCAGCGCGACCGCCTGCGCCTGCACGACGGCCACACGGAGCTGGTGGCCGCCCTCTGGCCCACGCTGCGCCTGGCGCTGCAGATGGGCGACGAGCGCCTGGTCGTGGGCGACTGGGTGGCAGTGCGCCCGCCTTCCGACACCGACCACAGCGCCTGGGTCACCGCGCGCGTGCCGCCCATCACCCACCTGGTGCGGCGCGACGAGAGCGGCCAGCGCCAGCCGCTGGTGAGCAACGTCGACACGGCGCTGCTCGTCATGGGCGCCCGGGCCGACTTCAACCTGCGGCGGCTGGACCGCTACCTGGCGCTGGTGCGGCTGGCCGGCATCGAGCCGGTCGTCGTGCTGAGCCAGGCGGACCTGTGCGGCGACATCCCCGCGCGCGTGCAGGCCGTGCATGCCCACCTGGGCGGTGAGGCGGGGGCCGGCGTGGCGGTGCTCGCGCTGGATGGGCGCGATGCCTCGGCCGCCACGGCCCTGGCGCCCTGGCTGGCGCCGGGCCGCACGCTGGTGCTGCTGGGCTCCAGCGGCGCGGGCAAGAGCACGCTCACCAACACGCTCACCGGCGCCACCGGGGCCGACGCCCAGGCCACCGGCGGTGTGCGAAAAGGCGATGGCCGCGGCCGGCACACCACCACGGTACGCTCGCTGCACCGCTGCCCGGGCGGCGCCTGCATCATCGACACGCCCGGCCTGCGCGGACTGCAGCTGGATGCGGACGAGGCGCAGCTCGACGCGGTGTTCGAGGACATCGCCACGCTGGCCGGCCACTGCCGCTTCCGCGATTGCCGGCACGAGGACGAGCCCGGCTGCGCCGTGCGCGACGCGGTGCCCGCGGGCCGGCTGCTCAGCTACCAGAAGCTGCAGCGCGAGGCGCGCCGGCACGAGATGACGCTGCTGGATCGCCAGCGCCAGATGGCCGAATGGAAGGCCCGCTCACGCGGGGCGAAGGCGGTGGACCGCGCCAAGCGCGGCCACATCCGGTGAGCCGCAGACGCCAGCGCTCAGCGTGGCTGCGCGGCCCGCCAGTCCTGCACGGCCTTGAGCGTGGCGGCCACGTGGCCGTCCGGGTCCATGCTCTGGTAGGCCAGCAGCACCTTGCCCTGGGGGCTGATCACGTAGGACACGCGGTTGGCCATGCTGGGCACGAGGGCGATCTGCGCGTCGTACTGGCGGATCACCTTGGCGCCCGGGTCGGCCACCACGGCGAACTGGCTGCGGCAGGCCTCCACCGAGAACTTCTTCAGCGTGTCGATATCGTCATTGGACATGCCGATCACGGTGGCGCCCTGCGCGGCGAACTTCGGCGTGGCCTCGGCGAACTGGTGCGCCTCCACCGTGCAGCCGCTGGTGAAGGCCTTGGGGTAGAAGTACAGCACCACCGGGCCCTTCTTCAGGGCATCGGCCAGCACGAAGCGGAAGGGCTGGCCGGCCAGCGCGCCGTCGGCGCTGAAGTCGGGCGCGGCCGCGCCCACGGCCAGGGCGGCGTGGGCCAGGCCGGGCAGCGCGCAGGCGGCGGCCAGCACCAGGCTGGCGCCGAGCAGCCGGCGGCGTGCGGGCGGGGGGGCGGTCAGGCGGTGGGGGCAGGGGGCGGAGGTGTGCATGCCGCGATGGTGCCTGGGATCAGGGCCGCGCGCACTCGCAGGCGGCGTTGCCCATGTCCAGCACGATGCGCCAGACGCCCGGGGCTTCCTGGCGCCACACCGACTGGAAGCGGCCCACCAGCTTGCCGGCCGGGTCGCGCACCGGGCCGGCGCTCAGTGCCAGGTGGCCATCGCCCATCACCAGCACCTGGTCCGGCTCCCAGGAGAAGGGGGCCTGCGGCGCCTCGAAGAAGCGGCGCCACGCCGACACCACGGCCGCGGGCCCGTGCAGCGGCCCCTGGGCGCCCTGGAAGACGGTTTCCTCCGACAGGAAGGCCTGGAAGGCTTCCAGGTCGCGGTCGGCCATGGTCTTGGCGAAGGCGCGCTCGGTGGCCATCACCGTGTCGCGCAAGCGGTCGGACGGGCTGGGCGAGGGCGACGGCGCCGCACCGGCCTGGGCCCAGGCGAAGGGGGCAGCAGCGATGAGGCCCAGCGACACCGCCCAGGCGGCCAGGTGGCGGCGGCGCGGGGGCAGGGGAGGCGGGGCGGTCAGGGGCGTGGCGGGTGTCGAGGTCATGGGGTGGCGAAGGTCAACCGGTGGGACGCGACGGCCACGGCGGGCCCGCACGCTCATGGGCCGGTGCCCAGGCGGTCGAGCGCGTCTTCGGCCTCGCGCACGTCCTTGGTGTACTCGTCGAGGTAGCGCTGGCGCTCCTCGCTGCGCCATTCTGCGTCGGAGAAGACGCCCAGGGCGTAAGCAGCTGTGGTGTGCACGGTGCCCGCCCGCCGCGGCAGCAGCGCGCGGTCGGGGAAGGCGTCGGGCTTGAGCAGGAAGGCCTCCACGTCGCGCAGCACCAGCGGGAAGGCGGGCTGACCATCGCGCAGCAGCTTGCCGAAGACCTGCAGGCGCAGCTCGCCCGGCCCGGCCGCCAGCTCGTCGTTGAAGGTGGCCAGGGCGAAGGGCTTGCCGCGGGCATCGTCGATGCGGCCACTGGCCACGTAGCGGCCCGGGCGCAGCACCTGCACGGGCAGGTACAGGTTCAGCGAGCCGTTCTCCACCACCTCCCGCACGCCCACGCCCCAGGTGGCGGGGACCTCGGGCGAGTAGATGACGTCGAAGAAGGCGTAGCCGGGGTGGTCGCCCGACTGCAGGGCCAGCTCCACGCGGATCACGCCGTCGAGCTGCGCAAAACCCTGGCTGGCCGGGTGCAGGCGGAAGCTCAGCACGCCGTCGCCGCCGCGGGCGTCGCCCCCGCGGCCGTCGTCGGTGAAGCGCACGGTGACCGGCGGCACGCGCGAGGCGCGCACGCCCGTGGCCCCCTCGTGCGCGAAGGCGCGCGGCACCTCCAGCGGCAGCCGGCGGCCCTCGGCGTCGACCGCAGCCACGGTGAGCAGCACGCCCTCGTCGCCCTGCGCGAACACGCGTTCCTGGGTGGTGCGCAGGTTGAGGCCCTCGATGACCGCGCCGCCGGGGTTGCGCAGGGGCCGCTCCTCCACGATGGGCCGGTTCGGGTGGACCTGGTCGGGGTGCTCGGCGATGGGGCGCGATTCGTGCGGGTAGCGCGTGGCCTGGCGGTAGCTGTCCAGCGTGAAGCGGGCGCGCTGCAGGCGCTGGGCCCACAGGGCACGCTGCGCCTCGCGCTCGTCGGCCGTGGGCGACACGGCGCGCGGCGCGGCCGAGGCCGCAGCCAGCGGCGGCGCCGCCGGCCCGGCGG
>JACRBA010000167.1 GCA_016213265.1 Burkholderiales bacterium | reverse complement strand
GCGCTGCGCCAGCTGCCACACCGGCACCTACCCGCCGGCCGACGGCAAGCCCGCCAACCACATCCCGTACGCGCTGGTGCCGGCGTCGGCCTCGGCGAATTGCGACGCCTGCCACAAGGCCGGCTACGCCAGCTGGAGCCCGGCGCGCTTCCACACCAGCTTCAGCGTGAGCACCGCCTGCGCCACCTGCCACACCGGCAGCTACCTGGGCGCGCGCGGCAAGCCTGCCACCCCGGTGCATGCGGGCGTGACCACCTGCGAGAACTGCCACAACACCACCAGCTGGACCAACGCGAACGTGGACCACGGCGGCTTCAATGCCAACACCAACTGCGCCAGCTGCCACAACGGCAGCAGCGCACCGGGCAAGCCGTCCAACCACCTCCCGGTGGGTGCCACCAACTGCTACGCCTGCCACGGCGTGACGGCCTGGAAGCCGACCAAGTGGAACCACACGCACGTCGTGGTCACGGCGCAATGCGCCAGCTGCCACACCGGCACCTACCCGCCGGCCGACGGCAAGCCCGCCAACCACATCCCGTATGCCCTGGTGGCGGTGAGCGCCAGCGCCAACTGCGATGCCTGCCACAAGGCCGGCTACAGCACCTGGGTGCCGGGCCGTTTCCACGCCAACTTCAGCACCAGCACCCAGTGCGCCACCTGCCACACGGGCGGCTACCTGGCCGCGCGCGGCAAGCCGGCGGACGCCATCCACACCGGTGTCACCACCTGCGAGAGCTGCCACAAGTCCACCGCCAGCTGGAGCAACGTGAACTACCAGCACGCACCGGGCAACCAGGTGGGGTCGGGCACCTGCGACAGCTGCCACAACGGCACGCTGGCCACCGGCAAGCCCGCCAACCATGTGCCCATCCAGGTGGCCACCGCCAAGTGCGACAGCTGCCACCGCTCGCAGGCGGCGTGGTCCACCTCGGTCGCCATGAACCATGGCGCTGTGTCCGCCCAGGCCTGCAAGACCTGCCACACGGGCGCCTACATCAGCCAGGGCCTGCAGGCCAAGCCGACCAACCACATCCCCGAGGCGCAGCTGCTCAACGGCAGCGCGCTCGACTGCAAGGCCTGCCACACCAGCACCAGCAGCTGGGGCGCGATGCGCATGAACCACAACGGCAGCCTGGGCGGCGGCGCCGGGTGGTGCAAGAGCTGCCATGCCAGCGGCACCAACTACCTGGGCGACATGGAGAAGAAGTCGCTCACCCACGAAGCCCGCGGGCGCACGCCGCTGGACTGCTCGGAATCCGGCTGCCACCGGCCGCTGGGCGACAAGGGCAAGACCTACGTCGAGTGGGACTGACATACCGCACCGGAGGGAACCCATGCACATCCACCCCACCCTGGGCCGCACGCGGCTCGCCGCCGCCCTGGCCACCGCCGCCTGGGCCACGCTCGGCGCCGCCACCGCGCAGGCACAGGTGATCGAGGACGTCGAGCTGCGCCGCGAAGGCGCGGACGCCGTCGTGACCGTGCGCTTCAACGTGCCGGTGCAGTACCGGCGCTCCGTGGCCGCCAGCTCCAACGACCTCGTGCAGATCATCTACGACGTGGTGCCCAGCCGCGACAAGCCGCGCTACCTGGACGGCGAGCGCCGCACCCTGGGCGGCGACGGCATCCCGCGCATCACCATCACCGAGGAAGGCGGCAACACCGACAGCGACCGCCGCCTGGTGGTGCGCCTGGTGCCGCCGGCCCCGTTCAAGGTGCGCGCGGGCGGCGACCGGCGCAGCCTGGAGCTGGTGCTGCCCGGCCTGGGCGACCGGCTGCTGCCCTCGGCGGCGAAGCGCCCGGCCGCCGCGCCCGCCCCCGCGGTGCCCGTGGTCGAGGGCGCCGCCTCGCTGGACGCCCAGGTGGAGGCCCGCGGCGCCGAGCTGCTGGCGCAGGCCCGCGCGGCGCTGGCGCAGGGCCAGGCCGGGCTGGCCATCGAGACGCTCAACGAGGCGCTGAACCTGCCGCCGCACCGGCACACGCGCACCGCCCAGGCGCTCATCGCCCAGGCCCGCCTGGCCGATGGCGACACGGCCGGCGCGCGCCGCGAGCTCGAGCTGTTCCTGCGCCTGTACCCCGACGGGCCCGACGCCGAGCAGGCCCGCGTGACGCTGGCGGGCCTGCCCGCGGGCGACGCCGGCCCGGCCGCTTCCCATGGGGCCGATGGGCCTGCGCCGGCCGCCAGGCCGGCCAACACCCAGCTCATCGGGGCCGTCTCCCAGTACTGGTACGGCGGCAACTCGCGCACGCGCACGCAGCTGAAGGACACGCCGCTGGAGGGCCAGCTGCCGGTGGTCATCTCCGACGAGACGCTGGACGCGGTGGACCAGAAGCAGCTGCTGACCAGCGTGGACCTCAACTGGCGCATGAAGACCGACGAGCGCGACGTGCGCTTCGTGTTCCGCGACAGCTTCGCCGCCAACTTCATGCCCGGCGAGGCGGACGAGAACAAGCTGTCCTCGCTGTACCTGGACTGGCGCGAGACGGGCCCAGGCCTGTCGGCGCGGGTGGGTCGGCAATCGGGCCTGGGCGGCGGCGTGCTCGGCCGCTTCGACGGCGCCCTGCTGGGCTGGAACTTCGTGCCGCAGTGGAAGCTCAACCTCGTGGCCGGCCAGCCCACCGAGAAGCTGCTGGACACGCGGCGCCACTTCTACGGCCTGTCGCTCGACGCCGAATCGGTGCTGCCCGGCCTGGGCGGCAGCGCCTACGCGATCGAGCAGCGCATCGACGGCGAAGTGGACCGCCGTGCCGTGGGCGCCGACCTGCGCTTCTTCCAGCCCGGCGTCTCGGTGTTCTCGCAGTTCGAGATGGACACCACGCTGCAGGGCATCAACATCGCCTCGGTGCAGGGCACCTGGACCAGCGAGGGCAACACCGTCGTCAACGTGCTGTACGACCGCCGCGCCACGCCGATGCTGATGCTGGGCAACGCCCTGTTCTTCCCCGACCCCACGGCCACGGTGCTGCCCCGGCGCCTGACCGACCTGCTGCGCGACGGCCGCACGCTCGACACCCTGCGCCAGCAGGTGCGCGACACCACGGCCTACGCCACCCAGGGCCTGCTGGGCGTGACCACGCCGCTGAGCGACCGGTGGCAGGTGGGCGCCGACTTGCGGCTGACCAGCGTGGGCGCCATCGCCCCGGTGCCCGGCCTGCTGCCCAAGGGCATTCCGGCCACGGGCCACATCTGGACGGCCAGCGTGCAGGCCATCGGCACGCACCTGTACTCCGAGCGCGACACGCACGTGCTCAACGTCACCGCCGGGAAGGGCCCCGACTACAGCGGCTGGCTGGCCTCGTACAACCACCTGTCGGTGCTGGCCGAGCGCTGGCAGGTGGAGCCGGCGCTGCGCGTCTACCAGCAGGACGGCCCCTCCGGCATCACCACCACCCGCTGGTCACCCGGCCTGCGGCTGACCTGGCGCGGCGGCCCGCGCTGGCTGCTGGAGGCCGAGGTGAACGCCGAGCTGAGCGACAGCCGCAGCGCCAACCAGGACGAAAAGGCCTCGCGGCTGTACTACGCGCTGGGCTACCGGCTGGATTTCTGAGCCACCCGACGTCGCAAACTTGACCCATTTCAGGGCCGACAGGCCCCCGGCGCCGCCAGAATGCACTTGACGCCGGACAAGTCCATGCCTTTGCCCTTCCCCGACTCCCCCCACGCGCCGCCGCCCCGCACCGCCCCGGTCGCCCCCGGCAGCGGCGACAGCGCGGGCGTGCTGCAGGCCCGGGCGCTGGGCTGCCGCCGTGGCCCGCGGCGGCTGTTCGCGGGCTTCGAGCTGCGGCTGGCCCCCGGCCAGGCCCTGTGGCTGCGCGGCCCCAACGGCTGTGGCAAGACCAGCTTGCTGCGCATCCTGGCCGGGCTCGCGCACCCGGCCGAGGGCGACGCGCACTTCGATGGCGTGCCCGTGCACCGGCTGTCGCCGCCGGCACGCGGCCGGCTGCGATTCGTGGGCCACGCCAATGGCCTGAAGGCCGAGCTGCGCGTGGCCGAGGCCCTCGGCGTGCTGGCCGGCCTGGACGCCGACCCCGGCAGCCCCGCGCTGTCGCCTGAACGCCTGGCTCAGGCCCTGTCCGCCGCCGGCCTGCCCGGCCGCACGCAGGCGGTGGTGGGCACCCTGTCGCAGGGCCAGCGGCGCAAGGTGGCCCTGGCCCGCCTGTGGCTCGACGAGCAGCCGCGCACCTGGCTGCTGGACGAACCGCTCGACGCGCTGGACGCCGATGGCGTGGCGCGCTTCGAGCGCTGGATCGAGGCCCACACCGCGCGCGGCGGCGCCGTGCTGATGACCAGCCACACCGCGCTGCCCCGGCTGGCGCTGGACGAACTGCACCTGGGGGCGGCGGCATGAGCACCAGCGAGGCGATGGGCCGGGCGCCCAAGCCCTTCGACGAGCTCAGGGCGAACGGGGACGGGCAAGCCGTTCGGGCTGAGCCCTTCGACGGGGCTCAGGACGGGCCTGTCGAAGCCCGCGCCTCCGTTCGGGCTGAGCCTGTCGTAGCCCGCGCCTCCGTTCGGGCTGAGCCTGTCGTAGCCCGCGCCTCCGTTCGGGCTGAGCCTGTCGAAGCCCCTTCCCGCCACGACGCCCGCCTGGGCGTGCTGGCGCGGGACCTGCGTGTGGCCGCCCGCCAACGCGTGGGCTGGCTGCTGCCGCTGGCGTTCTTCCTCGCCGCGCTGAGCCTGTTCCCGCTCGGCCTGGGCGCCGAGCCGGCCCTGCTGCGCCGCGTGGCGCCGGGCGTGGTGTGGGCCTGCGCGCTGCTGTCCATGCTGCTGGCGCTGCACGCCATGTTCAGCAGCGACCTGGCCGACGGCTCGCTGGAGCAGATGCTGATCGGCCAGCGCCCGCTGGTGCGGCTGGTGGCCGAGCGTGTGCTCGCGCAATGGCTGCTGGGCGGCGCGCCGCTGGTGCTGCTGTCGCCCCTGGCCGGCCTGGCCTTCGGCCTGCCGGCCGACGCGGCCGGGGTGCTCGCCGCCAGCCTGCTGCTGGGCACACCCGTGATGGCGCTGCTCGGCGCCCTGGGCGCCGCCCTGTCGCTCGGCCTGCGCCACGGCAGCGCGCTGGTCTACCTGCTGGTGCTGCCGCTGGCCATGCCCACGCTCGTCTTCGGCAGTGGTGCGGTGCTGGCGGCGCTCAACGGCGAGCCGGCCCAGGCCGCGCTGTCGCTGCAGGGCGCCCTGCTGATCTTGACCGCGCTGGGCGCGCCGCCGCTGACGGCCGCCGCCCTGCGCATCGCGATGGAGTGACCGTGACCCTTTCGACCTCGACGCCCGCGCCGGGTGACGCCACCCGCCCGCGCTACGGCTGGACGCAGTTCGCCTCGCCGGCCCGCTTCGAGCGCCTGGCGCGCGCCCTGGTGCCGTGGTGCTGGGCGGTAGCGGTGGTCACCGGCCTGGCCGCGCTGTACGTGGGCTTCGTGGTGGCCCCGGTGGACGCCACCCAGGGCCAGGCCTACCGCATCCTGTTCATCCACGTGCCGGCCGCGTGGCTGTCGATGATCTGCTACCTGGCCATGGCGATGTGGGCGGTGGTGGGCTGGGTCTGGAACGTGCGCATGGCCTCGCGCCTGGCCCGCGCGCTGGCCCCCACCGGCGCGCTGTACACCGCCATCGCGCTGTGGACCGGCGCGGTGTGGGGCAAGCCCACCTGGGGCGCCTGGTGGGTGTGGGACGCGCGGCTGACCTCCGAGCTGATCCTGCTGCTGCTGTACCTGGGCTACCTGGCCCTGGTGGAATCCATCGACGACGACCGCCGCGCCGCTCAGGCCGGCGCCATGCTGGCGCTGGTGGGCGCCATCAACGTGCCCATCATCTACTTCTCGGTGAAGTGGTGGAACACGCTGCACCAGGGCGCGTCCATCAGCATGACCGCCGCGCCCACCATGGCGCGCACCATGCTCCTCGCGCTGGCCCTGGCCACCTTGGCCTGCTGGGCGCAGGCGATCGCCGCGGCGCTCACCCGCGCCCGGGCCATCAGCTTCGCGCAGGAGCCCCACCTCGCCGCCGGCACGCCCGGCCGCGACCCCGCTTGAACGAAAGGCTGCTCGACCATGGCATCCCTTGACTGGCTGTTCTCTACCGAGGGCCATGCGCTCTTCGTGTGGGGCGCCTACCTTCCTGCCCTCGTGCTGCTGGTCGCCGAAGGCGTGGCCGTGCACGCCCGCGTGCGCCGCAGCCGGCGCGACGCACTCGACGCCCTGGAGGCCACGCCATGACGCCCCGCCGCAAGCGGCTGGCCATCGTGGCCGGCGTGGTGCTGGCGCTCGGGGCCGCGACGGCCCTGGTGCTCAACGCCTTCCAGAGCAACCTGGTGTTCTTCTTCTCGCCCACCCAGGTGGCCGCCGGCGAGGCGCCCACCCAGCGCACCTTCCGCCTGGGCGGGCTGGTCAAGGCGGGCAGCGTGGAGCGTGACGGCGTGGAAATCCGCTTCGTCGTCACCGACACCGCCAAGGAGATCCCGGTGCGCTACCAGGGCCTGCTGCCCGACCTGTTCAAGGAAGGCAAGGGCGTGGTGGCGCAGGGGCTGCTCGGCCCGGACGGCGTGTTCGTCGCGCGCGAGGTGCTGGCCAAGCACGACGAGAACTACATGCCCCCTGAGGCGGCCGAGGCGCTGAAGCAGGCCGGCCACCCGGGTGGCCAGCCGCAATCCGCACCCACCTTGCAGACGGGAGCCCCCCGATGATCCCCGAACTGGGCCAGCTGGCCCTGATCCTGGCGCTCGCGCTGGCCCTGGTGCAGGGCACGCTGCTGCTGGCCGGCGCCCAACGCGGGCGCGACGACTGGATGGCGCTCGCCCGCCCGCTCACCGTGCTGCAGGCTGCGCTGGTGGGGGCGGCCTTCCTCGCCCTGGTAGCGAGTTTCGTGCGGCACGATTTCTCGGTGCTCTACGTGGCGGCCAACTCCAACAGCCGGCTGCCGCTGGCCTACCGCGTCGCCGGCACCTGGGGCGGCCACGAGGGCTCGCTGCTGCTGTGGGTGACCATGCTGGCCGCCTGGATGACCGCGGTGGCGGCCTTCAGCCGCGCCCTGCCCACGGTGTTCGTGGCGCGTGTGCTGGGCGTGATGGCCTGGGTGTCGGCGGGCTTCCTGCTGTTCATGCTGCTCACCTCCAACCCCTTCGAGCGCATCCTGCCGGCCGTGGCCGACGGGCGAGACCTGAACCCGCTGCTGCAGGACCCGGGCATGGTGTTCCACCCGCCCATGCTCTACATGGGCTACGTGGGCTTCTCGGTGGCCTACGCCTTCGCCATCGCTGCGCTGCTGGGCGGCCAGCTGGACGCCACCTGGGCACGCTGGTCGCGGCCCTGGACCATCGCCGCCTGGATCTTCCTCACCCTCGGCATCGCGCTCGGCAGCGCCTGGGCCTACTACGAGCTGGGCTGGGGCGGCTGGTGGTTCTGGGACCCGGTGGAGAACGCCTCCTTCATGCCCTGGCTGGTGGGCACGGCGCTCATGCACTCGCTGGCCGTCAGCGAGAAGCGCGGCAGCTTCAAGGCCTGGACGGTGCTGCTGGCCATCCTGGCGTTCTCGCTGTCGCTGCTGGGCACCTTCCTCGTGCGCTCGGGCGTGCTGTCGTCGGTGCATGCCTTCGCCACCGACCCGCGCCGCGGCCTGTTCATCCTGGCCTTCCTGGTGGTGGTGGTGGGCGCCTCGCTGATGCTGTATGCCGTGCGCGCGTCGTCGGTGGGCCTGGGCCAGCGCTTCGCCACGGTGTCCAAGGAGACCACGCTGCTGCTGAACAACGTGCTGCTCATCACCGCCACCGGCGCGGTGCTGCTGGGCACCATGTACCCGCTGTTCCTGGACGCGCTCGGCCTGGGCAAGATCAGCGTGGGCCCGCCCTACTTCGACACGGTGTTCCGCTGGCTGATGGCGCCGCTGATCGTGGTGCTGGGTGCCGGCCCGCTGGCGCGCTGGAAGGGCGACGAGCTGCCCTCGCTGGCCCGCCGGCTGCGCTGGGCCGCCGTGGCCACGGTGGTGGTGCCGGCCGCCACGGCGGTGATCGCCGGCCGCGCCTCGGCCTGGTCCATTGCCGGGTATGCCCTGGCCACGTGGGTCACGGCCGGCGTGCTGGTGGATGCGTGGGGCTGGCGTCGCCAGCCCGGCCAGGTCAGCCGTGCGCTGGCCGGCATGTGGGTGGCGCACCTGGGCGTGGCGATGTTCATCGCCGGCGTCACCGGTGTGCGCACCCATGAGCAGGAGCTCGACGTGCGCATGGCCCCGGGCCAGACCGCCGAGCTGCGCGGCTACAGCTTCCGCTTCGAGGGCACGACGCCGGTGCAGGGCCCGAACTACGCCGCCATGCAGGGCCGCGTGACGGTGCTGCGCGGCGACCAGGTGCTCGCCGAGCTGCGCCCCGAGAAGCGCGTGTACCAGGTGCAGCGCAACCCGATGACCGAAGCCGCCATCCACAGCAACCTGGCGCGTGACCTGTACGTCTCGCTCGGCGAGCCGCAGGACGACGGCAGCTGGACGCTGTGCCTGCAGGTCAAGCCGCTCATCGCCTGGATCTGGCTGGGCTGCGTGGTCATGTCGCTCGGTGGCGCCCTGGCCGCCAGCGACCGCCGCTACCGCAGCGCGCGCCGCGCCACCCAGCGTGCGGGCGAGACGGTGCCGCCCCTGTCCACCGCCACTTCGGGAGGCGCCGCATGAAGGCCCGCACCCTCATCCCGCTGGGCATCTTCCTGGCCCTGGTGATCTTCCTGGCCGTGGGGCTCACGCTCAACCCGCGCGAGGTGCCCTCGCCGCTGATCGACAAGCCCGCGCCGGCCTTCTCCGCGCCCACGCTGGCCGACGCGGACAAGACGCTGCGCCGCGAGGACCTGCTCGGCCGCGTCTGGGTGCTCAACGTGTGGGCCTCCTGGTGCGGCGCCTGCCGCGAGGAGCACCCGCTGCTGGTCGACTTCGCCCGCCGACAGCCCACGGTCACGCTCATCGGCCTGAACTACAAGGACGAGCGCGCCGCGGGCGGCGAGTGGCTGCAGCGCTTCGGCAACCCCTACACCGATTCGCTGTTCGACCCGCAGGGCCGCATCGGCCTGGACTACGGCGTCTACGGCGTGCCCGAGACCTTTGTGATCGACCGCCAGGGGGTCGTGCGCTACAAGCACATCGGCCCGCTCACGCCCGAGGTGATCCGCAACGACCTGGAGCCGCTGCTCAAGCGGTTGGCCGCATGACGACACCGCACCTGCTCCCCGCCCGGCCCGCCACGTGGCGGGCCCTGCGGGCGGCCACGCTCGGGGCCCTGTGCGCGGCCGGGATGCTGGCCGCCTCCGTGGCCTTCGCCCAGGCCCCCGCGGCCTCCGCCCCGCTCCCGGCGGGCCAGGCCCGGCCCGCGGCCGACGACCCCGCGCTTGAGGCCCGCATGATGGCCATCGCCAACGAGCTGCGCTGTGTGGTCTGCCAGAACCAGACGGTGGCCGACTCGCATGCCGAGCTGGCGGCCGACCTGCGCGACCAGATCCGCGACCAGCTGCGCGCCGGCCGCACGCCCGACGAAGTGCGCGGCTTCATGACCGACCGCTACGGCGAGTTCGTGCTGTACCGCCCGCCGCTGAATGCGCGCACCGCGCTGCTGTGGGGCGGCCCGGCGCTGCTCATGCTGCTGGGCCTGGGCGTGCTGCTGGCCGTGCTGCGCCGCCGCCAGCGCCTGCCCGACGACGCCTTCGACGCCGAGCTGCCAGACGCCGACACCCCCCTGACCCCTCCTGACCGCCCGCACGATGCCCGCTGACTCCGTGGAAGACCTCAAGCGCCAGATCCGCCAGATCGACGATCTGCGCGCCGCCGGCACCCTGTCCGAAGAATCCGCCCAGCAGGCGCGCATGGCGCTGGAGAAGCGGCTGGTGGAGGCGGTGATGACCGCGCCGCCCTCGGGGCCCCCCTCCGCGTCGCCCACCGGCGCGGCCGCCCCGGCTGCCGCCCCCGGGCCGGCCGGCGCGCGCCCCTCACGCCGGCTGCTCGCCGGCATCGGCGCCTTCGTGCTGGTGTTCACTGCTGCGGGCGCGTGGTGGCTGGGCAGCGCCGAGGGCTGGCGCACGGGCCCCGGTGAGCGCCCTGCCGGCCCGCCCATCGCCCAGGTGGAGCCGGACGCCGCCCCCGGCCCCGCAGGCGCCGCCTCGTCGCCCCACCCCATGGCCGCCGCCCAGGTGGAGGCCATGGTGGAGAACCTGGCCCGCCGGCTGGCGCAGGAGCCGCAGAACGTGGAGGGCTGGCTCATGCTCGGCCGCAGCTACGCGGTGCTGGGCCGCTTCGAGCCGGCCATCGCGGCCTTCCGCCGCGTGCTCACGCTGGAGCCCCGCCACGCCCAGGCCCTGGCCGACCTGGCCGACGCCCTGGCCATGACGCAGGAGCGGCGCTTCGAGGGCGAGCCGGCGCGGCTGGTGCAGCAGGCCCTGGCCGCCGACCCCGCCAACCTCAAGGCGCTGCTGCTGGCCGGCACCATCGCCTTCGACCGCGGCGACTACGCCACCGCCCAGCGCCACTGGAACGAGGCGGTGCGCGTGGGGCCGGCCGACAGCGCACTGGTCGAGCAGGCCCGGGCCGGCGTGACGGAAGCGCGGGCGCTGGCCGGCGGCACGCCGGGCGGGGCCTCGGCACCCATGGCCGCTTCCCCCGCGCCGGCGGCGACACCCGGCACCGCCCCTGCCGCGGCGGCCGGCGCCACGCTGCGCGGCCGCGTCTCGCTGTCGCCCGCGCTGGCCTCGAAGGCGTCGCCGGACGACACGGTCTTCGTCTTCGCCCGCGCCGCCGAGGGCCCCCGCATGCCGCTGGCCATCGTGAAGAAGCGCGTGCGCGACCTGCCCTTCGACTTCACGCTCGACGATTCCCAGGCCATGACGCCCCAGGCGCGCCTGAGCCAGGCCAGCCGGGTGGTCGTGGGCGCACGGGTATCCAAGTCGGGCCAGGCCATGCCGCAACCCGGCGACCTGGAGGTGTTGAGCGCCCCGATGGCGCCCGGGGCCAGCGGCCTGTCGCTGGTGATCGCCGACACCGTGCGCTGACCGGCCGCGCCCGGCCCCCATGGACGGCTCCGTCGCACTCGTCTACGCCGTGCTGCCCGCGCTGGCCGTGGGCACGCACCTGTGGTGGCGCAGGCGCCGCGAACGCTCGCACGCCGAGGCGCTGGCCGATGCCCAGGCGGCCGGGCTCGCCGAGCCCGCGTCGCTGCATCCCGTCGTCGACCCAGCGCGCTGCATCGGCTCGGGCAGCTGCGCCGCGGCCTGCCCCGAGCAGGCGCTGGGGCTGGTGGGCGGCAAGGCCACGCTGGTCAACGCGTCCGCCTGCATCGGCCACGGCGCCTGCCATGCGGCGTGTCCGTTCGACGCCATCTCGCTGGTCTTCGGCACCGCCCGCCGCGGTGTGGACATTCCCCTGCTGACACCCCAGTTCGAGACCAACGTGCCGGGGCTGTTCATCGCGGGCGAGCTGGGCGGCATGGGCCTGATCCGCAAGGCCGCTGAACAGGGCCGGCAGGCCATGGAGGCCATGGCCCAGCGGGCCCGCGCGGCCGGTGGGGCCGCGATGGGCGGTGAGCTCGACGCGCTGATCGTGGGCGCCGGGCCCGCGGGCCTGTCGGCGGCGCTCAGTGCGCAGGCGCTCGGTCTGCGCTACCGCGTCATCGAGCAGGAGCGCTCGCTGGGCGGTGCCATCTTCCACTACCCACGCCAGAAGGTGGCCATGACCGCCCCGGTGCAGCTGGCGCTGGTGGGCCGGGTGCGCTTCACCGAGGTGAGCAAGGAGAAGCTGCTCGAGTTCTGGCAGGACGTGGTGCAGCGCTTCGGGCTGGCCATCGGCTTCGCCGAGCGCATGGAAGCCATCGAGCCGGCCCCGGAGGGCGGCTTCCGCGTGCGCACCACGCGGGGTGAGCACCGTGCCCGACAGGTGCTGCTGGCCATCGGCCGGCGCGGCACGCCGCGTACGCTGGGCGTGCCCGGCGAGGACGCCGCGCATGTGGCCTACCGGCTCATCGACCCCGCGCAGTACGCCGGGCAGGCGGTGCTGGTGGTGGGCGGGGGCGACAGTGCGCTCGAGGCCGCCATCGCCCTGGCCGAGACGCCCCGCACGCGGGTGGCCCTGTCGTACCGCGGCGAGGCCTTCTCGCGCGTGAAGGGCAAGAACCGCGAACGCCTGCAGGCCCTGGTCGCCTCGGGTCGTGTGCAGCTCTGGCTGGGCAGCCAGGTGCAGCGCATCCTCGCCGGGCACGCGGAGCTGGCCGATGCCCGGGGCGAACGGCAGCAGGTGCCGGCCGACGCGGTGATCATCTGCGCCGGCGGGCAGCTGCCCACGCCGCTGCTGCAGGCCGTGGGCATCCGCTTCGAGACCAAGCACGGGCAGGCCTGAGCCGCCCGCCCGGCGCGCGTCAGCGCAGGCGCGCCACGGCCACCGAGGCGGCGGCCAGCAGGCCGGCGTGCAGCACCGCCGAGGCGATCGACAGGCCGATGGCCGGGCCCAGCCGGTGCGGCTCGCGCGCACGCCGCCACAGCAGCGCGGCCGCGGCCAGCGACAGCGGCGCACTGCCCAGCGCCCACCAGGCCGTGAAGGGCAGCCAGTCCACCCACCACCAGGCGGCCACCCAGAGGTGCGCGGTGGTGACGATGCCCGCGAAGGCGATCGCCGCCGCCTCGGGGCCCAGGCGCACCACCCACGTGCGCTTGCCCACGGCCGCATCGGCGCGGGCCTCCGGGAACTCCGCCGCCCAGAGGATGGCGGCCACCAGCAGCGCCGGGCTGACCCCGGCCACGGCCGCGACGCCGCTGAAGGCATGGCGCTGCACGTAGTCGGCGCCCACGACGATGAGCCACCAGCCGGCCGCCACGGCCGGCTCGCCCCAGCCGCGCGCCATGAGCGCGACGCGGGGGCTCGAATACGCCCAGCCCAGGACCAGGCCCGCCACGCCCACGAGCAGCAGGCCCGGGCCGGCGCGGGCCGCCAGCACCAGGCCGCCGCCGACCACGACGAGCCCGAGCCGCAACGCCGCCTCGCGCATCTGCGCCGCGGTGAACACGCCGTCCTGGATGGCGCGCGAGCCGCCCGAGAAGGGCGTGAGGCGGTCGGTGTTGATGGCGTCAGAGCCACCCACCGCGTCGCCGTAGTCGTTGTAGAGGTTGACCGCGGCGTGGGTGAGCAGGGCCAGCACGACGGTGCCGGCCGCGGCGGGGGCGTCCCAGCCGCAACCGCAGGCCTGGGTGAGCGCGATGCCCGCGGCGACCGCGCTCAGCGTGACCAGCAGAAAGCCCGGCCGGGTGGCTCGCCACCAGCGCCGGGCCGCGCCCATGTCAGGCCGCCGCCGCCGCGTTGCGCAGGCGGATGTGCAGCTCGCGCAGCTGCTTCTCGTCCACCATGCTGGGCGCCCCGGTCAGCAGGCACTGGGCGCGCTGCGTCTTGGGGAAGGCGATCACGTCGCGGATGGACTCGGCCTTGGTCATGAGGGTGACCAGTCGGTCCAGGCCGAAGGCCAGGCCGCCGTGCGGCGGCGCGCCGTACTGCAACGCGTCGAGCAGGAAGCCGAACTTCACCTGGGCATCCTCCGGCGAGATCTTCAGGGCCGTGAACACCTTGCTCTGCACCTCGGCGCGGTGGATGCGGATCGAGCCGCCACCGAGCTCCCAGCCGTTGAGCACCATGTCGTAGGCCTTGGCGATGCAGGCACCGGGGTCGGTGTCCATCAGGTCCTCGTGCCCGTCCTTGGGGCTGGTGAAGGGGTGGTGCACCGCGTTCCAGCGGTCCTCCTCCTCGTCGTGCTCGAACATGGGGAAGTCCACCACCCACAGCGGCGCCCACACGTCGTCGAACAGGCCGCGCGACTTGCCGAATTCGGAGTGGCCGATCTTGATGCGCAGCGCGCCGATGGCGTCGTTGACCACCTTGGCCTTGTCGGCGCCGAAGAACAGCAGGTCGCCGTTCTGGGCGCCGGTGCGGGCGAGCACCTCGTTCAGCGCCGCGTCGTGCAGGTTCTTCACGATGGGCGACTGCAGGCCCTCGCGGCCCTTGGCCAGGTCGTTCACCTTCACCCAGGCCAGGCCCTTGGCACCGTAGATCTTCACGAACTCGGTGTAGCCATCGATCTCGCCGCGGCTCATGTCGCCGCCGCCCGGCACGCGCAGCGCCACGACGCGCCCGCCGCGGGTGGTGGCCGGGGTGGAGAAGACCTTGAAGTCCACGTCCTTCATCACGTCGGTCAGCTCGGTGAACTCGAGCTTCACGCGCAGGTCGGGCTTGTCCGAGCCGTACTTGAACATCGCGTCGGCGTAGGTCATCACCGGGTAGGCCGGCAGCTCGACACCGATGGTGTGCTTGAACACCGTGCGAATCATGCCCTCGAACATCGAGCGGATCTCCTCCTCGGTGAGGAAGGAGGTCTCGATGTCGATCTGCGTGAACTCGGGCTGGCGGTCGGCGCGCAGATCCTCGTCACGGAAGCACTTGGTGATCTGGTAGTAGCGGTCGAAGCCCGCCACCATCAGCAGCTGCTTGAACAGCTGGGGCGACTGCGGCAGCGCGAAGAAGTGGCCGTCGTGCACGCGGCTGGGCACGAGGTAGTCGCGCGCGCCCTCCGGCGTGCTCTTGGTGAGCATGGGCGTCTCGATGTCCACGAAGCCGTTGGCATCGAGGAACTTGCGCACCTCCATGGCCACGCGGTAGCGCAGCATGAGGTTCTTCTGCATCTGCGGGCGGCGCAGGTCCAGCACGCGGTGCGTCAGGCGCGTGGTCTCGCTGAGGTTCTCGTCGTCGAGCTGGAACGGCGGCGTCACCGAGGCGTTGAGCACCTCGAGCTCATGGCACAGCACCTCGACCTTGCCCGACACGAGGTTGGCGTTCTCGGTACCGGCCGGGCGCGCGCGCACCTTGCCCACCACCTTCAGGCAGAACTCGTTGCGCACGCCCTCGGCGGTCTTGAACATGTCCGGGCGGTCCGGGTCGCACACGATCTGCACCAGGCCCTCGCGGTCGCGCAGGTCGATGAAGATCACGCCGCCATGGTCGCGCCGGCGGTGTGCCCAGCCCATGAGGGTGACGGTCTGGCCCATCAGCGCGTCGCTGACGAGGCCGCAGTAGGTGGTTCGCATGAGGTGCTCCTGGCTTCGGTGTTCGAAGCGTTGGGGCCCGGCCAACTGGCCGCGGGCCCGAGGATGAAAAACGGGGGTGGGCAGGCTCGGGGCGGGGTGGTCAACCCTCAGGACTGAGCGCCGGAAGCCTCGGCGTCTCAGCCCGCCCGATTGGGGTCGGCCCCCTCCGGCCGGGCCAGCGGGGCCAGGGCCGGGGGCGCAGGCGGCGGAGGGGCCACCACGCCCATGGAGATGATGTACTTGAGCGCCTCGTCCACGCTCATCTGCAGCGGCCGCACGGCCGTGCGCGGCATCATCAGGAAGAAGCCGGAGGTGGGGTTGGGCGTGGTGGGCACGTACAGGCTGACGTGCTCGCCGGGCAGCTGGCCGGCCACCTCGCCGCCGGGCCGGCCGGTGACGAAGGCGATGGTCCAGGAGCCGGCATGGGGGTACTGCACCAGCACGGCCTCGCGGAAGGCGTTGCCGTTGCTCGAGAACAGCGTGTCGGAGACCTGCTTGACCGAGCTGTAGATCGACTTGACGATGGGAATGCGCTGCAGCAGCGCGTCCCACTGGCGCACCCACCACTGGCCGAACATGTTCGTGACGAACATGCCGGTGAGCAGCATCAGCGCGAGCATCACCACCACGCCCAGGCCCGGCCACTCGCCCAGCTGCTGCAGGCTGCCCGCCAGCGGGTCGGGCAGCACCGCACTGGCCCCGCGCAGGAAGGCATTGAACATGCCGTCCAGCAGGCCCTGCACCCACAGCAGCACCCACACCGTGATGGCCAGGGGCAGCCAGGTCAGCAGGCCGGCGAGCAGGTATTTCTTCAAGGCAGGATCCGGCGCGGTGAGGGGGGCAAAGGCACGCGGCGCGCGCTCAGTGGCAGGCGCAGGAGCCGCCGCAGGGCGTGGACGCCGCCGCCGCCGCGCTGTCGCCACCGCTGCTGGCGGACGAGCCGCCGCCTTCGGCCGCACCGGCGGCCGGCTTGCCGGTGCTCGCGCCCGAGCCGCCGCTGTTCCGGAAGTCGGTGGCGTACCAGCCCGAGCCCTTGAGCTGGAACCCGGCAGCGGTGAGTTGCTTGGCGAACTGTTCGGCCCCACAGGCGGGGCACACCGTCAGCGGCGCGTCGGACAGCTTCTGCAGCACGTCACGCGAATGGCCGCAGGCGGCGCAGCGATAAGCGTAGATCGGCATGGCCAAACCCTTGATTCAAAACGTGAAATTATAAGCCGGCGGCATCGCTGGCCGCCGGCCACCCGGCGCCCCGACAGATGGGGGCGGCCGGCCCGGACTTCAAGCGATGTGGTGGGTGTGCGGCTCGTGGCGGTTGCGCATGACCTGCGGCCCGAGCGAGCCGGCGACCATGCCCACGAGGGCGGCGATCAGGCCGGCGAGCTGGCCCGGGAAGGCCTCGCCGAAGTCGCTGATCTGCGGGAAGAACACCAGCCAGGTGAACACGCCCGCGCCGATGGACAGCACCGCGCCCTGGGTGGTGGCGCGCTTCCAGTACAGGCCGAACACCAGCGGCACGAAGGCGCCGACCAGCGTGACCTGGTAGGCCGAGGACACCAGGTCATAGATGGGCGTGCCCTTCATCGCGATGGCGTACAGCAGCACCAGGGCGGCGAACACCACGATGGTCACGCGCATGGCCAGCAGCTGCTGGCGGTCGCTCATGTGGGGCCGCAGGTTCTTGAGGATGTTCTCGACGAAGCTGGTCGACGGCGCCAGCAACGTGGCCGACGAGGTGCTCTTGATGGCCGACAGCAGCGCCCCGAAGAACAGGATCTGCATGATGAGTGGCATCTTCGTGAGCACGAAGGTGGGCAGCAGGCGCTGGTAGTCGTTCTCGGCCAGGGCCATGGCCTCGTCGCCCATCACCACCACGGCGCTGGCCACGATGAACATCGGCACGAAGGCGAAGAGGATGTAGCTGAAGCCGCCGATCATGGCGCCCTGGCGGGCCACCTCGGCGCTGCGGGCGGACATGACGCGCTGGTACACGTCCTGCTGCGGGATGCTGCCCAGCATCATGGTGAGCGCCGCGCCGACGAACATGGCGATGTCGGTGAAGGTGGGCGGCGGCAGGAAGGCGAACAGGTCCTTGCTCTGCGCCATGGCCAGCACCGGGCCCGTGCCGCCGGCCAGGTCGGCCGCAAACACGGCGATGACCGACAGGCCCACCACCAGCACGATCATCTGGATGAAATCGGTCCAGGCGATCGCCAGGAAGCCACCGATGACCACGTAGATGAGCACGGCCAGCGTGCCCACGACCATGCCGGCGGTCTCGCTCATGGCGCCGTTGGTGAGCACCGAGAACACCAGGCCGAGCGCCGTGATCTGCGCGGCCACCCAGCCCAGGTAGCTGAGGATGATGGCCGAGGAGCAGAACACCTCCACGCCCTTGCCGAAGCGCTGGCGGTAGAAGTCGCCGATGGTCAGCAGGTTCAGGCGGTACAGGCGCGCGGCGAAGAAAGCGCCCACCAGCACCAGGCACAGGCCGGCGCCGAAGGGGTCCTCGACGATGCCGCCCAGGCCGCTTTGCACGAAGCGGGCCGGGATGCCCATCACCGTCTCGGCGCCGAACCAGGTGGCGAAGGTGGTGGTGACCACCATCACCAGCGGCAGGCTGCGCCCGGCGATGGCGAAATCGGTGGTGGTCTTGATGCGGGTGCCGGCCCAGGCGCCCAGCGCCAGGGTGCCGACGAGGTACAGCACGACAAAGGTGATGAGGATGGTGTTCATGGCGCCGACAGCAAGGGGGCAGGTCCACAGGCGGGCGGCATTATCGTCCGCCCGCCGGCCCTGGGACCGGGGGGTTCACCCCCCGTGGGCCAGAAGCACCAGCCGTGCCACCACCGCGCCGGCGAGGAAGCCCACCGCGCCCCAGGCCACCCCGCCCAGCAGGCGGTTGGTGCGGCGCTGCTCACGCAGCAGCTCGGCCAGCAGCACCGACTCGTCGCTCGCGCGCTGGCCCGCCTGGCGCGCCAGGGCGTCGTGCAGCAGGCGCGGCAGCTCAGGCAGCAGCTTGGCGTAGTGCGGTGCCTCGGCCTTCAGGCGGCGCCACACCGCGCGGCCGCCGATCTGCTCGTCCATCCAGCGCTCGAGGAAGGGCTTGGCGGTGGTCCACAGGTCCAGGTCGGGGTCGAGCTGGCGGCCCAGGCCCTCGACGTTGAGCAGGGTCTTCTGCAGCAGCACCAGCTGGGGCTGGATCTCCACGTTGAAGCGGCGCGAGGTCTGGAACAGCCGCATGAGCACCTGGCCCAGCGAGATGTCCTTCAGCGGGCGGTCGAACTGCGGCTCGCACACCGCGCGGATGGCGCCTTCGAGTGCATCGACACGCGTGGTCGGCGGCACCCAGCCGGACTCCACATGCAGCTCCGCCACGCGCTTGTAGTCGCGGCGGAAGAAGGCGATGAAGTTCTGCGCCAGGTAGTCCTTGTCCGTCTCGGTGAGCGTGCCGATGATGCCGAAATCGAGTGCGATGTAGCGGCCGAAGGTCTCGGGCGCGATGCTCACCTGGATGTTGCCCGGGTGCATGTCGGCGTGGAAGAAGCCGTCGCGGAACACCTGGGTAAAGAAGATGGTCACGCCGTCGCGGGCCAGCTTCTTGATGTCCACGCCCGCATCGCGCAGGCGGCCGATCTGGCTGATTGGCACGCCGGTCATGCGCTCCATCACGCAGACGTTGCGCGTGCACAGGTCCCAGTGCATCTCGGGCACGATGATCAGCGGCAGGTCGGCCATGTTGCGGCGCAGCTGCGCGGCGTTGGCCGCCTCGCGCACGAGGTCGAGCTCGTCGTGCAGGTAGGCGTCGAACTCGGCCACCACCTCGCGCGGGCGCAGGCGCCGGCCGTCCACCGACAGCCGCTCCACCCAGCGCGCCAGGGTGTGCAGGATGGCCAGGTCGTCGTCGATGACGGCCAGCATGCCGGGCCGCAGCACCTTCACCGCCACCTCGCTGCCATCGCGCAGGGTGGCGAAATGCACCTGCGCCACCGAGGCACTGGCCACCGGCGTGTCGTCGAAGTGGGCGAACACCGCCTCCAGCTTCAGGCCCAGCTCGCGCTCGATGATGGCGCGGGCCTCGGCCGCGGGGAACGGCGGCACGCGGTCCTGCAGCTTGGCCAGCTCGTCGGCCACGTCCAGCGGCATCAGGTCGCGTCGGGTGGACAGCACCTGGCCGAACTTGATGAAGATGGGGCCCAGGCGTTCCAGCGCCAGGCGCAGGCGCACACCGCGCGGCTCGGTGAAGCGGCGGCCCAGCGGGAGCACGCGGGCCAGCGGCCCCAGGCGCCGGGGCCCCAGCCCGGTGAGGGCCATCTCGCCGACGCCGAAGCGCCAGAACGTGAAGAGGATGCGGACCAGCCGCAGGACGAATCGCATGGCGCGGGGCGCGGCGCGCCCGTCAGGGCTTGCGCCAGACGCTGGCGGCGCCTTCGGCGAGCGTGCGGGCGGTCTGGGCCAGCTTGTCGCCCACCTGCGAGAAGCCACCGGCCACCAGGGGCCCGAACACGCGCTCCAGGTCGCCGCCGATGTCCCAGCGCACGTTGCCCACCACCCAGTTCACGTCGGCCGCGAAGGCGACGTCACCTTCGATCTGCACCGGCGGCAGCTCGCCGGTGGCCACACGGCGGGCCGCCTCGAACGGCCGTGCGGCGTCCACGCGCAGGCGCAGCTCGGGCGGCATGGCCGCGTCGGGCTCACCGGGCAGGCCGGCGGTTTCGAACAGGCCGGCCGGCGTGACGCGCAGGGTCAGCGGCGGCGGCGGCGGCAGGGGAATGCGCCAGTTGTCCACCTCCACGCGCAGCCGACGGCCGGCATGGGCCTTCAGGCGCTCGGTGGCCGCCGGTGCGCTGGACAGCACGTGGTTGGCCAGCAGGATGAAGCGGTCGGTCGCCGCGGGCAGCAGCAGCTCGGTGACGGGGTTGGCCATCGCTCGATTGTAGGTAGGTGTCGGCCCCTCGTCCGACGGGTACGTCGGACGATCCCCCAGGGGGATGGCGGGCCGGCTTGGGGCGGCCCGGCGCTCGGCCCGCGGGGTCGGCCCCTCGTCCGTCGGGTAAGGAGGGTCAGTCGTAGCCCCGCGGGTTGGCGCTCTGCCAGCGCCAGCTGTCGGCGCACATGGCGTCCAGGTCGCGCGTGGTCTGCCAGCCCAGCTGCTCGCGGGCCACGCGCGGGTCGGCCCAGGACGAGGCCAGGTCGCCGGGGCGGCGATCGACGATGCGGTAGGGGATGGGGCGGCCGCTGGCGCGCTCGTAGGCCCGCACCAGCTCCAGCACGCTGTGGCCGCGGCCGGTGCCCAGGTTGGCCGTGATCGAGCCGCGGCCGTCCAGCAGGTGGCGCAGGGCCGCCACGTGGCCGTCGGCCAGGTCCATCACGTGCAGGTAGTCGCGCACCCCCGTGCCGTCGGGCGTGTCGTAATCGCCGCCGAAGACCTGCAGATGCTCGCGCCGCCCCACCGCCACCTGGGCCACATAGGGCATGAGGTTGTTCGGGATGCCACGCGGGTCTTCGCCGATGCGGCCGCTCTCGTGCGCGCCCACGGGATTGAAGTAGCGCAACCAGGCCACCGCCCAGGCCGGATCGGCGGCGGCCAGGTCACGCAGGATCTGCTCGCCGTAGAGTTTGGTGCGGCCGTACACGTTGATGGCCGACAGCGGGTGGGCCTCGTCGTAGGGCAGGTACTGCGGCTCGCCGTACACCGTGGCACTGGAGCTGAAGACCAGGCGTGTCACGCCGTGCCGCTGCATGGCCTGGCAGGTGGTGAGCAGGCCGCCGATGTTGTTGGCGTAGTACGCCAGCGGTTTCTCCCCCGACTCGCCCACGGCCTTGAAGGCGGCGAAGTGCACCACCGCGTCGATGGCATGGCGCTGGAAGACCGCATCGAGGGCGGCCGCGTCGGTGATGCTGGCCCGCTCGAACACGGGCACCTGGCCGCCCAGCGCCTGCAGGCGGTCCAGCACCTTCGGCGAGCTGTTGGAGAAATCGTCCAGCCCCACCACCCGGAAGCCCGCGGATTGCAGCGCGAGCCAGGTGTGGGAGCCGATGTAACCGGCCGCGCCGGTGAGCAGGATGGTGGCCATGCGGAAGGAGCGCCAGCGCTCAGCGCGGCGGCGTGTCGATGAGGTCGCGCGGCACGCGGTTACCGGCGCAGAGCGCACGCACCGTGTCGCGCAGCTGGCCCAGCAGCTCGTAGCGGCGGCGGTACATGGCGCGCTTCTTGGCGGGCACCGTCTCGAGCGCGCGGGGCGCCCAGGCGGTGTCGAAGGCGAAGAAGCCGTCGACCGTTTCCACGCCGCCGCGGTCGCGCCAGATCTCGTCGTAGTTGGCGCTGGGAATGTGGCGGTCCAGGCTCGCGAACAGACGGGGCTCGCGGTGCTGGCGGTAGAAGTCGCACACGGCCAGCACCTGGCCGATGCGCAGCGACTCGGCCAGCATCAGCAGCGCCTGCAGCAGCAGGTCCCGCGGCCGGCAGCCGTGCAGCTCGCGCGTGAGCTCCACATAACGCTCCTGGGCGCCGTCCACTGACCGGCCCTGGATGGCGCCCACGTAGATCACCGGCAGGCCGCGGCGCTGCGCGATGGAGAACGCCACGGAATACAGGCGCAGGTCGCCTTCGAACAGGCTGAGCGTGAGCTCGCCCTCCTTGGCCATCCAGGCGGGCTGGTCGAGCTGCAGCGTGAGCTCGCCCCCGCGTCCGTCACCCCCCACAGGCAGGCGGGCAAGCACGGCCCGCTGGCCCGGCGGCACCTGCAGCCAGGGCTGGCGGTCGACCTCGCGGTAGTGGGCCACCACGGTGTCCACCCGTTGCCGCACCGACCACGCCCGGTGGATGTAAGGCCACGCGATGACGTGGACCATGCCGCCACGCGTGGCCAGCGCCCGGCCCAGCGCAGACTCCGGCGGCACGTGGCGCAGCGCCCGCCATTCACGCCGGCGGCGCCACGCGTGCCACATGAAGCGCACGCGCCGCAGCAGCGACATCGGCCCGAGCAGCGGGTAGGCGCGCTGCGCGCCCTGCCAGATGAGCAGCCAGATCGCCAGCGCCGACTCGGCCGCCAGGGACAGGCCGGTGACTTCACTCGGCGCGATGGCCACCATGAGGCCGACGCCCTGCCACCACCCGCCCGGCAGCCCGAGACGGGCCGCGCGCAGCTGACGCCGGCTCACGTTCAGCACTTGATGCCGACGTGCAACGCCACCACGCCGCCGGACAGGTTGTGCACGTCCACGTGGCCGAAGCCCGCGGTCTTCATCATGGCCTTGAGCGTGGCCTGGTCCGGGTGCATGCGGATGGACTCGGCCAGGTAGCGGTAGCTTTCGGCGTCGCCTGCCACCCATTGGCCCAGGCGCGGCAGCACCTGGAACGAGTACCAGTCGTAGGGCTTGCGCAGCGGCTCGGCGACCTTGGAGAACTCCAGCACCAGCAGGCGGCCGCCGTCACGCAGCACGCGCGCCATCTCGGCCAGGGCGACTTCCTTGTGCGTCATGTTGCGCAGGCCGAAAGCCACGCTCACGAGATCGAAGCTGCCGTCCTTGAAGGGCAGCTTCTCGGCGTCGCAAATGGTGGTGGGCAGGGCCAGGCCCTCGTCCAGCAGCCGGTCACGGCCGGTGCGCAGCATGGCCTCGTTGATGTCGGTGTGCACCACGCGGCCGGTGGGGCCCACGCGGCGGGCGAAGGCGCGCGACAGATCCCCGGTGCCACCGGCGATGTCGAGCACGCGGTCGCCTTCGCGCAGGTTGGCCACGGCCACCGTGTAGGCCTTCCAGGCCCGGTGCATGCCCATGGACATGAGGTCGTTCATCACGTCGTACTTCGACGCGACGGAGTCGAACACGCCCTTGACGCGCTGGGCTTTCTCGCCCTCGTCGACCGTCTGGTAACCGAAATGGGTCTGGCTCATGATGCGATTCAATGGTGGCCGCAGGCGCCGCCGCTGCTGGGCGCCATCGGCAAGTCGCGTTCCAGCCCGGCCTCGGCCAGGCGCTGCTCGTAGCGGGCCCAGAGAGCCTCCTGTTCCGCCCCCAGGCGGTAGAGGTACTCCCAGGTGAAGATGCCGCTGTCGTGGCCGTCGGAAAAGCGCGGCTGCAGGGCGTAGTGCCCCACCGGCTCGACGGCCTCGATGACCACCTCGCGCTTGCCCGTCTGCAGCACCTCCTGGCCCGGGCCGTGGCCCTGCACCTCGGCCGAGGGCGAGTACACGCGCATCAGCTCGAACGGGATGCGAAAGTGCGCCCCGTCGTCGAAGGCGATCTCCAGCACACGCGAGGACTGGTGGACGGTGACGGCGGTGGGCTGCGGGGAGCGGGCGGAGGCGGACATGGCCGCCATCCTACCCGCGGCCGGGTGTCAGGCCGGCCAGCGCAGCCCTGATGGCGGCGTCCACCGCGGCCAGCCGCGATGCCACCTGCGCCGTGGCGTCGCCGGGCGATGGCCGCTGGGCCGCCGCCCAGATGGGCGCCGGGAAATGGCTGTCCCAGGCGAAGCGTGCCACCACGTGCCAGTGCAGGTGGGGCACCACGTTGCCCAGCGAGGCGAGGTTGATCTTGGTGGGGGCCAGGGCCTGGCGCAGCGCCTGCTCCACCGCCGCCACGGCCTCCATGCAATGCAGCCGGTCGGCCGCGGCCAGGTCGGAGAACTCGGCCACGTGCGCGCGCCAGACCACCCGGTAGAAGGCGGGGAACGCCGGGGCGTCGAGCACGCGCAGCACCCGCAGCCGTTCATCGGCCGCCACCACCTGCCAGGCACCCGCGGGCGACGCGGCGGCGCACAGCTCGCAGCCGGGCACCGCGCTCACACCAGCACCCGCTCGATGCCGCCGTCGTTGGCGCGGCGCACGTAATCCGGCATCCAGTCCTCGCCCAGCAGGCGGCGGGCCATCTCCACCACGATGTAGTCGGCTTCGAGCAGGCCGTTGGACAGGTCGTCCTGGTAGCGCGACAGGCCCTGCAGGCAGCTGGGGCAGGAGGTGAGGATCTTCAGGTTGTCCTTCGGGCCCACCTGACCGCTGCTGCGCAGCTGGGCCTCGGCGCGGCGGATCTCTTCTTCCTTGCGGAAGCGCACCTGGGTGGCGATGTCGGGCCGGCTCACGCCCAGCGTGCCCGATTCACCGCAGCAGCGCTCGCTCTTGCTCACGCCCTCGCCCACCAGGCCCTTCACCGTCTTCATGGGCTCCTGCTGCTTCAGCGGCGTGTGGCAGGGGTCGTGGTAGAGGTAGGCGGTGCCGCGGCCATGGGCGTCATCCAGCGTGATGCCCTTTTCCAGCAGGAACTCGTGGATGTCCACGATGCGGCAGCCGGGGAAGATCTCCTCGAACTTGTAGCCCTGCAGCTGGTCGTAGCAGGTGCCGCAGGAGACCACCACGGTCTTGATGTCCAGGTAGTTCAGCGTGTTGGCCACACGGTGGAACAGCACCCGGTTGTCGGTGATCATGGCCTCGGCCTTGTCGAACTGGCCCGAGCCACGCTGCGGGTAGCCGCAGCACAGGTAGCCCGGCGGCAGCACGGTCTGCACGCCCGCCTGCCAGAGCATGGCCTGCGTGGCCAGGCCCACCTGGCTGAACAGGCGCTCGGAGCCGCAGCCGGGGAAATAGAACACCGCCTCGCTGTCCACCGTGGTGCGCGCCGGGTCGCGGATGATGGGCACGTAGGCCTTGTCCTCGATGTCCAGCAGCGCGCGGGCGGTCTTCTTGGGCAGGCCGCCGGGCATCTTCTTGTTGATGAAGTGGATCACCT
>JACRBA010000166.1 GCA_016213265.1 Burkholderiales bacterium | reverse complement strand
GCCGCCGTGGCCCCGGCGCCGGGGCCGCTGCCGGAGATCGAGTTCTGCGCCGAGGCCGGCGCACCCGAAGGCGCCCTGTTCGTCAACGGCGAGTACGTCGGGCACATCCAGGTGCCGCGCCTGTGACGAACGCCCTCAAATGGGGCGAAGCCTGGCCGATATGCCGGTAGCCTGCTTCCGATCCGGAGCCGGCCACCGGCCATGAACGCCCCCGACCTTCCCCTCGCCACCCAGCCGCGCCACACCCCTCGGGACGTGACGGGCTGGGTGCGCTACTTCCAGCTCGCCGAGATCCCGGTGCAGGCCAGCACCGCCGAGGCGCTGGAAGACCTGCGCCTGATCGAGGATGCGGTGGATGCGCGCATGCTGGCCGAGCTCATCTCGGGCGATCCGCTGATGACGCTGAAGCTGCTGGCCTACACCGCCTCGGTGCACCGCCATCGGCGGCTGACCGATGTGGAAACCGCCGGGCAGGCGCTGGTGCTGCTGGGCATCACCCCTTTCTTCCGCGATTTCGGCCCCCAGCCCACCATCGAGCAACACCTGGACGGTCAGCCCGAAGCGCTGGCCGGTCTGCGCGAGGTGATCCGGCGCGCCCACCGCGCGTCGCGATTCGCGCTGGCCTTCGCGGTGCACCGGGGCGACCATGACGCGCCCGTCATCCACGAAGCGGCCCTGCTGCACGACTTCGCCGAGATGCTGCTGTGGCTGCATGCGCCAGCGCTCGCGCTGGACATCGCCGCCCGCCAGGCGGCCGACCCCACGCTGCGCAGCAGCACGGTGCAGCGGCAGGTGCTGGGTGTGCCGCTGGGCGAGGTGCAACACGCGCTGATGCTGTCTTGGCGCCTGCCCGAGCTGCTGGTTCGCATGACGGACGACCGCCACGAGAGCAGCACCCAGGTGCGCAACGTGCTGCTGGCCATCCGCTTCGCGCGCCACACGGCCAGAGGTTGGGAGAACGCGGCGGTGCCGGACGACCTGCGCGACATCGCCCAGCTGCTGAACCTGGGCGCCGCGCCCACGGAAAAGCTGCTGCTGGAACTGGACCAGTAGACACGCGCGCACCGCCCGCGAGGCCCCCCTTCGGGGTGATGGCCGTGCCTGCCTGCCCTGCCGACACTGGCGCTCTTTCCTGCACGTTGCAGGCGTGACCCGGCCGGAAGGCCTGACCCGACCGTGACTGCCCAGCTCCACCGCCGTTCCAGCTTCGCCCTATTATCCGCCTGGTGCCTGGCCACCGCCATCGGGCTGGCCTGGGCGCCCGCGTTCGACCCGGTGGCGCCCTGGGCGCGCGGCCTGGCGCAGTGGGCCGCCGGCCTGGGCCTGGGCGTGGCCGCCGGGGCGGCGGCCCATGTCTGCCGTCAGCGCCTGGCCCGGCATGCGCCCCGTTTCTTCGGTGCACCCTCGGCCACCACGGCCATGTGGCTGCTGTGGGGGGCGGGCGCCGCCGCCTGGGCCACGGGTGCCCTGCAAGGCCCGGTGGCGGACGGCCGGGTGTGGCTGTGGCTGGTGGTGATGCCGCTGGGGCTGGCCGCCGCCGGCCTGTGGCAGCCGCCCGCGGACGCCTCAGGGCGCCCGCTGGTCGGCGCCGATCCCCAGCGCGTCCCGCACGGCGGCCCAGACATCGGGGTGCCCGAGCAGGGCCAGGTGCGCCGTGGCTGGGATGTGCAGGTGCCGCGCGCCGGGCAGGCAGGCGCTGGACGCCGGAAAGACGATGTTGTCGCCATGGCCCCAGAGGCAGAGGAACAGCCGGCGGCGTGAGTCGGGCTCCTTCGCCGCCAGCGCAAGCAGCCAATCGCTGCCCTGCCGCATCTGCCGGGCGTTGATGGCGAAGTGCGAGCCTTCGGCGAGCCAGGTGCCCGCGTGCGGCGTACCGATGGTGATGACGCCCCGCACCCGGTCGTCCGCCCACCGAGCCGCCATCCACGCGCGGATCGCCAGGCCCCCCATGCTGTGGCCCACCAGCAGCGGCGCCTGGCCGGTGGCAGCGGTCACGCGCCGCACCGCGTCGTCGATCGTGGCCGCGTAGTCGTCGATGGAGCCGAACACCGGCTCCAGGGTGACGGCGACGAAGGGCACACCGGCCGCCCGCAGCCGGCGCAGCCACGGCAGCCACAGGCCACGGTTGCACAGGAAGCCATGCACCAGCACCACGCCCGGGCGCCCGGCGCCGTCGCGCGGCAGATGGTCCGGCTCGGCGGCCGAACGGAAAGGCTGCCGCCAGGCGAACACGGCCGGTGCCGCCCGCACCTCGCTCCACCAGGCGGCCAACGTGTCACGCCAGCTCGCCGGCGGCGCCGGATCGCGGCGGTTGTGCCACCGCATGAGCGCCACCGTCACCGCCAGCCACACCGCATGGCCGCCGAACAGCGCCACCAGCCACCACCACGCCGCGCCACGCCAGGCCGCCGCCAGCGCCGCCACCACGGCCAGCAGCCACACACCCACCAGCACCTGTTGAATCCTTGCCAGCATCGCCGCCACAAGAGTCGCCAAGCGCCCAGTGTGGCACCGACTGACGCCGGCGCAGTGCGCTAGCCTTGCGCCATGCGTACCCACGCCGCCGCCAGTGCCGACCGCATCCTCGCCCACCTGGAGCAGGTGCAGAAGGAGCGCGCCTCGCGGCAGGCCGCGCCCGGCTGGGGCCCCCAGGTGGTGAGGCTGAAGGCCTACCAGCAGGCGCGCTTTGCCCGCACGCATGCCGACCTGCTGGCCGACCGTCGCTACGCTGCCGCCGCACAGTTCTTCCTGGACGACCTGTACGGCCCGCAGGATTTCGGCGAGCGCGATGCCCAGTTCGTGCGCATCGTGCCGGCGCTCGTGCGCCTGTTCCCCGCCGAGGTGGTGGCCACGGTGGGTGCCCTGGCCGAGCTGCATGCGTTGACCGAATCGCTCGACAGCGACATGGCCAGGCACCTGCCTGCCGGCGATGTCACGGCCAGCGGCTACCGGGCCGCCTGGCAGGCCACGGGCCGTCGCCCGGAGCGCGAGCACCAGATCGACCTCGTGCTGGGCCTGGGACGCCAGCTCGACCATTTCACCCGCAGCCGGCTGCTGCGCCAGAGCCTGCGCATGATGCGTGGCCCGGCGCGGGCGGCGGGGCTGGCGGCGTTGCAGACCTTCCTCGAACGCGGCTTCGACACCTTCGGCGCGATGGGCGGCGCGTCGGAGTTCCTGGCCCGGGTGGAGGACAGGGAGCGTGCGCTGCTGCAGGCCTTGTTCGAGCGGCGTGTCACGGAGGCGACAAATCCGAGCTCGCCGCTAGGACAACTACCGTAGCCGCGGCCGGGCGCTGCACCGCAGCATCACAGGCTGATCTGCGCCCCTGGCGCCACTGCCAACCACCTGCCTGACTGCCGTGACCACCCTTGCCCCCGCCATGCCCGGCCGCGCCGTGCCCCCCGCGCCCGCCGACCTGCCGCGCCCCTGGCTCGCCAGCTATCCGCCGGGCGTGCCGGCGAACGTCGACACCTCTCGCTACCCGTCGCTGGTGGCGCTGCTCGAGGAATCGTGGCGCCGCCACGCCGCGCGCGATGCCAGCATCTGCATGGGCGCGCGCCTGCGCTTCCGCGAGGTGGACGAGCTCTCCCAGGCCCTGGCGGCCTGGCTGCAGGCCAAGGGCGTTGCCAAGGGTGACCGCGTCGCGCTGATGATGCCCAACCTGCCGCAGTACATGGTGGCCATCCCGGCCGTGCTGCGCGCGGGCGGCGTGGTGGTCAACGTGAATCCGCTGTACACGGCACGCGAGCTCGCCCACCAGCTCAAGGACAGCGGCGCACGCACCCTCATCGTGCTGGAGAACTTCGCCCACACGGTGGAGGAGGCGCTGCCCGGTACCGACGTGCAGCATGTCGTGCTGGCCAGCATGGGCGACCTGCTCGGCTTCTGGAAAGGCCAGTTCATCAACTTCGCCGTGCGGCACCTGAAGAAGATGGTGCCGGCCTACCGTCTGCCGCTGGACAACGGCCGCACCGTCACCCGCTTCAACATGGCGGTGGCCGAAGGCTCTCGCCTGCGCCTGCAGCCGGTGGCGCTGGGCCCCGACGACGTCGCGTTCCTGCAGTACACGGGCGGCACCACGGGCGTGTCCAAGGGGGCGACGCTGCTGCACCGCAACGTGGTGGCCAACATCCTGCAGAGCGAGGCCTGGTTCGGCCCGATGCTCGCCAAGCTCGGCGACCGGCCGCTCACGAGCGTGTGTGCGCTGCCGCTGTACCACATCTTCGCCCTGACGGTCTGCTACATGCTGGGTGCGCGCTTCGGCATGACGAACCTGCTGATCCCGAACCCGCGCGACATCCCGGGCCTGATCCGCACGCTGTCGGAGCACAAGGTCAACATGTTCCCCGCGGTCAACACGCTGTTCAATGCGCTGGCCAACGACCCCGCCTTCGCGCGGCTCGATTTCTCCGAGCTCGTGGTCAGCAACGGCGGCGGCATGGCCGTGCAGCAGGCCACCGCCGAGAAGTGGCTCAAGATCACCGGCTGCCCGGTGGTCGAGGGCTACGGCCTGTCGGAGACCTCGCCGGTGGCCACCAGCAACCGGCTCGACATCACCCGCTTCACCGGCACGATCGGCCTGCCCTTCCCCGCCACGGACATCACCATCCGCGACGACGAGGGCCGCGACCTGCCCTTTGGCACGCCAGGCGAGATCTGCATCCGCGGCCCGCAGGTGATGGCGGGCTACTGGAACCGGCCGGACGAAACGGCCAAGGTGATGTACCCCGATGGCTTCTTCCGCAGCGGCGACGTGGGCATCATGGACGAACAGGGCCAGGTGCGCATCGTGGACCGCAAGAAGGACATGATCCTGGTGTCCGGATTCAACGTGTACCCCACCGAGATCGAGCAGGTGGTCGGCCTGCATCCGGGCGTGCTCGAATGTGCGGCCGTCGGCATCCCGGACGCGCGCTCCGGCGAAGCCGTGAAGCTGTTCATCGTCAAGAAGGACCCGACGCTGTCCGAGGAGGACATCGCCGGCTGGTGCCGCGAGAACTTCACCGCCTACAAGCGGCCCAAGGTCATCGAATTCCGCGAGGAGTTGCCCAAGTCGCCGGTGGGCAAGGTGCTGCGCCGCGAGCTGCGCTCGGCCGCCTGATGCCCGACGACTTCAGCGCCGCCTTGTGCGGGCTGGGCGCGCAGGTGCTGCAGCGCGATTGGCTGTCGGCCAACCAGACGGTGTTCGCGGCCGCGGGCCCGCACGCACCCGCCACCGTGGTCGACACGGGCTACGCCCGCCACGCCGACATGACGGTGGCCCTGGTCCACCATGCGCTGGCGGGCGAGCGGCTGGGGCGCATCCTCAACACCCACCTGCACTCGGACCACTGCGGGGGCAATCGTGCGCTGCAGGCCGTCCACCCGGGCGTGCGCACGGCCATTCCGGTGCACTCGATGGCGGCCGTGCAGGCCTGGGACGAGCAGCGCCTGACCTACGAGCTCACCGGCCAGAGCTGCGAGCGCTTCCGTGCCGACGAGGCCCTGGTGCCCGGCAGCCGGGTTCAGCTCGGCCCGGCCTGGTGGGAGGTGCACGCCGCCCCGGGCCACGACCCCGACGCCGTGCTGCTGTTCGAGCCGCAGACCCGCACGCTGATCGCGGGCGATGCCCTGTGGGAGGACCGCCTGGCCATCATCTTTCCCGAGCTCGACGGCGGCGACGGCTTCGGGGCCACCCGGCGCACGCTCGCGCTGATCGAATCGCTGCGACCGCGCTGCGTGGTGCCCGGCCACGGCGCTCCCTTCGGCGACGTGGCCGCGGCGCTGGCGGCGAGCCGGGTGCGGCTGGAGGCCTTCGAGCGGGACCCCGCGCGGCATGCGAACCATGCGGCGCGGGCGCTGGTGATGTTCCACATGCTCGAGCACCAGCGCCAGCCACGGGACACGCTGGCCCGATGGCTGCTGGCCACGCCGGTCTTCGGCATGGCGTGGCAGGTGGCACGCCCCCGTGAGGCCCCCGCGCCCTGGGCGCAGGGCCTGCTCGACTCGCTGGTGGGCAGCGGCGTGCTCGTCGCGGTCGGCGACGACCTGGCCTTGCCCACCACCGGCTGACGCGCTCGCCGGGCGCACGCGGCGGCGCGCGACAATGCCGCATGCCCGTCCACCGGCACGTGTTCTTCATCGCCGGCTTCGACCCCAAGAGCCCGCGCCACTACCACCGCCTGTTCAGGGCGCTGGCGCAGCAGCGCCCCTGCCCGCCGACGGGGCCCGATGCCGGCAGCGTCACGGTGCTCGAACGCGTGTCGGCGCATGCGCTGGCCGACCGCTGGGACCTGCGCTGGACCGACGCCGATGGGGCCGAGCGGGTGAGCGCGATGACGCAGCTGCGCTGGGACGACATCGTGCGCGAGCATTGGGGGCGCAGCCTGCGCTCGGTGTGGCGTGACCACTGGAACTTCTACGTGGATGGATGGCGCCAGGGCAACTTCGGCCGCGTGTGGCGCAGCTCGCGGGTGAACTGGCTGTTCGTCATGTACCCGCTGGTCGTGACCTTGGGGTGCCTGACGGTCGCCTGGGCAGGCCTGGCGGCGCTGGCCGCAGCGTGGGCGCCCTCGCCCGCCGCCGACTTGCCCGCCTGGCTCGCCGTGCCCCTGGCGGGCGCCCTGGGTGTGGCGCCGGCCTGGTGGCTCTGGCGCCGGGTGGCCCACCGCCTGGGCGCGGACTGGCTGCTGCGCCTGTACGGCTTTTCGCACGCCCAGGCCGAAGGGCGCGTCGCCGGGCTCGACGATCGTTTGGACGCCATGGCTGAACAGGTGGCGCGCGCCCTGAGCGAGCCCGGTGGTGCAGCCGAGGTGCTGGTCGTGGGCCACAGCGTGGGTGCCACGCTGGCCGCGAGCGCCTTGGCCCGCGCGCTGCGCCGCGTGCCGGGCGCCGGCTCGGCCGCAGCGGCGGGGGGCGCCCCCCACGGCCCGCGGGTCGCGTTGCTCTCCCTCGGCCACTGCACACCGCTGGTGTACTTTCATCGCACCGCCAGCCGCTGGCGCGATGAGCTCGACGGCTTGGTCGACCACGCCCACCTGACCTGGGTGGACTACACCGCCCCGGCCGATTGGGCCGCTTGCGGTCGCATGAGCCCCTGGCACCGCCCCGGGCAGGCGCTGCTGCACCGCCTGTCGCCACGCTTTCCCAAGATCCTGCGCCCCGAGCGCTACCGCGCCTTGCGCCGCAACCGGCTGGCGATGCACATGCAGTACCTGAAGCCCGTGGACCACGCGGGCGGCTACGATCTGCTGGCACTGACCGCCGGCCCCCTTGCACTGCGTGAGCGGCATCCGCCGCCCGCGCATCTGGCAGCCCCATGACGCCCACTCCGCCCCGCTTCTGCCCCCACTATCCGCCGCCTCAGGCCGAGCGCCCTTCGGCCTGGCGCATGTTCTTCAGCAAGCGCCGGTCATGGCTGGACAGCCTGTACGCGCGCAGCTACGAGATGAAGATGGGCGAGGTGCACCTGCCGGGGGTGGACCTCTACATGGTCAACGAGCCGGCCCTGGTGCGCCGGGTCATGAGCGACGAGGCGGCGGCATTCCCCAAGCACGCGATGCTGGGCGACGCCCTGCGGCCCCTGCTGGGCGACAGCATCTTCACCACCAACGGCGCGGTGTGGGAACGCCAGCGTGCGCTGATGAACCCGTCGTTCGAGGCGGCGCGGGTGCGGCACGTGTTCGGGCGCATGCAGGAGGCGGCGCGCGCCATGCACGCGCGCCTGCGGCAGCTGCCCGATGGCGCGGGCCACGACGTCGAGGTCGAGATGACCCACGTCGCGGCCGACATCATTCTGCGCACCATCCTGTCACAGCCGCTGGACTCGTCCGCGGCCCGGCAGATCTTCGATGCCTTCGCGCGCTACCAGGCGCTGGCCCCACGGATCATGATGCCGGCCTTCTTCGGCCTGCGCTGGCTGCGGCCGTGGTGGCAGGTGCGGCGCAGCCGGCACGCCGCCGCCGAGATCCGCGGTCTGTTGGCCGAGCTCATCCGCCCGCGCTTCGAAGCGGCGCGCCATGGGCGCGCCACGGAGGAAGGCGACATCCTGGCCACGCTGCTGCAGGTGCGAGACGCGTCCACCGGGCGCGGCTTCGATTTCGATGAGCTCGTGGACCAGGTGGCGATGCTGTTCCTGGCCGGGCATGAGACGTCGGCCAGCGCGCTGTCGTGGTCACTGCACCTGCTGGCCCACGCGCCCGATGTGCAGGAGCGGCTGCACACGGAGGCGCGCGACCTCTTCGACCCCGCGGGAGACGATCCCAGCGCCATCAAGGACCTCACGCTCGCGCGCAACGTGTTTCGCGAAGCACTGCGCCTGTTTCCGCCGGTGGGCTTTCTCGCGCGCGAGTCCGCACACGGCTGCACGCTGCGTGACAAGCGGGTTCCCGCCGGCGCGTCCGTCGTCGTGTCCCCCTGGCTCATCCAGCGCCACCGGGCCCTGTGGGCCCGGCCGGACGAGTTCGATCCCGACAGGTACGACGCCGACGCCGAGGCCGACGCGCCGCCGCCTGCAGGCGCCGCCCTTGGCGACTCGCCGTCCGCACGCGAGTCGCTGCGCCGCGCCTACCTGCCTTTCGGGATGGGGCCGCGGGTGTGCATCGGCGCCGCCTTCGCCCAACAAGAGGCCGCACTCATCCTGGCCACGCTGGCGCGCAGCTTCCGCTTCGAGCCGGTGCCGGGCCACGTGCCGCAGCCCGTGGGGCGGCTGACCATCCGCGCCGACAATGGCATTCGTCTGAGGGTGTTTCAGCGGGAAGGTGGAGCGGGTTGATGAAGGAGCGGATGGCGGGTTTCCTGGTGATGACGGCGATCGTGCCCATGGCCATTGCGGGGTATCTGTTGCTGGTGGTCATCGGCCTGGCCGGCCCCACCGCGCGCGGGCGTGCCGGCGTGCGCGCCCTGGACCACTTCGTCAACGCGACGATCTTCAACGGGTATGCATGGGAATCGGTGTCCTCGCACGCCTGGCGCGCCCGTGAACAGCGGTGGGCCCGGGCCGTGATCTGGCTGACCGACCGCTTCCAGCCTGGCCACTGCAGGCGGGCGAACAAGCGCGAGCAGCCCATCGTCGACTTGATGCTCACCAAGGGCCTGCACAAGCAGACCATCTTCTGATGGCCAACGACGCGGCTCGGTCGGGGCAGGAGGGCCAGGCCGACGTGGGCCGGGTGCGGCGACGCCATGTGCTGTACCTGAGCGGCTTCGACCCGCAGGGTCCGGCGCACTACCATGCGCTGTACCGCGACGAGGCGGCCCGTCAAGCCGCGGTGAGCGGCTACCGATTGCAGGTGGGGGCGCGGCGTCGCGTCGGGCCCAACGCGGCATGGTCACTCGAGTGGCAGGCGACGGACGACGCGCCGCAGGTGCAGACCTGCTATGAGTTCCTGCGCTGGGACGACATCGTCCGTGCCCATTGGCCGCGCGGAACCGCCCGGTTGGTGTCCACCACCTTGCGCACCACCGCCACGCTGGTGGCTAACGGTTCGCTCTGGCGGATCTTGCAGACCAGCTGGCCCGCCTTCCTGGCGCTCAGCCTGCCGGCCCTGCTGGTGCTGGGCACGGCGGCCGCGGCCTGCGGGCTGCTCTTGCTGGCAGGGTGGGCGGCGTCCCAGGGTGGCGCCCTGGGCGGCGCGCTCGGTGCTGGCGCGGGCGGCGCGGGCGTCGTTCTTGTAGGAGGCTGGGCGCTGGCACGAACGGCCAGCGCCACGCAGGCCAAGGTGCAGACGGCCTGGCTGATGCGAAGCGCCAGCGTCATCCTGCGCCAGGCGCGTGGCGAACTGCCCGTGCTGGAGGACCGGCTGGACGATTTCGCCCGCCGCCTGCGAGAACTGCTGGATGAACCGAGCCTGGACGAGGTGCTGGTGGTCGGCCACAGCTCGGGCGCCATGCTGGCGGTGAGCGTGGTGGCGCGGGCCATTCACCAGGGGCCGCCGCTTCTGCCCGCACAGTGGCAAAGGCTGGCCTTGCTCACGCTGGGACAGTGCATCCCGGTGCTCAGCTACCAACCCCAAGCCACCGGTTTCCGCCGTGAGCTGCAGACGCTTCGAGGCAGTGGGGCGCTGCAGTGGGTGGACTTCACATCGCCCCCGGATGGGTGCTGCTTCGCCCTGATCGACCCCACCGCGGTGTGCGATGACGGCGCGCCCGCGGCTCAGCGCCGCAACGACCTCGGACCCAAGCGTCTATCCCCCCGCTTCGCCCAGGCTTTCGGCGCCGATGCGTGGCGCCGCCTGCGTCGCGACAAATACCGCTGCCACTTTCAGTACCTGATGGCGGTGGAGCGGCCCGGCCATGTCTACGACTACTTCGCACTGACCGCTGGCGATCACCGCCTGGGCGACCGCGTTCAGGCTGCGCGGGGAGTGCAGGAGTACCGCCGTTTCGAGTGTTTCGGCGGGCCGCGGCGATGAAAGTCGCGTTGGTCACGCTGGGCAGCGCGGGCGATCTCTATCCGTTCCTTGAAATGGGGCGGGTACTGCGACACGCCGGCCATGAGGTGCATGTGCTGACCCAAGCGCCGTACCAGGCGTTGGTCGAGGCGGAGGGCCTGCATTTCGGCGGTGTCGTCAGCCAGCGCGACCACGACCGGACGCTCTCGCACCCCAAGCTGTGGCATCCGATCGATGGTCTGGGGGTGCTCTGGCGGCATCTGGCCGTGCCCGCCGTGGAGCCGACCGTGGAGGCACTCGACCGACTGTCCCGCCCGCTGGGCGGCGGCACACCGCTGGCGGTCATTGCGAACCCCTTGTCCGTCGGCGCGCGCTTTGCGTTCGATCGCTGGCCCGATCGTGTGCGCTGGACCACCGCCTACACGGCCCCCCTTCCGCTGCGTGAAGCCGCCGGGCCTCTGTTCTTTGGACCGCATGAGGTACCGAAGTGGGCACCGTCTGCGGTCAAGGCACTGGTCTGGAGAGCCATCGACCGGTGGAAGCTCGAACCCATGGCCCGGCCACGGTTGGAGGCCTGGCAGCGCCAGTGGCAGACACCGGCCCTTGCCCCCTCGGTGTTCGGCGACTGGTTGCATTCGCCCATGTCCCGGATCGGCCTGTATCCCGAGTGGTGGGGCGCTTCACGCCCGCAAGAGACGCCGCCTACCTTCCAGGCGATCGGCTTTCCGCTGTATCGCCCGACAAGCAGCCCCACCGTACCTGAGCAAGTCCAGCGGTTCTTGACTGCACCCGGCCCGTTGGCCGTTCTGTACCTTGGCTCCGCTGCGGCGGACACCCCTTTGGCAGCGCGCGTGACTGCGGCGCTGGCAGGACTTGGCTACCGCACGCTGCACGTCACACCGTTTCTACGCGACCACTGCGCAGGGGCGCCCCACACAGGGTGGCCCAATCCGACGACAGAGACAGCGGTCTTGCGATCCGGACCATTGCCGCTGCACGAAGTACTACGGTACGCGTCGCTCTTGGTCCACCACGGGGGAATCGGCACCTTGGCAGAGGGCTGGCACGCCGGAGTGCATCAACTGCTCCTGCCGCAGGGCTACGACCAGTTCGACAACGCGCAACGCGCCACCCGCGCGGGCTTTGCGAGCTGGCTCGCGCCAGCGCGCGCCACCCCTGAGCGGGTGACCGCGGCCATCCGCGCTCTGCGTCCGTCCACGCCCCGCGGCGGGTCCGAGCATTGCCCCATACCCGATGCGCAAGAGACCTTCCGTGAACAGCTACGCCTGTGGTTTGCGTCGGAGTTCGGCCACCAATAGCGCTTCAAAGAGGCAGCTCGCCCACTCCGGCCACGGAGGCTCCTCGTAAGCTCCCCCACCAAGTAGACAGCTGAAATCAGAGAATGCGGCCCCAGCCGGAAGGAAGAGGCCGATGAGGAAGAGCAAGTTCACGGAGAG
>JACRBA010000159.1 GCA_016213265.1 Burkholderiales bacterium | reverse complement strand
GACACGTTCCGCATGCTCCAGGAGCAGGCGCCGGACATCAAGCTGTGCCTGTCGACCAACGGGCTGGCGCTGCCGCAGATGGTCGACGAGATCTGCAGGTACCACATCGACCACGTCACCATCACCATCAACATGGTGGACCCGGCGGTCGGCGAGAAGATCTACCCGTGGATCTTCTGGGACCACCGCCGCGTGACGGGCCGCGAGGCCGCCGAGATCCTGCACCGCCAGCAGATGCTGGGCCTGGAGATGCTCACCGCGCGCGGCGTGCTCACCAAGATCAACTCGGTGCTGATCCCCGGCATCAACGACGAGCACCTGTACGAGGTGAACCGCGAGGTGAAGAAGCGCGGCGCCTTCCTGCACAACATCATGCCGCTGATCAGCGAGGCCGAGCACGGCACCGTGTTCGGCCTCACCGGCCAGCGCGGCCCGACGGCGCAGGAGCTGAAGGCGGTGCAGGACGCCTGCATGGGCGGCGCCCACCTGATGCGGCATTGCCGCCAATGCCGCGCCGATGCGGTCGGCCTGCTGGGCGAAGACCGGAGCGATGAGTTCACGCTCGACAGGATCGACCAGATGGAGGTGGTCTACGACCTCGAAAAGCGCCGCGCCTACCAGGAGCGTGTCGAGACCGAGCGGCGGGCGCAGCAGGCGGCGAAGGTCGCGGCGCTCAACGCCGCGGCCGCCGATGACGGCGTCGATGCCGAGATGAAGGTGCTGGTCGCGGTGGCCACCGAAGGACACGGCAAGGTCAACCAGCACTTCGGCCACGCCACCGAGTTCCAGATCTTCGAAGTCGGGTACATGCAGCCCTCAGGCGCTGATCGCCAGCCCGCCGAGGGGGCCGCGGGCCGCCTGGGGAGCGGCCCGGCGCCGGCCCGCGTGCCGTCCGTGGTCTTCGTCGGCCACCGCCGCGTCGATCTGTATTGCCAGGGCGGCTATGGCGAGGACGAGCAGCTGCCGTCCATCGTCGGCGCGATCAACGACTGCCACGCGGTGCTGGTCTCGAAGATTGGCGCCTGCCCGCGCGACGAGCTGATGGCCGCCGGCATCGAGCCGGTGGACCAGTACGCCCACGAGTTCATCGAGAAGGCCGCGCTGTCGTGGTTCGCGGCCTACCGCGGGCGCGTCGCGCGCGGCGAGATCGTCCACCAGCCGCGCGGCGACGCCTGCATCCGCCAGGGTGCGTTCACCGCCTCGGCCTGAAAGTTCCAGTTCTGTCAGCGAAAGGAGACCGCCATGGCCCTGAAGATCATCGCCTCCATGTGCACGGGCTGCTCGGCCTGCGAGCCGGAGTGCCCCAACGTCGCCATCCGCGAGAAGGGCGGCACCTTCCTCATCGACCCGGCCAAGTGCACCGAGTGCGAAGGCCACTTCGACTCGCCGCAGTGCATCGCGGTGTGCCCGGTCGACGGCTGCATCAAGAAGGTCTAGCGCCGCCATGGTCCCGCCCAACGTCACGATCACCCCCGCGGCCGAGCGGTTCATGCGCCGCATGGTGCGCTTCTCCGGGCATCCGGCCGGGGGCTTTCGCCTCAGCGTGGCGCCGGGTGGCTGCTCGGGCTACTCGTCCGAGTTCAGCGTCGAGCCCGCGCCGAAGGGCGGCGACAGCGAGCTCACCGTCAACGGCCTGCGCCTGTTCCTGCCTGCCGAGAGCCGGCTGCTGCTCGACGGCGTGACCGTCGACTTCACCGAGACCGCCACCAGCGCCGGCCTGAGCTTCGTGAACCCCCATGCCGGGGCCTGCGGCTGCTCGGCGGCGGGGGAGGCGACGCGGCCGGCGCAGGCGACGGTGTCGCTGTCGTCGATCAAGCGGCGCTGACAGCGCCACGCGACCATGGCGAACATTGCCCGCGACGACGACGTCATCGAGATCGCCCACCCGCCGCGTTTCGAGGTGGGCGAGCGGGTCGTCAGCCGCAGCGTGGTGCGCAACGATGGCACCTACAACGGCCGCGACATCGGTGACGTGCTGGTGCGCAAGGGCGAGGTCGGCTTCGTGCGCTCGATCGGCACCTTCCTGCAGCAGTTCTACATCTACGCCGTCGAGTTCACCGGCAGCGGCCACCGCGTCGGCATGCGCGCCAAGGAGCTGTGCACGCTGGACCACCTGCCCGACGAGGTGCTCGCGCAACTCGGCGAACGGGCGTCGCTGCTCGACACGATCCGTTGAAGGAGCACCGCCATGACCGATCTGCGCGAACCGAAGTACCGATGGGGCCAGCCCGTGGTGGCGGCCATCGACCTCTACAACGACGGCAGCATGCCCGAGTTGTCCGAGGACCTGCTGCTCGTCGTCGCCGGCGGCCCCGGCGAGATCGTGCAGATCGGGCACCACGGCGAGGCCAACGTGCCGGTCTACCTGGTCGACTTCGGCGTGGCCGTGATCGGCTGCCTGGAGGAAGAGATCGCTCCGATGACGGAGGCGCTGGCGTGAGCGCCGTGCTGCCGGGCACTGCGCCGGTGCTGGCGCTGGATCGCGCCCGCATCGCACGGGCCCTCGGGCGACGCGAACGCTACAGGTACGTGCGTCCGCGGGTCGAGCGCGAAGGGCGGGGCTGGAAGGTCGTGAGCCCGAACTGCTCGCGCAGCGTCGACCCTGCCGGCGGCGACGTCGATATCGCCTGGCTGGTGCGGGCCAGCAACGGCCAATGGCTGCTGCATGCCCGCGACCACCACGCGGGCTGCTGGGTGCTGAAGGCCGCGGGCCTGCGCATGGACGACGCACTGCAGCGCCTGTGCAGCGATCCGCAGCGGGAGTTCTGGCGTTGAGTGCCCCCATCTACCTGGACTGCAACGCGACGACGAGGCCGGCGCCGCAGGTCGTCGCCGAGATGCTCGATGCGCTGCAGCTCGCGTGGGCCAACCCGTCGTCCACCCATGGGCCCGGGCAGGTGGCGCGCCGGTTGCTGGCCGACGCGCGCGCCCGGGTCGCCGCCTTCCTCGGCTGCCACGGTGCGGAGCTGGTCTTCACCAGCGGTGCCACCGAAGCCAACCACAGCGCGGTGCTCGGTGCGCTGGCCGCGGCACGGGTGGGGCGGGCGCCCGGGCGGCGGCGCTGGGTGCTGTCGGCGGTGGAGCACCCCGGCCTGCTGGCGCTCGCGCAGCGGCTCGCCGAAGAAGGCCTGCCGGTCGACCGCATGGGGGTGGACGCGCAGGGCCGGCTCGACCTCGCCCAGGCCGAGGCGCTGATCGGCGACGACGTGGCCCTGGTCAGCCTGATGGGCGCCAACAATGAGACTGGTGTGCGCATGCCGCTGCACGAGGTGGCCACGCTGGCCCATGCGCGCGGGGCGCTCCTGCACGTCGATGCGACGCAGCTCGCCGGCAAGACGCCCGTGGACTTCGACGCCAGCGGGGCCGACCTGATGACGGTCTCGGCCCACAAGCTCGGCGGCCCCAAGGGCATCGGCGCGCTGCTGGTGCGCCAGGGCCTGGTGCTGCCGCCACTGCTGTCGGGCCGCCAGGAGCGGCACCGCCGTGGCGGCACGGAGAACATCCCCGGGATCGCCGGTTTCGCTGCCGCCTGCGACCTGGCGGCGGGGACACTCGGCGAGGACATCGCCCGCGTGCAGGCGCTGCGCGAGCGCCTGGAAGCCGGGCTGCGCACGATCGACGCCGTGCATCTGTACGGCAGCCAGGCCGAACGCCTGCCCAACACCAGCTGCCTGCGCTTCGGCACGCTCGACGCGGAGCAGGTGCTGTCGCGGCTCGAACGCGCCGGCATCGTCGCCAGCTCCGGCGCGGCCTGCAGCGCCGGCGGCACGCAGCCTTCGCACGTGTTGCTGGCGATGGGCGAGAGCGCCTTGCAGGCCAGGGCCGGCATCCGTTTCTCGCTCGGCCGCGAGACCACCCCCGCCGAGATCGACGCCACGCTCGCCGCCGTGCAGCGCGTCATCGTTCCCCTGCTCGACCCCCAGCCCCTGGCCGCCTGACGCCGAAGGAAACCCCATGAAGGTGATGATCCGCAAGACCTCGACCGGCGCGCTGTCGGCCTACGTGCCGAAGAAGGACCTGGAAGAGCCCATCGTCGCGCAGGAGCGCGCCGAGCTGTGGGGCGGCACGGTCACGCTGGGCAACGGCTGGACGCTGGCGCTGCCCGAGATGGCGCCGGGCACGTCGCTGCCCATCACCGTCGAGGCCCGGCGCCTCTCGGGTGATTGACAGGCTGAACCATGTCCAGCACCGCGCCCGACGACTGGCTGCTGCTGGCCGAGCCCGACACCAGCGAGCTCGAGGGCCAGCTGGTGCAGGCCGCGCTCGCCTCGCCGCGCTGGTCGGCGGGGCGGCTGGTCGAGCGATTCGAGGCGGGCTTCGCCCGCGAGGTCGGCCGCGCGCACGCGGTGGCCGTGGCCAGCGGCACGGTGGGCACCTGGCTGGCGCTGCGCGCGATGGGCATCGGCCCGGGCGACGAGGTGATCGCCTCGCCCTACGGCTGGCACCAGGTTGCGCATGCGGTGACGCTGGCCGGCGCCCGGCTCGTCTTCGCCGACATCGACGACTGGTCGGGCTGCCTCGACCCCGCCCGCGCCGCGGCGCAGCTGACGCCGGCCACGCGCGCCATCCTGGCGGGCAACGTCAACGGCCACCCGGCCGCCTGGGCGGCGCTGCGTGAGCTGGCCGACAGAGGGGGGCTCGCCCTGATCGAGGACTCGACCGAGGCGATCGGGTCGCTCTACCGCGGCCGGCCCGTCGGCAGCTTCGGCGACGTGTCGGTGTTCGATTTCTCGCAGCCCTCGGCGCTGTGCTGCGGCGAGGGCGGCATGGTGGTCACCGACGACGACCGCCTCGCCTCCGAGCTGCGCTACCTGCGCTCGCGCTCGCTGGCCGACCGGCGTTCGGTTTCCGTCGGCTCTCGCGTGCCGCTGCAGGCCTCGATCAGCGAGCTCAGCGCGGCGCTCGGTGTGGCGCAGCTGTCGCGGCTGGAGGAGATCCTCGCGCGGCGCAAGGAGGTGGAGGCGAGCTACCTCGCGCAGATGCTCAGCTTCGAGGGCATCAAGCCGCCTTACGTGGCGCCGGGGGTCGATGCGGTGCACTGGATGCTCTACATCGTCCACCTCGGCAAGCGCTTCACCGCCAGCGCCTGCGCTGATATCGTCGAGGACCTGGCCACCGAGTGCATCGAGTCGGTCATGTACTGCCAGCCGATGCACCAGCAGCATCACTACCGGCAGCAGGGCTGGCAGCGCGGCGCGCTGCCGCTGGCCGAACGCATCGCCGACCGCGCGCTGGCGCTGCCACTGCACGGCCAGCTCACGCCCGAGCACGTCGAGTTCATCGTCAAGACGCTGAAGGACTCGTCGATCAACGTCGGCGCCGGTGCCGCCATCTACTGAAAGCCCTGCCATGAGCCTGTCCGACATCGCCGCCGGCCTCGAGCGCGGCACGCTCGCGCCCTACCTCGGCCCCGGCATGCTCGGCCTGTGCCTTGGCGCCACGCCGCCGACCGACCCGCCGTCTCTGGCGGCGGCGCTGACGGCGAAGGTCGCGGTGCCCGGCAAGATCAAGAACCGCCTGACCGCCGCGGCGCAGTTCATCGAGAACTTCAAGCACCGCCAGACGCTGGTGAAGGCGATGAACGAGGCCTTCGCGGTGCAGGCGGCACCGTCGCCGCTGCATCGCTGGCTGGCCACGCTGAACGCCCCGCTGATCGTCGACACCTGGTACGACGACACGATGCGCCTGGCGCTGGCGGCGCGCCGTGACTGGGCCGAGGTGCAGGGGCTGAGCCAGAGCGAACACTTCGGCACCTGGACCGGCGGGTACGACGCCGCCGGCACGCCGCTCACGGATGCGCCGGACCCCATCACCGTGCTCTACAAGCCCTGGGGCGGGCACGCGCCGGCCGGCAACTACCTGGTCTCGGACAGCGACTTCGTCGAGGTGCTCACCGAGATCGACATCCAGACGCCGATCCCCGCGCTCGTGCAGCAGCGTCGCGCGACGCTGGGCTTCGTGTTCCTTGGCTGCCGCTTCAACGACCAGCTGCCGCGTGCCTTCGCGCGCCAGGTGATGAAGCGTTCGGCCGGCCCGCACTTCGCCGTGCTGCCCGACGAACCGACGCGCATGGAGGCGCGCTTCCTCGCCGAGCAGGGCATCACGCGCATGGCGCTCCCGCTGGCCGAGGTGGCGGCCGCGCTGTGCGGCGCCGCCGTGGCCGCATGACTGGGGCGGCGTGTGCAGCCCGTCGCGCCTGGCCCGCCGCTACTTCAGCCGCGAGCGTTCCGCCCGGCTGTAGTTCGAGAAGTGCCCTTCGCGCGCCGCGGCCCGCCGCCCGGCAGCGATGATCGCCTGGCTGCGGCCTGGCGGCGCGGTCAACGAGACCAGCTTCTCCAGCGCCGTGCTCGCGCACTGCGGGCACGCCGGTGGGGTGCTGCTGCGCACCAACAGCTCGAATTGCTGGCCGCAGGCTGTGCAGCGGTAGTCGTGGATGGGCATGGCGGGTTCCTCAATCGATGGGGATAGGGATGGCGCGGCGGGGCGCGAGCGCCAGCGCGACCAGCGCGCTGGCCTGGTCGGTGATCTGCTGCAGCACCTCGCGGTTCAGGCGGGACAGCCAGCGCCGCGGCAGCGCGCGCGCACCGCAGCGCGCGCCGGCCAGCATGCCGACGAGGGCGCCGGTGGTGTCGGCGTCGTCGCCGCGGTTGACGGCGGCGATCACGCAGTCCTCGAAGCCGGCGTGCGTGGTGAACGCGTGCAGCACGGTCTGCACGGTGTCGACCACGTAGCCGCTGGCGCGGCCGGCGTAGGGCTCGAAGCGGAAGGCGGGTTGCGCGGCGACGAGGTGCGTGATCGTCTCCGATTGCGCCGCTTCACCGGCGCCGGCCAGCACGGCATGCAGCAGCCGGCCGATGCCCAGCACCGCAGCGTCGGACAGCGGGTGGTGGTGGGTGATGTGCGCCTGGGCGATGGCCACTCGCGCGAAGGCCTCGTCGTCACCGATCGTGGCCAGCGCAGCGGGCAGCATGCGCATCAGTGCGCCGTTGCCCGCGTCGCCGTCGTGGGGCGGGCCCTCCAGGCTGCCGTCGAGCAGGTAGCGCTGGATGCCGCGGCGGCACGTGTGGCCGCAGTCCACCGGCCGGCCGCGCCACCAGGCGACGAAGGCGTCGGCGATCAGCTGCGTGTCGAACGGGCGGCCGAGCGCCTCGCCGCGCAGCAGCGCCGCGCCCAGTGCCAGGCTCATCGTCGTGTCGTCGGTCACCTGGCCGGGCGCCAGCTGGAGCCAGCCGCCGCCGACGATCTCGCGGTGCACGCCGTGGCGGGCGGCGATCTCGCGCGGCGTCATGAACTCCACCGTGGCACCCAGCGCATCGCCGATCGCCAGGCCCAGGTAGGCGCCCAAGGCGCGATCGAAGAGCGTGCCCACGCGGCCTTCCCTGTCGGGCAGTACGGCGAGCTCAGTCATAGCGCGCCCGCACCTCATAGTCGCCGCCGATCGCCAGCACCTCGGCCTCGCCGTGCAGCGAGGTGGTGTCGAGCAGCCCCGGCACCAGCAGCAGCTTGGCCAGCGGCACGCGCGCGCGCAGCACCCAGTCGCCGAAGCACTGCGCCTGTTCCGCGCTCGTGCTGAACGACACCAGGTTGTTCAGGCGCACCGTGCAATGCCGCTCGCGCAGGCTGCCGGCGACGACCTGCTGCTCGCATCGCGTGCTGCCGCGCCACAGCGTGGCGTGGGTGTCGTCGCCGAGCAGGCGGAACCGCCCGAGCATCCACTGGCAGAACTCGTAGAGCAGGTCGAGCTGCTGGTGGATGCTGTTGTTGTGATACCGGCTTGCCGCCTTCTGCTCGAGGTAGGCGATCCAGGCGGGAGACGGAAAGCGGCCCAGCGTGTCGCCGTGGAAGGCGGGCACCATGCCGAAGCGGCTTTCCACCCAGCCCTTGAGCACGGCCCCGGCGGGGCCGTTCGCATCCAGGCCCCAGCCCTGCAGCAGCTTCAGGTAGCTGCTGCGCCAGCGGCGCGTGCCGCCGGCGCTCTCGTCGACGCGCCCCAGGCCGAACGCCAGGCTCATGTAGTGCGAGAACACGTCGCGGGCCTCGTCGGCGTTGGCACAGCGCGCCAGCAGCGCGAACAGGCCGCTGTTCGTCTCGCGTGAGCCGGCAATGTGCAGCGGCTGCGGGTGCGCATTGAAGGCCGTGCTGGCCAGCAGCGGCGCGGGCACGCCGACCAGGTTGGTCGTGTACCAGCGCCGCGGGTCGGCTTCATCGTCGGCCTTCAAGCGCAGGGCTCACACCGGGCGGTTCTCGTTCGGGTTGCGCACCGGGCCCATCAGCTTCAAGCCCTCGTCGTAGGTGAGGGGGTCGAATGCGGTGTCGAACTTCAGCGCCGCGTCAGACACGCGGTCGGTCTTGCCGGCGGTGTCGAGCTTCTTCAGCTCGGTCTTCTCGAGGTAGAGCAACTCGAGCAGCTCGTTGTAGACCGTGGCCTCGTCGATCGGCAGCACGTAGAACATCGCGCCCTTGAGCGGCACCTGGTACTTCCTGCTCAGGTCGATGTTGTTGCAGAACAGGAAGTACTTGCCGCCGGCCGACAGCGTGTCGCCCAGCACCTCGGCCACATCCTTCAGGTGCTCGAAGCTGAGCAGGTAGCCGGCGAAGAAGGCGAGCTTCGGCTCACCGACCTGCGCCACCGCGATGACCTGGTCGCAGGTCAGTTCGGGCGGGCGCGCCTCATCGGCCAGCTTGGGCGAGAAACGCAGCGCGAGCTCGCCGCGGAATCCGAAGCGCCCCGGCTTCTTCGTCGGTGCCTTCCACACCGGATTGAGCAGGCGGCCTTCGGACTCGAGGCGGGCAAAGGCGGTGTCGGCAAGGCCGGGTTCGGCGACGGTGGTGCTCATCAGGGGCTCCGGTGGGTGGAGGGGGCGTTCGCCAGGTGATCGGCGACCTGGCGGAGGGCGGCGAGCCGCTCGCTGCGCAGCGACGCGTCGGCACAGGTCATTCGAAGTGCGTCGTGGGCTCTTGCGTTGCAACCGGCGTACCACCACCACGCCCACACGGCTGACGCCCGGTGGCACGCACGACGGGCCTTGCGATGGAAGGCCTGCGCGCGTTTCGCTTTGTCGGGTTTCGAACAATCGCGCAGCACCGGGTGCCGGGCCGCCGATCAGCCGGTTTCCCTCATGAAAACAAGCACTTGGGCCCAGACGGTCGGGGTGGCACGGGCATTGCGATGAAGGGCCTGCGCGGACCCCATGTCATGCCCCGAGGGACCTTCCAAGAAGACCCACAGAGGCACCGAAGGCTGCATAGAGATCGCGACGACCACACCGCATCGTCAACTTCTCCATCGAATCGACAGGAGCACTGAAATGGCATCACTTCGTCAGATCGCCTTCTATGGCAAGGGTGGCATCGGCAAGTCCACCACCTCGCAGAACACGCTGGCTGCCCTCTCCGAGATGGGCCAGAAGATCCTCATCGTCGGCTGCGATCCCAAGGCCGACTCGACCCGCCTGATCCTGCACGCCAAGGCGCAGGACACCATCCTCTCGCTGGCTGCCGAAGCGGGCTCGGTGGAGGACCTCGAGCTGGAGGACGTGATGAAGATCGGCTACCGCGGCATCCGCTGCGTCGAGTCCGGCGGCCCGGAGCCGGGGGTCGGCTGCGCAGGCCGCGGCGTGATCACCTCGATCAACTTCCTCGAGGAGAACGGTGCCTACGACGGTGTCGACTACGTCTCCTACGACGTGCTCGGCGACGTGGTCTGCGGCGGTTTCGCGATGCCCATCCGCGAGAACAAGGCGCAGGAGATCTACATCGTGATGTCGGGCGAGATGATGGCCATGTACGCGGCCAACAACATCTCCAAGGGCATCCTGAAGTACGCCAACAGCGGCGGCGTGCGCCTGGGCGG
>JACRBA010000162.1 GCA_016213265.1 Burkholderiales bacterium | reverse complement strand
TGGGCGCGCGCTGAGGCCCAAAACGGGCTGCCAATCGCCGCTGAAGCATCAGATTGCGGTCGCTTGCGCGCATCGTCGAACCCCAAGCTTGCTCTGCGACCTACCTGCATCCGCAGCCGGGGTTTTGCAGACCTTCCTTAGAGGCCTAACGTTTGAACTCAGCGGCCGCCGAAGGCGGTCCGCTGGAGTGAATGGTTGGGCCTCGGCGCTGGCCTGCCGAGAAAGGGGTGGCAGCGAGCAGCGCGGAGCCCGAAGCCAGCGGGGCCGGCGGCTTGGCGACGACGAGGACTGGGACGGGCTGCATGGTGGGCTGCACGGGCTTTCAGCGACCGGTCACGCGAGCATAGCTCTCACATCTTGAACGGTGGAAGCAGCGCGCTTCGCGGCAAGCCGACCGTGCGCTGGCCGCCGAAGGACGGACAGCCCACGCGAACCGTGAAAGTACCTTCGCCACACCGGAGGACCGTAGCAGGGGCACACGCCGAAAGCTGGAGGCCAACTGTAGAGCGGTGGAACGCTGGTGACGACCAGGCTTTCGGCAGTGCGCCGAGCTGTGCCCCACGCAACCGACGCGACGGAGCCAAACCAAACCGGCTACTCACCTGGTACATGCCCGACCTGAGGCCCAACGTTGGAATTCAGCGGCGCGCTTTAGCGCGTCCGCTGGAATGACTTGTTATACGCAAAGATGAAAGCACCACTTACTCTTCCGTGAACGAGAAGAAATCTTTTGCTTTTGTCCCAACATACCAAGTAAGCCCTTTGTTCGCAGAGAAGCCAATAACGACACCAACGCCAAAAGGTATGGATTTTTCTACTGCCTTTCTTGTGAATGTAACCCCAACCTTTTTGAATATTTCTTTTACAGCAGCAAGAGTTGCTCCTTTTAAATATTGCTGCGTCATTTTAATGAAAGCTTGCTTTGTTACTTCCTTGCCACCCTCTTTTGCAGCCTCATTGATTGTTCCAAGGCCTGCCACAATTAAGCAAATTCGCTGAGCTTCAGCATTTGTAATGTCGTGACCGTATATGGTGGCGAGCGCCATTGTCATCTCAATTTGATACTTCATAGACAGCGCCGCATCAGCAGTGGCACCACCAAATGTAGAGATTGCAGTTCCAAGGCCAGGAATAACTCCGGTTAAGGCCGTCGCACCGCCAATGAATGCGGTGTAATAGGAGTAGTTCGATATGATTTTGTCCGCCGCGTATTCTTCGATTTCTTCTTGTGTGAGATCTTCTTTATATCGATCTTCGTATTTGCGTTTGAGGCTCAACGCTTCTTCGCGGATCGTCTTTGGATCGGCAAGAACCAATTCGATCGCCTTGAGCAATACGGGTTTTTCGTTTTCTGATTCAGACACATCACTCTCCTTGCGTATAACGTGTTTTCGGCATCACTCGATGCCCAGTAATCGACATTGCCCTTGCCTGACAAACATCCGAATCTGGCAATGGCATTGACATAGCTGGGCATCTTAGTGCCATGTGCGGATAACCGCGAGTGCGCTGGCGCTATCCAGCATTGGCCTTTGGAGCCGACCGCCGCGCAGTGGGCCCAAGGGGAACAGAAGATCCAGGGGGCACGCGCCGCGCCAGCTTGGCGCGCCGGTGCCCCCTCCATCCGCGCTCAGCGCGCCGGCGCGTCGCTGCCCAGTTCCACGGCGTATGCCAGCGCCAGCTTGGCGAATTTCAGGGCGTGGCTCGCGGTGTTGCCGAATTGGTCGGTCTTGTCCTTGGTCGTGTGGATGTGCGGGTTGTCTTCGCCGAACGAGGCCTCGAAGGGGAAGGACGCGGGGTAGCCCTGGGCCGTCCACGAGGCGTGGTCCGAGCAGGCGTAACCGCACACGTCGCGTGTCACGGTGAGCCCGGGCAGGTAGTGGCTGGCGAGTGCGGCAACGAAGTCGTCCTGCGCGCTGTCGGTGTAGTCGCTGATCAGGGTGATGTCGCTGGCCGAGCCTTCGTAGGCCGTCATGTCGAGTTGCAGCACGCCCACCACCTGCTTGTTCTCGCTGGCATAGCGGGCGGCGATGTCCTTGCTGCCCAGCAGGCCGGCCTCTTCGCCGGCGTAGCCGATGAACTGGATGGTGCGTGCGGGCTTCCAGTTGCTGTCGAGGATGACGCGCATCACTTCCTGCAGGGTGGCGATGCCGGATGCGTCGTCGTCTGCCCCGGGGGCGCGGCCCTTGGGGCGCAGCACGGCTTGCGGGCTGATGGAATCGAGATGGCCGCCGATGACGATGATCTCGTCGGGCGCGGTGGCACCGCGCACGGTGAGCATCACCGATTGCTGGGGGAAGCCCGGGTGGCCGAATCGGCTCACGCTCACGTCGCTGCGGCCCGCGGCCATGTCGGCCCAGCGCTGGGCCAGGTCGTCGGCGGCCTTCACGCCCGTCTGGCTGCGGTAGTAGCGGTTGGCATAGCCCTGCAGCTGGGTGATGGTGTCGAGGATGCGGGTGTCCTGCAGGCGCGGCAGCAGCTTCTGCACCTTGGCCTCGTCGTCGATGGTGTAGGCCGGTGCCGTGGCGGCGGCGGTGCGGCTCAGCCGGCCTTCGCCGCGGGCCTGCAGGCGCTGGATGGTGCGCAGCGCGTCGTCTCGGTTGGCGTGGGCCATGAAGCCGCCGCAGCGGTGCAGCGCGTCGTGCGCCGCCAGGGACAGTCGGGGCAGCTCGCCGTCGTCGGCCACGCGCAGCAGCACCAGGGTGTCCTGCCGCGGGCTGCGCTGGGCGGTGCCGCGTTCGATGGCCGGGGTGCGCACCACGTGGCGCTCCACCGCGTCGTGGGTGATGCCCTGCTGCTGCAGCACGCGCCAGGCGGCTTCGTCCAGCGTCAGCCAGGCGGGTGCCGCCGCGGCGGGCAGGGCGGTGGCGCACAGCGTGGTGGCCAGGGCGGCGGCGGTGGCCCGGCGGGCCAGGGTGGGGTGTCGCATGGGGTCTCCTGAGGTGTCGTGGGGCAAGGGCGCACCGTAGCAGCGGGGGCTGCGCCGGCGCGGTCTCCCGGCATCAAGAATGCTCAAGCGCATGGCCATGGCCCGCCGGCACCGCGGGCTGGGCGCGCGGGCCAGAATCGGCGCATGCGCACCGTTGCTGAGCCCGTGCCCGCGCCCGACGCCGTGTCCACGGGCGCGCTGATGGGCGTGGATTTCTCCACCGCCCCCCGGCGCGCCAAGCCCATCGTGGTGGCGCATGGCCGGCGCGCGGGTGCGGTGGTGCGGCTGGATGCGCTCGAGCCCATCCACGACCTGCCCGGTTTCGACGCGCTGCTTCGGCGCCCGGGCCCGTGGGTGGGTGGGTTCGATCTGCCCTTTGGCCTGCCGCGTGAGCTGGTGCAGTCGTTGGGCTGGCCCACGGCGTGGGCGGCGCTGATGGCGCACTATGCGGGCCTCACGCGCGCCCAGGTGCGCGACACCTTTGCCGCCTTCTGCGCGGCGCGCCCGGCGGGGGCCAAGTTCGCGCACCGCGCCTGCGATGGGCCCGCGGGCTCGTCGCCCAGCATGAAGTGGGTGAATCCACCGGTGGCCTACATGCTGCATGCAGCCGTGCCGCGCCTGTTGGCTTCCGGTGTGCACCTGCCCAGCGTGCACGCGGGCGACGCCACCCGCGTGGCGCTCGAGGCCTACCCCGGCCTGCTCGCGCGCGAGCTGATCGGCCGTCGTTCGTACAAGAGTGACGACCGCGCGCGGCAGACGCCCGAGCGGCTCATCGCCCGCAAAGACCTCGTGGATGCGCTGGAGCAGGGGCGCACGCGCCTGGGTCTGCGGCTGAAGCTGAGCCACGCGCAGCGGGATGCGCTGGTGGCCGATGCGAGCGGCGACCGGCTCGATGCGGTGCTGTGTCTGCTGCAGGCGGCCTGGGCCGCCGGCCAGCCCAACTGGGGCCTGCCGCAGGACGTGGACCCGCTCGAAGGCTGGATCGTGAGCGCGGAGCGCCCTGCATGACCCGCCCCGCACCCGCGGCGGTGTCGGAGGCCGAACGCTGGTTCGCGGCCCAGGGCTGGCAGCCGTTCGAGTTCCAGCGCCGCGTCTGGGCGCATGTGGCCGCGGGCGAGAGCGGCCTGGTGCACGCCACCACGGGCTCGGGCAAGACCTACGCGGTGGGCCTGGGCGCCATCGCCCGCATGCCGGCCGGCGGCCGCGGCGCGCCGCCGCTCTCTCTGCTGTGGGTGACGCCCATGCGCGCGCTGGCGGCCGACACCCTGCGTGCGTTGATGCGGCCGCTGGGCGACCTGCGCCCCGCGGCCACCGCCGGCCTGCGCAGTGGCGACACGCCCGCCGCCGAGCGGGCGCGTCAGGACAGGCGCTGGCCCAGCGTGCTCGTCACCACGCCCGAGTCGCTGAGCCTCATGCTCACGCGTGAGGGCGCGGCGCAGGAGCTGCCCTCGGCGGCCACGGTGGTGGTGGACGAGTGGCACGAGCTCATCGGCAGCAAGCGCGGCGTGCAGGTGCAGCTGGCGCTGGCGCGGCTGCGGCAGTGGAACCCGGCGCTGGTGGTGTGGGGCCTGTCGGCGACGCTGGGCAACCTTGACGAGGCCATGGCCGCGTTGCTGGGCCATGGGCCGGCCGGCCCACTGCCCGGCCGGCTGGTGCAGGGCCGGCTGGACAAGCAGCTCGTCATCGACACCCTGCTGCCCGACGAGCCGGGCCGCTTCACCTGGGGTGGCCACCTGGGCGCGCAGATGCAGCCGGCGGTGGTGCGCGAGATCGAGGCCCACCCAGGCACCACGCTGGTGTTCACCAACGTGCGCTCGCAGGCCGAGATCTGGTACCAGCTGCTGCTGGACGCGCGGCCCGACTGGGCCGGCCAGATCGCGCTGCACCACGGCTCGCTCGATCTGGACACCCGCCGCTGGGTGGAGGCGGGGCTGAAGGACGGCACGCTGCGCGCCGTGGTGGCCACGTCCTCGCTCGATCTCGGCGTGGATTTCCTGCCCGTCGACCGCGTGCTGCAGATCGGCTCGCCCAAGGGCATCGCGCGGCTGCTGCAGCGCGCCGGCCGCTCGGGCCACGCGCCAGGGCGCCCCAGCCGCGTCACGCTCGTGCCCACGCACACGCTCGAGATCGTGGAGGCGGCCGCCGCACGTGAGGCCGCATTCGCCGGCCGGGTGGAGCAGCACTGCTCGCCCGACAAGCCGCTGGACGTGCTGGTGCAGCACCTGGTCACCGTGGCGCTGGGCGGCGGCTTCACCTCGGACGCGCTGTTCGCCGAGGTGCGCCAGGCGCATGCCTACCGCGGCCTCACGCGCGAGGAGTTCGACTGGGCGCTCGCCTTCGTGGAACGCGGCGGCGAGAGCCTGCACGCCTACCCCGAGTACCACCGCGTGCAGTGGGTGCCGGGCGAGGGCGGCGAGTCCGGCCGCTACCGTGTCACCGACCGGGGCATCGCCCTGCGCCACAAGCTGCAGGTCGGCACCATCGTGGGCGACACGGCCATGAAGGTGGCCTGGCTCAGCGGCGGCACGCTGGGCACCATTGAGGAGAGCTTCATCTCCCGCCTGTCGCCCGGCGATGCCTTCGTGTTCGCGGGCCGGGTGCTCGAGTTCATCCGCTCACGCGAGATGACGGCCTACGTGCGGCCGGCCAAGTCGGCCTCTGGCCGGGTGGTGGTATGGAACGGTGCGCGCATGGCGTTCTCCAGCGAGCTGGGTGATGCGGTGCGCAGCGTGCTCGAGCGGGCAGCCGGCGTCGCCGATGCGGATGCCGCCCCGGCGGGCGCGGGTGACGCCGTGCTCGCCACGCCGGAGCTGGTGGCCGCCGCGCCCATGCTGCAGGCCCAGCGCCGGCTGTCGCAGCTGCCCACGCCCGGCCACCTGCTGATCGAGCGTTACCGCTCGCGCGAGGGCCACCACCTCTTCGTCTACCCCTTCGCCGGCCGGCATGTGCATCTGGGCCTGGCGGGCCTGCTGGCCTGGCGCCTGGCGCGCGAGGCGCCCAACACCTTCTCGCTGGCCTGCAACGACCTGGGCTTCGAGCTGCTGGCGGCGCAGCCGGTGGACACGCTGCCGCTGGAAGACGGCCGCGCCCTGCGCGAGGAGGGCCTGCTGGACGACGTGCTGGCCAGCCTGAACGCGCGCGAGCTGGCGCAGCGCCGCTTCCGTGAGATCGCGCGGGTGGCCGGGCTGGTGTTCACCGGCTACCCGGGCGCGCCCAAGGCGCTGCGCCAGCTGCAGGCCTCGTCGTCCCTGTTCTACGAGGTGTTCCGCAAGTACGACGCGGGCAACAAGCTGCTGGGCCAGGCCGAGCAGGAGGCGCTGTCGCAAGAGCTGGAGATCGGCCGCCTGCGCCAGGCGCTGCACGACATGGCCGGCCGGCGCATCAGCTGGGTCGAACTGCGCGCGCCCAGCCCCTTCGCGTTGCCGCTGATGGTGGAGCGCCTGCGCGAACGCCTCACCAACGAGAAGATGAAGGACCGCCTGGCCCGCCTGCTGGCCGATGCCGAGCGCCGGCTCGACGGCGCGCGCAGCGCCGCGGGGCGCGGGGTCGCGGGCCTGTGCCTGGCTGCCACGCTGGTGGGCGCCGCGCCGTCGCCCGTGCACGCGGCCGCGCCGCCGCCCGCACAGCCGCGCGAGGCCGTGCGGGTGCTGCCCGTGGCACTGGCCTGGGTGACCGACGGCGACACGCTGTGGGTGCGGCCCGGTGGCCAGGGCGAGCCCGTGCGGGTGCGCCTCATGGGCCTGGACGCGCCGGAGCGTTGTCAGCCCGGCGGCACCGCCTCACGCCAGGCGCTGGAGCAGGCGGTGCGTGGGCAACCGATGACGCTGGCGCTGCACGGCGAGGACGGCTGGGGCCGCTGGCTGGGCCGCCTGCAGGTGCAGGGGCAGGACGTGGGCGCGCGCCTGGTGCGCGAGGGGCATGCCTGGGACGACCGCTTCCGCGGCCGCGCGGGCCCCTACGCGCGCGAGGAGGCCGAGGCCCGCGCGGCCCGGCGCGGCCTGCATGCCGATGCGGGGGCCATGCGCCCGCGTGTGTTCCGCGAATTCAACGGGCCGTGCGACCCGCCCTTGGCGGGGCCCGGGGCCGCTCAGGCGGGCAGTTCGGCCAGCGCCAGCTCGCGGTAGAGGAAGTCACGGATGGTCGGCCAGTGGGTGGCGCCCACGCCTACCTTGATAGTGTGCGGAACCTCGGGTGTCTGCACGGCCTGGCAGGTGTTGCCCGAGGCGTCGATGCGCTCCTTGGTGGGCAGCACATTGGCCTCCCATGTAGCGCCGGTGGCCGAATCGGGCTTGCCCGACACATGGAACAGCAGCACCGGCGCATCGGCCGCGTCGTAATGCAGCAAGGGATCGGTGTCGAACAGCGGCTCGATCAGGGTGGCGCCAGTGGACACGACAGCCGCCACATGCGACGACACGCCGTCGTAATCGCTCTCGGTGCCTTCGAGGGCATCCGGGTCGCCCATCACGGCCGAGGTGAGTGCCAGGGCGCCGCCGGCGGAGGTGCCGACGATCGCGACGCGGTTGACGTCGATGGACCAGCGGGCCGCGTTCGCCTTGAGGTAGCGGACGGCGTTCTGCACGTCTTCCGTCGCATGCGTGATGGCCGTCTGGCGCAGGACGGCGTTGGTGTCGTTCTCTGGCGTGAGCCGGTAGTTGACCGTCGCGGTCACATAACCGAGTCGCGCGTAGGACACGGCTTCATCCGCCCGTTCGCTCTTGTCGCCCGCCTGGAAGCCGCCCCCATGCACGAACACGACGAGCGGGCGGTTGCCCTGGCCCGCCTTCAGCGGGGGCTCGAACACGTCCAGGCGCATGGTCAGGGTCGACTGGTTCTGTTCCTGCGTCCGGGTGAGGGTCGACGTGTACTGCATGCCGCCCATGTTGGGCCGCGTCGAGTACGCCAGCCCCGACTCGGTGGCCACCTCCGAGCTGGCATAGACATAACTGGCGTAGCGTGTGCCGGTGTCCGGCTCACTCGCGGAATCATTGCCCCCGCCGCAGGACGACAGCAGGCCGATGGCCACGAAGGCGAAGGAAGAAATGAGGGTGCGCATGGTGCGTGGCTTCCGGGCTGGCGGATTCTCGCCAGCCAGGGCAACGCAAGTGCCTGCTGAACCGTTGTCTATGGTGTGCAGGTGTTACCTGCATTCACATGCGCTCACGCCCGCGGCGGCCCTGTGCCGCCGCAGGGTGGCCGATCAGGGCTCGGCCTGCTCGAACCGGCTGATCGACTCCACGATCGCCTTCACCGCCACCCTTTCCTCGGGCGTCAGGTGCGGGTTCCAGCAGTCCATGAGCAGGATCACCCGCACCTGGTCAGAGCGGTTCCACGCCTCGTGCTGGAAGGTGTCGTCGAACATCATCGGCTCGCCTTCGCGCCAGGCATGTGCACCCGCCCCGATCACGTTCAGCGCGCAATCCGGCGGCACCACCAGTGGCAGGTGGAAGACCAGCCGCGTGTTCGTCACCCCGTAGTGCGGCTTGATGTGCGAGCCGGGCGCCAGCACCGAGTAGCAGATCTCGGGCGCCTGGCCTTCGATGCGGCACAGCTCGATGCTGTCGAGCAGGGCGCTGGTGCGCGGGCAGCGCGCATGGTGCGCGTCGAAGCGCTGGCCGTGGCGGGAGAAGAAGTAGGCGTCCCATGCGGGCGCCGGCCCGCCGCCGCCCACGTAGTCGTCCACCTTGGCGCCGGCGGGAAAGTCGAGAAAGGCGCTCAGCTGTCCGGGCTCGGCCAGCACGGCCAGGGCCTCGTCGCGGATCGCCTGCCAGTGCGCCTGCAGGGTGGCGGCCCATGGCTGCAGGAAGGGGTCGTGGTAGGGCGGGCTGGGCAGGTCGGGGAAGTAGAAGAACTTGGGTCGCTGGCGGGCGTCGGGCGGCGTCGCGTCCCACTCACGCAGGTAGCCCGAGACCGCCCGCTCGACGCGGCGCAGTGCGTGCGGCCCGAGCAGCGCCCGCTGTTCGTCCAGCACGCGGTGCAGCATGGCGCGCCGGGCGGCGAACGCCTGTTGCATGGCCTGGGCCACCAGCGGCCGCAGGTGGCCGGGCGTCGCGCCCACGTTGCGCCACTGCCCGGCCGCCCGGGCCCGCTGCAGCGCCCGCTCCCACGCCGCGACGGCACGCTGCGGCTCACCGGTGGCCGCCAGGGCGTGGCCGAGCAGCAGCCAGGTGGTGGGGGACGAACGGCCGGCCGTGTGGCGCTGGTCCAGCAGCAGGCGGGCGCGCAGCGCTTCGCCGTGCTGGAGCCACGCAAATGCCAGGTCGGCCGCCCAGGCCAGCTGCTCGGGTGCCAGGGCGCAGGCCTCCTCCAAGGCGTCGCGCATACCGGCCAGGTCGCCCTGGGCCACCGCGTCGGCGGCGCGCCGATGGGCCGCCTGGGCGGCGAGGGCTGCATCGCCCGACCTTGGCAGGCGGGCGGCCGGTGGGGCGGCGGAGTCGGAGGGGTCTGAGGAGCTCTCGGCGCAGGGGGCGTTCATGGCGGGTGCCCGCGAACGGGCGCGCTGTCACAACCCCGTCATTTACGCATCAAAGTGCTCTTGCCGAACAGGCTTTCGATCAGGTCGACGGCGATCTGGGCGGTCTTGTTGCGCACATCCAGCGCCGGGTTCAGCTCCATCACGTCCAGGCTGGCCATGCGGCCGGTGTCGGCGATCATTTCCATGCACAGCTGGGCCTCCCGGTAGGTGGGGCCGCCGGGCACGGTGGTGCCCACGCCGGGGGCCACGTCGGGGTCGAGGAAGTCGACGTCGAAGCTCACGTGCAGGTGGGTCTGGGCGTCCATGGTGGCCAGGGCGAGCTCCATGGTGTGGCGCATGCCCATCTCGTCGATGTAGCGCATGTCGAACACCTCCAGGCCCACCTCGTGCACGAAGCGCATTTCGCCCGCGTCCACCGAGCGGATGCCGATCTGGCGGATCCACGTGGGGTTGATGGCGGGCACCTGGCCGCCGATCTCGATGAGCTCCTTGGGCCCGTGGCCACACAGGCAGGCCACAGGCATGCCGTGGATGTTGCCGCTGGGCGTGAGCTCGTGGGTGTTGAAGTCCGCGTGCGCGTCGAGCCACAGGATGCGCAGCTTCTTGCCCGCCTCGCGGCAGTGGCGCGCCACGGCGCTGATGGAGCCCAGGCCCAGGCAGTGGTCGCCGCCCAGCAGGATGGGCATGCGTCCGCCCTGCAGCTCGGCGTACACGGCGTCGTGCACCAGCTGGTTCCAGGTCACCACCTCCTGCAGGTGGCGGTAGCCGCCCACGGGCGCCTGCCAGGGGTTGGGCGGGCCGTTGAGGTTGCCGCGGTCCAGCACCTCCAGGCCATGGCTCTCGAGGATGGGGCCGAGGTTGGCCACACGCAGGGCCTCCGGGCCCATGCTGGCGCCGCGTGCGCCGGCGCCGATGTCGGTCGGCGCGCCGATGAGGGTGACTTGCTTGACCATGGTGGGCTGCTCAGGAAAGGTGGCCGCGATTGTGGAGGCAGTGGCCCCGTGAATCATGCGCCGCGAAGGGGGCGGCACGGAATAATCCTCGGCATCGATTCAGAGGCCGTCGATGCCACCGTCGCCGTTCTCGCCGTCGTCCAGGCCGTAGTCGTCGGCCAGCAGCTGCCAGGCCTCCTCGGCGGTCTCCACGAAGCGGAACAGCTGCTCGTCGCCGGGGCTGATCATGCCGGTCTCGACCAGGTGGTCCATGTCGATCAACCGCGTCCAGAACTCGCGGCCGAACATGAGGATGGGGCGGCGGCGGCATTTGCCGGTCTGCATGAGGGTGAGCGCCTCGAACAGCTCGTCCAGGGTGCCGAAGCCGCCCGGGAAGCACACCAACGCGACCGAGCGCATCAGGAAGTGCATCTTGCGCAGGGCGAAATAGTGGAACTGGAAGCACAGCTCCGGCGTGATGTACGGGTTGGGCGCCTGCTCGTGCGGCAGCACGATGTTCAGGCCGATGCTCTTGCCGCCGATCTCGTGCGCGCCACGGTTGCCCGCTTCCATGATGCCGGGGCCGCCGCCGGTGCACACCACGATGGGCCGGGCCATGGAGCGTGAGCGCTCGGTGACGATCGCGGCGAAGCGGCGGGCCTCCTCGTAGAAGCCGCTCATGCGCAGCTGGGTCTCGGCGCGGGCGATGGCCGCGGCGTCGCCCACGGCGCGGGCATCGGCCACGCGTTGCTCGGCCACTTCCCGCGGGGGAATGCGGGCGCTGCCGAAGATGACCACGGTGGCGCGGATGCCCTGCTCTTGCTGGATGAGCTCGGGCTTGAGCAGCTCCAGCTGCATGCGCACCGGGCGCAGCTCCTGCCGCAGCAGGAAGGCCTCGTCGGTGAAGGCGAGCCGGTAGCTGCTCTCAGGCCCGTCGTACAACGGCGGGGCGACGACGGCCTGGGCGTCCTCTTCGGCACTGGGGAAGTTGCGGGCGGTGAGATCGACAGGCTTGTTCATCCGGGGCGCTCGGGCTGGCACGGGAAAGGGGCGGCGAGCTTACCGCCAAGCGCCATGGCCTGCGGCACGCGGGGTGGGGGCGTCAGCCGTGGCGCGTGTGGCAGACGGGGCAATCGGCCTGCCGGCCGAGCCGGATCTCGTCCCAGCGCATGGCGCGGGCGTCCAGCATCAGCAGTCGGCCGGCGAGCGACTCGCCCACACCGGCCATGAGCTTGAGCGCCTCGGCCGCCTGCATGGTGCCCACGATGCCCACCAGCGGCGCGAACACGCCCATCAGCGCACAGCGGGTTTCTTCCACCGTGGTGTGCGGCGGGAACAGGCACGCATAGCAGGGCGTGTCGGCCTGGCGCGTGTCGTAGACCGACACCTGGCCATCGAAGCCGATCGCCGCGCCGGCCACCAGCGGGCGGCCGTGGGCGACGCAGGCCGCATTCACCGCGTGGCGGGTGGCGAAGTTGTCGCAGCAGTCGATGACCACGCTGGCTTCGGCCACCAGGCGGTCGAGCAGGGCGGCGTCCGCCCGCTGGCAGACGGTGCGCACGTCGAGCGTGGGGTTGATGGCGCGCATCGCCTCGCGCGCGGATTCGGCCTTGGGCTGGCCCACGCGGCCCTGCGTGTGGGCGATCTGCCGTTGCAGGTTGGTGAGGTCCACGTGGTCGTGGTCCACCAGCGTGATGCGGCCGACGCCGGCGGTGCCCAGGTACAGGGCCACCGGCGAGCCCAGGCCGCCGGCGCCGATCACCAGCGCATGGGCGGCGAGCAGTCGCTCCTGCCCCTCGATGCCGATGTCATCGAGCAGGATGTGGCGCGAGTAGCGCAGCAGGTCGTCGTCGGTCACGGGCGCCCCTCGCCGGGGACGCCCGGTGCGCGCGGGCAGCGCAGGGTCACTGCTCGGTCTTGTCCTCGACGGAGAGCTCGGTCATGGTCTTGCTCACCATGACGGGGCGGTTCTTCAGGCGGTTGAGCGCCTGGGCGAGCTGGAAGTCCTCGCCGCTGCCGAACTCCGGCAGGGGCTTGATGGTGCCGTCCTTGATTTTGGCGGCCTGCTCTTCCAGGCGCTTGCGCGCTTCCTCGCGCGCCTTCTCGCGGGCTTCGTCTTTGGCCTCGGCCTGGCCGCTGCCGTCGGCGAGGTGCTTCTCGAGATCGGCCTCGCGCATGCGCAGGGCGGCGAACACGTTGCCCTCGGCGGTTTCATCGAGCCAGACGTCGGGCACGATGCCCTTGGCCTGGATGGAGCGGCCATTGGGCGTGTAGTAGCGGGCCGTGGTGATCTTCAGCGCCGTCTCGGCGGAGAGCTGGCGGATGGTCTGCACGGAGCCCTTGCCGAAGGTCTGGGCACCCATCACGATGGCGCGCTTGTGGTCCTGCAGCGCGCCGGCCACGATCTCGCTGGCCGACGCCGAGCCTTCGTTGACCAGCACCACCAGGGGCACCGACTTGATGGCCGCGGGCAGGCGCTTGAGCGGGTCGGCCCCGCCGCGGCGCAGGTAGTTGTCGGGCGTGGCCACGTAGGTGAACTTCGACTCGGGCAGCTGGCCGTTGGTGCTGACCACCACGGCGTTCTCGGGCAGGAAGGCGGCCGACAGCGCCACCGCGCCCTCGAGCAGGCCGCCCGGGTCGTTGCGCAGGTCGAGCACCAGGCCCTTGAGCTGCGGCTCCTGCTTGTAGATGTCTTCGAGCTTGCGCACGAAGTCGTCGACGGTGCGCTCCTGGAACTGGCTCACGCGCAGCCAGGCGTAGCCCGGCTCCACCACCTTGGCGCGCACGCTCTGCACGCGGATCTCCTCGCGCACGATGGTGACGGGGAAGGTGCGGTTCTCGTCCTTGCGGAACAGGGTGAGCGTGACCTTGGTGTTGGGCTCGCCGCGCATGCGCTTGACGGCCTGCTCCATGCCCAGGCCCTTGACGGGCGCGTCGTCGATGCGGGTGATCAGGTCGCCGGACTTGATGCCCGCGCGGAAGGCCGGCGAGCCCTCGATGGGAGAGACCACCTTGACCAGGCCGTCTTCCATGCCGATCTCGATGCCCACGCCCACGAACTTGCCGGTGGTGGACTCGCGGAATTCCTTGAAGCTCTTGCGGTCGAAGAACTGCGAATGCGGGTCGAGCCCGGCGGCCATGCCGGCCAGGGCGTCGCTGATGAGCTTTTTCTCGTCGACGGGCTCGACGTAGTCGTTCTTGAGGATCTCGAACGCACGCGTGAACTGCTGGATCTCCTCCAGCGGCAGGGGCCCGTAGCTGCTGCGGGCGATCGCCGTGAGCTGCATGGTCGTCAACGCGCCGGCCACCGCGCCCAGGGCCAGCAGGCCCGCCACCTTCAATTTCGCACCCATCGCTTCGCCTTCCACCGCTGCGCGGACACCTCGCGCGCATGCTGGTCAAGTATAGGGCGCCAGCCCCTTTTTCACAGGGCTCCAGCATGCAAAGTAGCGTTTCTCCGCGGGTTCGCGGGCGAGCGGCCGCTCACCCCGGCGGGTATCAGGCGATTGGCGTGCCCGCCCCGTCCCGGGCGGCCTCGCGGGCGAAGGTGACCACGTGGTCCACCTGGGGCCGGATGCCGATCCATTCGCCCACCCGGTGGTCGTGGTGGGAGGGCACGTGCGCCAGCACCCGCTCGCCGCTGGCCAGGCGCAGGCTGTAGAGGAACTCCGAGCCGCGGAAGGCCTTGCGCTCGATCTGCGCCTTCACGCCCGCGGCGTCGTCGTGGACGATGTCGTCGGCCCGCAGCAGCACGTCGCACTCGTCCTGGGGGTAGGCCCCCGGCAGCAGGCATTCGTCGGCATCGGCCAGTTCGCCCAGGGGCGTGCGCACCCGCACGCCGGCCGGCGTGGCCACGATCTGGCCGGGCGTGAACACGCCGTGGCCGATGAACTGGGCCACGAAGCGGGTGGCCGGGCGGTGGTACAGCGCATAGGCGTCGTCCCACTGGTGCAGGGTGCCGCGCTCCATCACGCCGATGCGGTCGCCGATGGCGAAGGCTTCCAGCTGGTCGTGCGTGACGAACAGGGCCGTGGCGCCCAGCTGCTTGAGGATGGCCCGCACGTCCTGCGCCAGGCGCTCGCGCAGGTCCACGTCCAGGCTGGAGAAGGGCTCGTCCAGCAGCAGCAGGCGCGGCCGCCGCGCCAGGGCGCGGGCCAGGGCGATGCGCTGCTGCTGCCCGCCCGACAGCTGGTGTGGCGCCCGGCGTGCGGCGTGGGCCAGGCCCACCAGGTCGAGCATCTCGGCCACGCGGGCGGCCCGCTCGGGCTTGGGCAGGTGCGCCAGGCCGAAGGCGATGTTGTCGGCCACGCTCAGGTGGGGGAACAGGGCATAGTCCTGGAACACCATGCCGATGCCGCGGTCCTCCGGCGCCTGGTGCACGCCGGCCGCGGCGTCGCCGAGCACCGCGCCGTCCAGGCGCACCGTGCCGGCGGCCAGGCGCTCCAGCCCCGCCACGGCCCGCAGCAGCGAGGTCTTGCCGCAGCCCGAGGGGCCGATCAGCACGCCGATCTCGCCCCGGGCGAGCGACAGGGTCGCGCTCTCGACGGCCGGTTTGCCGGCCCCCGCGCGGCCATACGCGACGCTGACCCGGTCGAGCTGCAGGAACATCCGCCTATGATAGCGGTGCAATGGAAATGAGCATTGTTCGTATTTGCTCGACATCAAGAGTGACCGCGCGGTGAGGGCCGTGCTGTTGGCCGTGGCAGGGGCGCTGGCCCTGCCGGTGCTCGGGGTGCTGGGGGCCTGGTTCGCGGTGGACGCGGGCAGCTGGGCGCTGCTGCGCCACCAATGGGACACGGTGCTGCCCGGTTATGCCTGGCAGTCGTTCTGGCTGGTCGCCTGGGTGGCCGTGGGTGTGGTGGCGGTGGGCGGCGCCACGGCGGCCGCCGTCACGCTGTTCGAGTTTCCCGGCCGCCGCATCTTCGAGTGGGCGCTGCTGCGGCCCCTGGCCATGCCGGCCTACGTGCTGGCCTACGCCTACACCGATGCGCTGCAGTACAGCGGCCCCTTGCAGGTGATGCTGCGCGAGCTCATCGTGGCACGCGGCGCGCTCTGGCCCGACGTGCGCAGCCTGGGCGGCGCGGTGGTGCTGTTCGTCGCCTGCCTCTACCCCTACGTGTACCTGCTGGCGCGCACCGCGCTGGCCGAGCAGGCGGCGCCCATGATGGAGGCCGCGCGGCTGCTGGGCGCGCCACTGCGCCGCCGTGTGCTGGAGGTGGCGCTGCCCATGGCGCGGCCGGCGCTGGCCGCCGGCATGGCCCTGGCGCTGATGGAGACGCTTGCCGACTACGGCGTGGGCGCCTACTTCGGCCTCACCACCTTCACCACCGGCATCTACAAGGCCTGGCTGGTGATGGACGACCCGCTGGCGGCGGCCCAGTTGGCCAGCCTGCTGCTGGTGCTGGTGGCGGTGCTGTTGTGGGCCGAGCAGCGGGCCCAGGCCCGCCTGCGCTTCGCTGGCGGCCGCACGGCGGCCAGCGGTTCGGGCACCGAGGCGCGCCCGGTGGTGCTGCGCGGCGCGGGCCGGCTGGCGGCGTGGCTGGTGTGCGGCCTGCCGGTGCTGCTGGGTTTCGTGCTGCCGGTGGCCTGGCTGCTGCGCCTGCTGGGCCAGCAGACGGGCGGCGGTGACGACGGTGGCGAAGCCGCGTCGGTGCTGTCGGCCAGCTACCTGGGCCGCTTCGTCGAGTGGTCGTTCACCAGCTTCCGCCTGGCGGCCATCGCCGCGGTGCTGGCGGTGGGCTTCGCGCTGCTGCTGGCCTTTGCCCTGCGCCGCGCCCGAGGCCCCGGCGGTGCCCCGGTGCGGGCAGCGGCGCAGATCGTGTCGCTGGGTTATGCGGTGCCCGGGGCCGTGGTGGCGGTGGGCATCCTGCTGTGGAGCGGTGCCATGCAGACCCACGCGCCCGCGCTCGGCGTGACCGGGCTCGTCACCGGCACGGTCTTCGGCCTGCTCTATGCCTACCTGGTGCGTTTCTCGGCCGTGGCGTTGCAGTCGGTGCAGGCCGGCTACGCCCGGGTGCCCGTGTCCATCGACGAATCGGCGCGTCTGCTCGGGGCCGGGCGGCGGCGCACGTTTGTGCGCCTGCACCTGCCGCTGCTGGCGCGCACGGCCGTGGCCGCCGCGCTGCTCGTGTTCGTGGACACGATGAAGGAACTGCCCGCCACGCTGGTGCTGCGGCCCTTCGGCAGCGACACGCTGGCGGTGGTGGCTTACCAGTTCGCGCGCGACGAGCGGCTGGCGGAGGCGGCACTGCCCTCGCTGGCCATCGTGGCCGTGGGGCTGCTGCCGGTGATCCTGTTGTCACGCGCGCTGCGGGCGCGGCAGGCACACTGAGCGCCATGAAGTGGTTGTTGCTGGCGGTGCTGCTGTGGGTGGCCTGGCGCATGCTCGTGGCCGGGCGTGAGCCCGCGCGCCCCGTGCCGGGCGCGGAAGACCGCCCGGTAGTGGTGATCGAAGGCGAGCCGCCACTGCCCGGCCGCCGCTGGCTGCTGGGTGCGGCGTTGGTGGGCGCGGCCAGTGTGTTCCCGCTGGCGGCGCACCTGCTGCTGTTCACCCACGGCGCGGGCCAGGCGCTGACGCTGGCTGTGGCCATCGGCTGGGCCGTGCCGGCGCTGGCCGCGCTGATGCGGCGCGTGCTGATGCCGCCGGTGGCGCTGGTATGCGCCGCGCTGGTGTTGGCCGGCGCGGCCGGCCTGCACTGGGTGGCGGCCAGCGGGGCCGTCGACCTGGGTGACCGGCTCCCCGCGGCGGCCCGGTGGCTGTTCACCGCCGCGGCGGTGGTGCACGCGGGCGCGGTGTTGCGCTATGCGGGGTGGGGCGCCCGGCGCTGAGGGCGCACGGGCGGGGGGCGTGCCACCCGCGCCGCTGGCGCCCCGGCAGGACTCGAACCTGCACCTGAGACTGAGGAGGCGCGGGGTGCCCGCTTCCAAGTGCTTGATAAAAAAGAAAAAGTTCTTGAGCGGCGGCGTTGGGACAGGTTTGGGACACGCCGCGACATCTGCAGTCAGATCAAGCACTCGCGCAAGTCGGGTGTGATACCTCGCGAGTCCTGCTTCGACAAGGCAACAGCACTCAAACACCCTCTCCAGCGGCCGGAATCGTGAGAAGTAGCTCCGATTCATCGATCAATCGGAACACGGGCGTCTTCCCACTGAGCTGCTCGGTACGGCCCAGGATCAGCTGAACACCTTCACCACGCTTGTCCATCATCGCTGAACGGCCGGTTTCGGCTTGGTCGGCCTCCGGGACGGGACACTTGGCCAGCAGGCTGGTGATGGCTTCGTTACGGGCGGCTTGGCGGTAGGGGAGGCTTTCCACCGTCATGGTGTTGGGAATCGCCCCTGGCGAATAGATCTCCAGTCGGTCAGCGAACATCCGCAACCTGATCTTGGCGCCGTGGATGGAGTAGTCCCGGTGGGCCACTGCGTTGACCATGGCCTCGAACACAGCCGTCATGTCGAACTGGGGCAGATCGTGACGCCCCTCGTCCTTGGTGGCGTAGACCTGCATGTTCTTGCGGACGAAGTGGCAAGCTGCCAGCACCTGGGCATCAAGTGGCCCGGTGATGTCCTGGGCATCGAGCTGATAGGCCGAGTCGCCCTGCGGCAGTACCTGCGTACCCCGGTAGGCCACCGCCTGAATGAAGGCATTCGGCAACCAGCGGCGCGGGTCCGAACTTGCCAGCAATACCCCGGCAATCGTCGGTCGAGGCGTGCCATCTGCATCGGGGCGTGCCATGGCGAGTTTGTCCAGCAACACCTCGCGCGAGTCCTGCAAGCGCGGGCTCGCAAAGCGTTGCCACAGGTCATCAGCAAGGTCGTCGAGCGTTGCCCCGGGCACTGGCTGCTCGTCGAAGCGGATGATGCGTGCCTGGCTGCGTTGCTGGAAGAGGCGCGCCAGATAGTCCGGCGCCATCTCGCGCTTGGCGCTGCCCACGCGATGCAAATAGCCACCCGGGCTCTTATGCACGAACAGGCTGCCCGTGACATCGATCTTCAACACCGGCAACTGCTCGCCTGCAGTGCTGGGCAGGCTCAGGCGCACGATCACCGGCGCGAGCGGCGGGGTGATGCTGTCCAGACAGATTTGCCTGACGAAATCCTCCACCAAGTCCAATCGCTCCAGCGGAATGCCAAGCACTTCACGGCTGTCGTCCACCCCCAGCACGCACACACCGCCCCGGCTGTTGGCGAAAGCAGCCAGCTCATCGGCGAGTGACTCCCTGTGGGGTGCCGAGATCCTTTGACCGGCGAAGCGGACTTCCTTCAGCTCCAAATAGGAGTCCTCCCCCAGGCGAATCTTGTCGATCAGTTCGGCGATGTTGTCGAACATTTCAAGCCTCTCTTCCAAGGCGTTGGTAACGCCGTTCAAACGCTTCTTCGCCGCCTTCCATCACTTGGCAGACTTCGCGGCGCATGGCCTGATCCTGCAACGAGCCGGTCTGCTTCACATGGCACTGGTGGTTGAAGTCCAGTACATGGATCAACTCCGCATCGCCATTGACCACGATGTTGGGGTTGTGGGTCACGATGATGAGCTGACGGCGCAGTTTGTTGCTGCGGATCTGCTGCACGACCAGCCCGTAGATCAGGTGGTTATCCAGGTCATCTTCAGGCTGGTCCAGCACCAGGGGTTCATGGCCGTGCGCCAGCAGGAAGGCCAGCATGGCCGCCGCGCGTTGTCCGGCGGAAGCCTGGCCGATGGACTGAAAGTCGCGCCCGTCTCCCTTGCGGCTGTATTCCACCTGCATACCGTCTTCGGGGAACCAGCACAGGATGTGATCGATGAATTCCGGGCGCTTGTCGGCTTCTGCTTTCAAGAACTTGTTGAACCAGCCTCCAAACTCAGCTTGGCCGCGACAGGCTTGCAACAGGCGCCCTTTCTGAGCTTGCAGTGCCTGCTCGAAGGCTGCTGTGTCCCACTCGCCCGGCTGCTCGATGAGATCAACCGTGCCGAGCAGATCCGCCACGAGCCCCTTGGGTGCTGTCCCCTCTTGCTCCTGATACAGGTCGTCTACGTACTTGCCTTCAGCCGCGCCAAGCACTTCCCGCAGGGAGCGCTCGATGCCTTGCGCGTCCCGGCTGTACGGGATCAGCTCGATACGCACAAAGGGATTGCCTTGCAGCGTTGCCTGCAGAAAGACGCTGCGCTGGGCACTGATGGCGCGGCGGGCTGATTGCACCTGCTCCAGCAGCGACTTGGCCTTCTCGCGCAACTCGGTGTGCTGCTTCTGCAACGATTCGAGCTTCTTCAACTCGGCTTCCAGGCGCTGCTTCTCTTGCACCAGGCGACCATACTCGCTGGGATCGCTGACGCCTTGTTGCTGCAAGTCGGCCTTGAGCTGCTCGTAAGCCGCCTTGGCGGCGCCGATCCGCGCAAACCAGGGCGAGGCCTCCAGTTCTCCTCTCAGGGCTTGCCCGCGTTCCTGCAGCGCAGTTGCCGCCCTCTCGACTTCCTGCCGCGCTTTGGTGACGGCCGCGTGCAAGGCCTGGACAAGACTCAGTGCCGAGCTGTCCTCGGCGCTATCGAACAAGCCTTCCGGCAAGTCTTCGGCGATCAGTTCGCCGGCAAGTGATTTCAAGCGAGTTGCCAGTTCAGCCGAGCCTTCGAACTGGCGTTCCAGCTCGCGGCTTTGCCGGCTGGTGCGCTGGTAGTTCTTCAGCACTGCTGCATGGTCGGCGCCCTCAAAGCGGGCCAGCTTGCGCTGTACATCCTGAAGGGCAAGCGTCAGCGTTTCGCGTCCTTGCAGCTTGCCATCCAAGTCGCGAATCTGCGCCCGTGCGGCTAGGAACGCACGCTTGGCTTCGTCAAAGACCGCCTGCTGTGATTGCGTGTTCGCTGCATCGTCGATGACCTTCAGCAGAGCTTGCTGGCTGTCGCCCGCCAGCGCGGCAATTTGGCCCTGGCTGAACAGGCGTACCGGAAATCGTTGCGTCGTGATGGCTTGGCCGGCCGAGGGCTTGAAGCTGTCTGTGGCAGTGTCCAGTTCCTCCACCGCGTGGCCTTGACCATCTTGTCGCCAGATCAGGCGGTAGGGCGTGCCGTCGCGCTGCACTTGTACGGTGATGGTGGTGTCAGCCCTCAGCCCGCCTTCGTCAGTGCGGCTCTTGGCGACCTTATCGAATCGGCTGAAAGTCAGACCAGCTTCCGAGGTGGGCGAAAGCTCCTTCTCGCGCCGGTAGGCGAGACGCAAGGCATGCACGATGGTCGATTTGCCCGTGCCACGACCACCGATCAAGGCATTGAAGTACGGATTGAGCGGCAACTTAGCCGGCTGTCTACCGCGACCCATATAGCGAGCGTCGCGGATCTCAATCGACTCAATGAAATGCTCGGGCGTATTGAACGGCGCAAAGCCACTGCTTTCATCGCTGCGCCGAACGGAGACTTCCTGCCCATCCAGCAATGCGAGACGCAACCCTTCCAGGCTGGGCCGGGCCATCTTGATCCATGTGTAGCGAGAACCGGGAACGGCAGCTCCTTGGAAACTGTGGCAATCGCTGCCCACCACACTGGCAAATCGTGCCTCCAGTTCCTCCAACACCGCGGGCTTGGGGCTGGTGGCGTTCGTCCACTCCATCGCCAGAATTCCGGCCTCGTTCACGACCTGCCTGACCGTGTTGGTATCCATCAGGCATTTGTGCGTACCGGGTTCAACCTGCAGCAGGCCCTTGTCGCCATCTACGTGCGCTGGAATCGCAAGGCCGTCCGAGGCCAGCACACGCTCCACTACCCTCGCCGCCCCCTCGCGGGTGACGCCATCGCTGTCGCCACGCGTACCTGCGTAGTCCACCCGCGCCAGAAGATCGCTGATGGTCTGGCTGGTGGCGGATGGATCGAAGATCGCGAGCAGATGAAAGCCTCCTTGCACCGAGATTTCCACCCCTGGGAACAGGTGAAGCTCACGGAATCCGGCAGGGGGCGCGCCTGCATCGACCTCTTGCTTCATCTGCGTGTAGGCCGTTTTGAGCCTGTCAATCCACTCACCGGTGTTGTGGTCGGTGACGGCCACGCAGTCGATTCCAGCGGCCATGTACTTGAGCAACCAGGCCTGTGGCGTCAACTCATTCGGCGTACCGATGGCTGCCTGCCATGCCCCGGTGTCCTTGGATGCCGGGGTGTGGGTATGGAAATCGAACTTCCACCAGCGAGCGCCGGGATAGGGCCAAGCCGCGCTCATGCTGTTCTCCCGCTGCCTGCCGATGACGCTGCGCCTTCGGCCAATGCTTGGGCTTGAAGTCCCAGCTTGCTGGCGTGCTCCCGAATCAGCACCTCTAGCATGGACGAAATCGAACGGTGTTCGCGCTCAGCCGCCAGCCGCAGAAGCAGCTTGACCTCCGCGCTGGTTCGAATCGACAGGGTTGTGTTCTTGGGTGGTCGCATGGCAGCGCCTCTCAGGGTGGAGGTGTACTGCAAATGTACTGCGACCATGGGCGCGCAGGGTGCGCGCCATGTGATCAGCTCGGGAGGTGGTCCCCCCGACAGGAATCGAACCTGTATCTAGCGCTTCGTACCACTTCGGCTTTCGCCGCCGCATGGCGCGTTCGTGGTCTGGACTATGCCTTTGCCGTGGGCGTTGGACGCCGGTAGGCCGGAGCCGTCTAGTCTCTACACCTTCCCGATGTCTCGGGCTTGGCTCGGCGTTACCACGGCGCAGGGCGCGCCAGAGGGTTCACCGACTTTGACTCCATTCAGCCGGTGCTTTCGCGTCCGGCTGCCCATTGATAGGAGGCGCTCGTTCTATCCATTGAACTACGGGGAGCTGATCTGAGCCGTCGAGTCGTTACGGTCAGTCACTGTCGCCGGGACAAATTTGGGACAGTGACATGGCCGGATGGGACAGGATGCGGAGAAAGTGTAGGTGGAATGATCCTTTGCGAATCAATGACTTGCTGTCCTCTGTCGGCCGCCAGAAACGCTTAGGAGGTCCCCGGTCTATCCATTGAACTACGGCGGCGGCAAGCGCGGGATTCTCGCATGGCCCCCGCCGGGGATCCGGGGCCTCACCAGCGCTCGTGGTAGCGGGCCTTGGCGGAGGCGGTGCACACGTCCTTCTGCTCGCCAGCCAGGATGTTGCAGCGCTCCGCGGCCAGCTTGTAGTCGGCCTTCATGCGGGCCTTCTCGGCGTCGTCGGCGGCCTCGGCCACTTCCTTGCGCAGCTTGGTGTCGGCCTTGGCCTTGTCGCGAGCGGTCTGGGCTTCGCGCTGGCACAGGTCCTTGCGTTCGCCGGCGAAGTCGTCGCAGCGTTCCTTGGCCAGGTCGTAGCGCGCTTCGTAGATGGCCTCGTTGAGCTTCTCTTCGTGCTTGGCGTCACCGGCCCGGTTGTAGTCCAGCCAGGCCAGCGCCACCTTCTCGCGGCCCTCGGCCTCCTTCTGGCACACGTCGCGCGCGTTGCCGCTCATGCGGTCGCAGGCATCCTTGGCGGCCTTGTAGTGCGCCTTCACGTCGTCGCGGGCGCCTTCGTGCACCTTGGCGGAGTAGTTCTCGGCGTGGGCGGCGCCCAGGCCGCAGGCCAGCATGGCGGCCACCAGGAGGGAAGTGCGGGTCATCGGAAAGCTCCTTCGCAAGCAGTTGGAATGGTCCCGCCGGCGTGGGCCGTGCCACGCGGCAGGTGCTGCGAATGGTCGGCAGGGGCGGCCGCAAGCGGTACCGGTGGCGGCCGTGGCTGCGTGTAGGCCGCGGCCTACGACACCTCAGACCAGCACGCGCAGCCAGCCCAGCGGGTGCTTGCTCAAGGCCACGGAGACGATCCAGCCCATCACCAGCAGGGCACCCGCCCATGCGGCCGCACGCACGGGCCAGGGCCGGCCGGGCCGCAGGGCCACCACGCCCAGGCCGATGTAGACCAGCAGGCCGATGATCTTGGCCAGCAGCCAGGGGGCGCCGAGCGGGTTCAGGCGCAGCATCCACGCCATCGTCAGCGCCGACAGCAGCAGCACCGAGTCCACCACGTGGGGCCAGGTCCGCGCGGGCCGGCGGCGCACCCAGGCGGCGCCGGCCAGGGCCGCGCCGCCGCGCACGAGGAACCCGGTGGCCGACAGCACGACGGCGGTCTGGTGCACGAGCTTGACGGTGGCGTAGTCCATGGAGGCAGGGCGTCAGGCCCGGCGTGGCGCCGGGCGGGTGGATCGTCCGCGCCAGGCGGCTGCGGCCAGCGTGGCGGCGAAGGTGGCGAGTGCGACGGCGTGGGCCAGGGCGCTGGCGGACCACAGCCCCATGTCGGCCGCCCACGCGGGGCCGCTGACCACGCGCACTGCCAGGCTGGCATGCAGCAGGCCCAGTGGCAGGTAGAACACGGGCGTGTAAGCCAGCTTCACCTTCAGCAGGGCGGGCAGGATGACCGGGGCGTGCCCCATGACCATGCTCAGCACGAAGCCCAGGCCCAGCGCGTGCAGTGCGGTGTCGCGCCAGGCGGCGGCGCCCCAGCTGGTGGCCATCCACGCCATGCCCGCCGCGCCCAGCCAGGCGTAGCCGCCCAGCAGGCACACGGCCATGTAGCGCGACAGGCCCTGGGTGGTGACCGTGCGCCGGGCGATGTCGAACGCGGCGAGCCAGGCAGCCAGCGCCAGCAGCGAGGCGCCGAAGAGCATGCCGCCCCCTCCCGGCCAGCGCAGGCTGAGGGGCCAGGCCAGCCCCATGGCCGCGACGACCGCCCCGAAGGCCCACAGCGCTGCGGGCCGGCGGCGCATCAGGCGGGTCATCTCCAGGCGCTCGGCGGCGATGGTGAGCACCAGAAAGCCGAAGCCGGCCGCCACCGCGGCCGCGGGCCACGCGGCGGCCGCGCTGCCCCTGGCCGCCATCCACCACGCCGCCTGCGCGCCCAGCCAGGCCGCGGCCGCCACGGCCAGCAGCGCCGTGTGGCCCGCCCGCTGGCGCCGCCACAGCACGATGTTGACGCCGACGAATGCGGCCGCCGCCAGCGTGAGCAGCGCATGGCCGGCCTCGGGCAGCCTGGCCAGCAGCCCCAGGGCGCCCAGGCTGGCGGCCGCCGGCACGCCGAACGCCGCCGGATGGCGCAGCGCGACCGCGCGTTCCAGCGCCACCACGCTGCCGAAGAAGCCGCCGATCATCAGCACCGCATGCTGGGCCAGCGCCTGGCCCATCCACGGTGAGGACACCGACAGCGCGCCGGCCCGGGCCAGCCCGCCCGCCAGGCCGTGCGCCAGCGCGAGCCCCACGCCCGCCGCGAAGGCCAGGGCCACGGCGCGACGGGCGGCAGCGCTCACCAGCCCATGAAGGCCCGGGCGCGCGCGCTCATGCGCTGCGGCGTCCATGCCGGCTCCCAGACCAGGTCCACCTGCACGCGCCAGTCCGGCGGCACGGTGGCTTCGAGTTCGGCCTGCGCCTCGCCCAGGACCACGTCGGTGACGGGGCAGGCGGCGGAGGTCATGGTCATCGTGACGCGCACCTCGGGCGGCGCCACGCGCACGGCGTAGACCAGGCCGATCTCCACCACGTCCATGGCGACCTCCGGGTCGACCACGGCCTTCAGCGCCGCCGTGACCGGCGCGCGCCAGTCGTCCGGCCCCTCGTAGGCGAAGCGCTCGTCCGTCGCTGCGGTGTTCACGGCGCGTCCTCGACCAGGGGCGTGCCTGCGCGGGCCTCGGCCGGCAGCAGCTGCATCACCTGCGCCAGCTCGTCGCGGTTGTGCACCAGGTCGGCCAGGGTGTAGCCGTCGAGCACCCGGTAGAACGCCTGCACCGCCTCGTGCAGCACGCCGCGCAGCCGGCACAGGCGCGCGATGCCGCAGTGGCCGCCGTCGGCGGCGAAGCACTCGGCAGGCAGGGCATTGCCTTCGGTCTGGCGCACGACCTGGCCGATGACGATGCGCTCGGGCGGCAGGGCGAGGTCGAGGCCGCCGCCCTTGCCGCGCACATTGGCCAGCAGGCCCTGCTTGCCCAGGAAGTGCACCACCTTGGTCAGGTGGTTCTCCTTGAGCTCGAAGCGGCGGGCGATCTCACCCACGGTGGCGCGGCGCCCGGGCTGCGCGGCCAGGTAGATGAGCACGCGCAGGCTGTAGTCGGTGAAGGCGGTCAGGCGCATGCAGGCATCATCGGCGAGCCGAAGATGCATTTCAAGTGCCTTTTTGCCCGGAATGGATGCGGGATCAACTCCGCGGCGTTCCGGTCAATCCCAGCGCCAGGACCAGATGAGGTCCAGCGCGCTGTCCTCGCCGGACTGCGCACGCAGTGTGAAGCGCTGGGCGATGCGGTAGATGAGCTGCCAGGTGCCGGCCTGCGCGTTGATGCTGCGCTCGTAGCCCACGTACCAGCGGCGCGAGAGCTGTTTGCCCAACGAGACGACGGTGGTCTGCTCGCTGCCCTCGCCCGCCTGGCGCACGCCGAAGTCCGACAGGCCGATGCTGGACAGGAAGGCGTCGGTGGGCGCCTCGCCCTCACCCGCCAGCAGCGCGAAGGCCGCCCGCTGCAGCAGGGCCGTGTCGGCGCGGCCCAGGCCCTCCGGCGCCCGGCCCAGCACGAGCCAGCTGAGCTTGTCGGTGTCGCTCATCTCGGGCTCGCTGTAGAGCTTGACGCGCGGGTTGAGCGCGCTGCCTGTCACCGCCACGCCGACCTGCACGTCGAGGTTGGGTCGCACCGCCAGGATGTCCAGGCGCGGGTCTTCCAGCGGGCCGTTGAAATCGAGCAGCCCGCGCGAGATCTCCAGCTTCTGGCCGTAGGCGGCGTAGGTGCCGCGTTCGGTGCGGATGTCGCCATGCGCCGCGAGCTGGCGGCCGGGGTTGGTGATCTGCAGCGTGCCGCGCAGGAAGGTGTCCAGCCCGCGGCCCTTCACGCGCAGGGCGGGGCCCAGGTCCAGTGCCACCGCCAGGCGGCTCTCGAAGCGCGGGCTGGCGCCGTTGCCGTTGCCGTTGCCGTTGCCGTTGCCGTTGCCGTTGCCGTTGCCGTTGCCCGCGGCGGCCTGCTGTGCCCGGGCCGTGGCGGCCGCGCCGGGGTCGCCGGGCTGTGGGCCGCTCGCCCCCGCGCCCACCACGCGCACGTCGTCGTCCAGCGCGGGCGCACCGCCGCGCGTCAGGTCGAACAGGCCCTCGTCGATCTTCAGCGCGCCGTTGATGTCGGCCGAACGCGGCCGCAGCGCCACCTGCACCTGTCCGCTGGCGACCACGCGGCGGTCCAGGCGGCCGAGCACGCGCAGGCGTTCGGCGCGCAGGGTGAGGTCGGCGCGGGCCTCGTCGCCCAGCGAGGCGTCGCCGGCCACGCGCAGCCAGCCGTCGCCGCCGCGCCACTCGAAGCGCTCGATGCGCGCGCTCTCGCCCGCGAAGGCGATGTCCACCGTGCCGTCCGACAGGTGCACGCCCTCCAGGCCGTTGCGCACTTCCAGCCCGCGGGCGGCGAGGCGGCCGCTCACCTCGGGCGCGCCCCAGCGTCCGCCGAGGAAGGCCGCGCTCTGCAGGTCACCGCCCAGGCGCCAGCCGGGCGGCACCCAGCCGCCCCAGGCGGCCAGGCGCGACACGTGCAGCTGGAACACGCCGTCCAGCGGGTCGGCCGGCCGCGGCCAGCGCGCGGCTGGGTCGGTGCGCACGCTGGCCACGCCGGCCATCTCGCCCAGCTGCCGGCCCGCCACCGCCGCGGTGAAGTGCCAGGTGCCGTCGTGCGCGGCCAGGCCCAGACGCAGGTCGGACAGGCCGAGGGCCCGGTGCACGGTGGCGGGGTCGCGCACGTCGTCGGCCACGCTCAGGTCGCCGCCCCGGCGCTCGAACACCACGTCGGCATCGAAACGCTCACCCGCCCGCACCTGCAGCTCGCCCGCCAGCTCCAGATCACCCCGCCAGCCCAGCTCGGGCTGGGCGCGCGCCAGCAGCGGGGCGAGCTGGAAGGGCTCGATGCGGGCCTGCAGGGTGAGGTCGTCGCGCGTGCCGGCCTGCCAGCGGGCCTCGTCCCACCGCAGCGCGGTGCCGGGCAGCTCCAGGCGGCCGGGCTCGGCAGACAGGGCCTGCCAGTCGAAGCCGTCGCCCCAGGCGGCGGCCAGGCCCAGGGGGCGGCCCGCCAGCCAGGGCTGGCCGCTGCCATCGCTGGCGCGGCCCTGCAGCTCGGTGATGCGGCCGCTCCAGCGCCCGGCCTGCAGCGGGGTGCCGCCGTCGGCGGCGGGCTGCCAGCGCCCCGTGGCCGACAGGGTGAGGCGGCTGCCGCTGCCGGTGCGTGCGCCCAGCACTTGCTCGAACCAGGCCGGCGGGCGCACGG
>JACRBA010000161.1 GCA_016213265.1 Burkholderiales bacterium | reverse complement strand
GCGGTGGCGTGCCACCACGCCGTCCCGCGCGGCGCGCAGGTGCCACCGCTCGCGCAGCGAGCGGGCGCTGCGGCCACGGCGGCGCAGGTCGAGCGCGTCCTCGGCGTGCAGGTCGTCGAGCGCGGCGGCAAACGCCACGCGGGCCCGCTCCAGGGTCTGGTGGGGGCGCTGGGCGGCGGCCTCGGCATCGCGCAGCCACGACCACAGCGAGCGCCACACGGGCTCGGCCTGGCCCCAGGGGCTGGGCGGGATGACGGTGGTGCGTGCTGGCAGCTCACTGGCACGCACGGCGCGCCCTGGCCACCAGCGTCGCCACAGGCGCGACGGGTTCATGCCGTGGACATCGGAACGAACGGTCTGGAACATGAGACAAATTGTTCGTTTCCGGCCGGTGCGGCGAAGGCGGGAAAAGGCGGCGTGCGGCCCGCCAGTTCGGGGCCCTGGGCTCCCCGGAGAGGCCGTCCGGCCCGCTCAGCGGGCGGCGCGCGCGGCGTCGATGGCCTCGCACAGGGCCTGGGCGCCCTGCACGAAACGCGGCCCCATGCGGCCGATGAGATCGCCATCGAGCAGGGCGAAGCGGCCGTGGCGCACCGCCTCGACCGCGGGAAACCGCGGCCACTGCCCCTTGTCGGGGTGGTCGGACGGCGCGCCGGCCATGGCGATGACCTGCGGATTGCGCTGCACCGCGGCCTCCCAGCTCACGGTGGGCGTGAGCGCGGGCAGCTCGGCGAACACGTTGACCCCGCCGCAGGCGCTGATGGCCTGGTGGATCAGGTGCTCGCGGTTGATCGTCATGAGCGGCTGGTGCCAGAGCTGGTAGAACACCCGCACGGGCGGGCGGGCTGCATACGCCTGCTGCAGCGCTGCCCAGCGCGCCTGCACCTGGGCGGCCTGGGCGTCGGCCTGGGCGCCGTGCCCGGTGAGCGCACCCAGCCGGCGCAGCGTGTGGCCAATGTCGGCCACGCTGCGGATCTCGCTTTCATAGACGGGCACGCCCAGCGCCCGCAGGGGGGCACGCGCCCGCTCGGGAAAGCCGCTGCGCCACACCACCACCAGGTCGGGCTTGAGCCGGGCGATCTGCTCATGCTGTACGGCCACCGCGTCGCCCACGATGGGCAGGCGGCGGGCGGCCTCGGGGAAATCGCTGTAGCGGCTGACGCCGACCACCTGCGCGCCCGCCCCGGCCGCGAAAGCCAGCTCCGTGAGGTGGGGGCCGAGCGTGACCACGCGCTGCGCGGGCGCCGGCAGCGCCACGGTGTGGCCGCTGTCGTCCACCACGCTCACCGGCTGCGCCTGGGCGGCTGCCGCGGCCAGCGCGCACGCGGCGAGGGCGGTGCGGGCGCGGTCAGACCGCATCGGTCTTGGCCTCGACTTCGCACCAGGGCCGCACCCGGCAGGCGCCGCAGCGGGGGCGCCGCGCCTGGCAGATGTAGCGGCCATGCAGGATGAGCCAGTGGTGGGCATCGACGCGGTAGGCGTCGGGCACCCGCTGCAACAGGGCCTGTTCCACGGCCAGCGGGGTGGCGCCGCGGGCCAGGCCCGTGCGGTTGCTCACGCGGAAGATGTGCGTATCCACCGCCATGGTGGGCTCGCCGAAGGCGACGTTGAGCACCACGTTGGCCGTCTTGCGGCCCACGCCGGGCAGGGCCTCCAGCGCTGCGCGGTCGCGGGGCACCTGGCCGCCGTGGCGTTCCACCAGCAGGCGGCAGGTCTGCGCCAGGTGACGTGCCTTGGTGCGGTACAGGCCGATGGTGCGGATGTGCGCCGCGATGCCGTCCTCGCCGAGCGCCAGCATGGCCTGGGGCGTGGGTGCGGCGGCAAAGAGGGTGCGGGTCGCCTTGTTCACGCTGGCGTCGGTGGCCTGGGCCGAGAGCAGCACGGCCGCCAGCAGCTCGAACACGCTGGTGAAGGCGAGCTCCGTTTCGGGGTGCGGGTTGGCCTCGCGCAGGGTGGCGAAGAAGCGCTCGATGCGGTCGGGTGTCACGTCGCCCGTGCCTTCATTGCCCATCGGCGGCGCGCCGGGCCCGCGCCCTGGCCAGCGCAGCCTCGATCACCTGGCGCTTGCGGTCGATGACGGCCGGGTCGGTGTGGCGGGTGTGGTTCGGCAGGTCGGCGAGCTTCATGGCGGCCTTGGCGGCGAGCCGCTCTTCATGCTCACGCTGGTCGCGCGCCAGCCGATCGCGCCGGAAGGCGTAGCGCTCGCGCGACCAGTCGGCCTGGGCCGGGCTCCAGGCGGCCCAGCCCGTGGCGGGGCCGGTGACCGGCTCGAGGCGGATGCAGTCCACCGGGCAGGCGGGCAGGCAGAGTTCGCAGCCGGTGCATTCGCTTTCGATCACCGTGTGCATGCGCTTGTGCGTGCCCACGATGCAGTCGGCGGGGCAGGCCTTGATGCACAGCGTGCAGCCGATGCACCAGGCCTCGTCGATGATGGCCACGGCGCGGGGGCCTTCGGTGCCGTGCGCCGGATCCAGCGGCTGCACCGGCTGGCCGGTGATCGCAGCCAGCCGGGCGATGCCCTCGGCCCCGCCGGGCGGGCAGCGGTTGATGGGCACCTCGCCGGCGGCGATGGCCTCGGCATAGGCGCGGCAATCGGGGTGGCCACAGCGCGTGCACTGGGTCTGTGGCAGGGCGGCATCCACGCGGCGCGCGAGCTCGGCTCGGTCCGCGGGCGCCGGGGTCAGGGGCATCGGCTTCACCCGCCGATTATCCCGCCGGGCTTCAGCGTCGGCGTTGCATCAGCCGGGTCACGGTGCCGTCCTGCTTGAGCTGGTCGAAGGCGGCGCGCGCCCGCGCCACGATGGCGTCGTCCGTGCCGCGGCTGAAGGCCATGTAGATGCCGGTGCTCATCTCGTCGAGCGTCAGCACCCGTTGCAGGCGCGCCGGGTCGACACCGGCCTCGCGGCAGAAGCGCTCCATGTCCGTCTCGGGCAGGGGCAGCAGGTCCACCCGGCCGTCCAGCAGCATGCGCACCGAATCGCTGTTGCGGGCCGAGAGCACCAGGCGGGTGAAGCCGCGGGACTGCAGGTACTGGTGGCGCACGTCGTCGCGCATCACGCCGATGGCGTAGGGCAGGGCGTCGTCGAGGCGCCGCACCTGCACGTCGGTGCGGGCGCGCAGCTTGTACAGGTGGTAGTCGATGCGCATGAACTCGCCTGCCCACTTGAACAGGTCCTCCCGGGCGGGGGTGCGGGCGATGAGGTAGATCAGCGTGTTGGGCTCGTTCAGCGCCATGTCATAGGAACGCGCCCAGGGATACAGCCCGATGCGGTAGTTGGTCAGCCCCGAGCGGCGCAGGGCAGCCTCCACGATCTCGGTGGCCGGGCCCCCCACCTTGCCCCCGGCCAGGTAGGTGTAGGAGGACTCCTCGGTCACCGCCTGGATGGTCTGCGCGGGCGGAGCCGCCGCGCCGCCGGCCGCGGCGACCGGCAGGTGAACGCCGGTCAGGGCGACCAGCAGGGACAGGCAGACGAGGCGTCGCATGCGTTCTCCTCAGGCGGCCACCTGGTGGCGGCCGTTGTCCTTGGCGCGGTAGAGCGCCTGGTCGGCGCGCGACAGCAGTTGATCGAAGCGGTCCATGGTCTCAGGGTCGAAGGTCGCCACGCCCACGCTGAGGGTGACGCAGTCGGCCGTGGGCACGCCCTCGTGCGGCAGGGCCTGCTCCTGCAGGCGGCGCAGCAGGCGCTCGGCGGCCTGGCGCGCACGCGGCAGGTCCACGCCGGGCAGCAGCACGACGAACTCCTCGCCGCCCAGCCGCGCCACCAGCTCACCGGCGCGTGCGAAGTTGTCGCGCAGCACGCGCGCCAGGGCGAGCAGGCATTGGTCGCCGGCCGCGTGCCCGTAGACGTCGTTGTAGTGCTTGAAGTGGTCCACGTCGCACATCAGCACCGACAGGGGCTGCCCCGTGCGCTGGGTGCGGCGGAACTCGACCTCCTTCATCTCGTCGAAGTGCCGCCGATTGGCCAGCCCTGTGAGCGGGTCGCTGCGCGAGAGGTCTTCCAGGCGCTGGTTGGCCGCCACCAGCTCGGCCGTCTGCTCGGCCACCAGCTCGGCCAGGCGGTCGCGGTGGGCCGCCAGGTCGTGCTCGTAGCGCTGCTGCCGGTCGAGGTAGCGCGACAGCTTGTCCTGCAGGTCGTTGACGCCGGATTCGAGCAGGTCCAGCTCATCGCCCGCGTTGCGCCGCCGGCCGAGCCGCAGGGGCTGGCTGAGCCGGGCCGGGGTCAGGCGTCCCAGATGACGGGCCACTTCCCGCACGTGCACGGTGACCGAGCGGTTGAACATCCACATCACCAGGCCGGCCAGCAGCAGGGTCTGGATGGCCTGGGTGAGCACGATGCTCGCGGCCTCGTCGCGCAGCCGGCGCCACAGCACCTGCTCGTCGCCCACGATCACCAGCTCGCCCAGGCGGTTGACCGCGCCCGGGTAGGGCGAGTAGTTCAGCTCCCGGCGCAGCGTGGGGGCCAGCGTGCTGCCCTGCGCGGGGGATCGGCCTGCGCGTTGCACCTGGGCCGGCATGGGCGGCTGGTCGACCCGCAGCTCGATGGCGCCCACGGCCGTCACGTTGGCCGCGCTGTCGAGCTGGGTACGGACGGAGTCGCGGTCCATCTCCCACACGGCCTTGGCCAGTGTGCGCTGGAAGACCTGGTCGATGAGGCCCAGCTCGGCCGTCATGGCGTCCACGTGGGTGCGCCAGGCCGACCACATGCGCGCGCCGACCGCTGCCACCGTGAACACCAGGCCGAACAGCAGCGTGGCCAGCACCATGCGCCGGGCGAGGGAGCCCTGGATGGACCGGGTGGACGGCGCGGCCTCGGGCCACACGGAGTCCATCGGCGGGGTGCGCTCCATGGCCGTGCACGCGCTCAGAGCCAGCGGCGACGGATGTCGTCGTACACGCCGTTGCGGCGGATGTGATCCAGGCTGCGACGCAGCCGCTCGACCAGGGCGTCCGGCGTGCGCAGGCTGAACGCCACGTGCATGCCGCCGTGGCTGCCGATCTCGGGCAGATCCAGCACCTTGACGATGGCGTTGCCGGGCCGTTGGCCCGCCTGTCGGATGAGCCAGGCGGCGTTCAGCTCATTGGAGACCCACAGGTCCACCCGCCCGAGCAGAAGCTTCTCGTGGTTGAACTCATAGCGGTTGCTCGACTGCAGCTGCCGCCCGATCACGAAGCCCTTTTCCACCAGGTACTGCTCGCCCGCGTCTTCATTGACCGTGGCGACCTGGTACCTGCGCGCGTCGTCCAGCGAGTGGAGCACGATGCCGCGGTCGGCACGGGCATACAGGGCCCACTGGGTGGGGGCGATGGCGCCGACCCACTTGAACAGCTTTTCCCGCTGCGGGGTGCGGGTGATGGAGTAGATGAGGACGTTCTCGCCGCTGAGCGCCATCTCGTAGGCGCGTGCCCAGGGCAGCGACTGGATGGTGGCCTCGACGCCGGCGTCCTTCAGCACCGCCTGGACGACCTCGGTGCTCATGCCCGTCAGGCGCCCGTCGCGCGTCATGTTGTAGGGCGGCAGTTCCTCGGTGACGACCTGCAGCGCCGGCGTGGCCGCCTGCGCCGGACCGAAGAGCGAGGCCCCGAGCACGCAGGCAGCCAGCCCGGCGAACCACACGGTGGTCAGCAGGCCCAGCGCTCGCCGGACGGGACGGGGAGAGCGGCCCCACGGGCCGCGGTGGTCGGGCATGGCCGGTATATCGACCGTGCCCTGCCGGAGTTGAGCCGCTGGCCAGCGCGACCGCGCCGCCAGGGCGGGGCGTGGTTGCTCAGCCCCGTCGGCGGCTCGGCGCGCGGCGGGCGGGTGCCGGCTGGCGGGCGTCGGCCGCCTGCCCGTCGAACCGCGCGATGAAGGCGCGCAGCTCCGGGTACACCTTCTCGCGCCAGCGGCGACCGGAGAAGATGCCGTAGTGGCCGGCGCCTTCCACGTCGTAGTGGAACTGCCGGTCCTTGGGGATGCCCGTGCACAGGCCGTGCGCGGCACGCGTCTGGCCGGCACCCGAGATGTCGTCGAGCTCGCCTTCCACCGTGAGCAGGGCACTGGTGCGGATGTCCTGCGGGCGCACCGGCTCGCCGCGCACCTGCCAGGTGCCGTTGACGAGCGCGAAGTCCTGGAACACGGTCTTGATGGTGTCCAGGTAGTACTCGGCCGGCATGTCCAGCACGGCGTTGTACTCGTCGTAGAACTTGCGGTGCGCCTCGACCGAGTCGTCGTCGCCGCGGATCAGGTCGCGGAAGTAGTCGTAGTGCGAATTCAGGTGCCGGTCGGGGTTCATCGCGACGAAGCCCGTGTGCTGCAGGAAGCCCGGGTAGACCCGCCGGCCCGCGCCCGGGAAGTGCGGCGGCACGCGGTAGATCACATTGTTCTCGAACCAGCTGTGGCTCTTGTTCATCGCCAGGTTGTTCACCGCCGTGGGCGACTTCCGGGCGTCGATGGGCCCGCCCATCATCGTGAGGGTGCGCGGGGTGAACTCACCGCGGCTGGCCATGAGGGAGACGGCGGCCAGCACCGGCACGGTGGGCTGGCACACCGAGATGACGTTCACCTCGGGGCCGATGTGCCGGATGAACTCCTGCACGTACTCCACGTAGTCGTCGAGGTGGAAGGGGCCCGCCTCCAGCGGCACCATGCGGGCGTCGGTCCAGTCGGTGATGAACACCTTGTGGTCCTGCAGCAGGCTCCTGACGGTGTCGCGCAACAGCGTGGAATGGTGGCCCGACAGGGGCGCCACCACCAGCACCGTGGGCTGGGCCTTCATGTCGGTGAGGGCGCGCGCGTCGTCGGTGAAGCGCTTGAACCGGATCAGGCGGCAAAACGGCTTCTCCACCGCGACCTGCTCCTGCACCGCGACGTCCACGTCGTCGACGCGCACGCTGGTGATCTCGAACGCCGGTTTTTCGTAGTCCTTGGCCAGCCGGTGCGCCAGGTCGAGCCCGGCCGCCAGGCGGTGCGCCATGGGCGTGTGCGCGAAGGGCGACAAGGGGTGGCTGTACAGCTTGGCCGACGCGCTGGCGAACTCGGCGAAGGGGGCCATCAGGGCACGTTGCGTTTCGTACAGCTGATACAGCATGGGTCGGCTCCGGCAGAGGGTGGGGCGCCGGTGGGCGGGTGGCACACCGACGCTGACGCCCGTCAAGTAACAAGCGGTGCCGCTATTGTGCACTGCAACATTGACGTGTGGCCTACGCAGACACACGTTCTGCCCGATTGGACGCCGCGCCGTGGGGGGCGCGGGCCCGGAAAAGCGGCGGCGATGCGGTGCTTATGCCGGCCTGACGCCGCTCACAGCACCTTGGCGATACTCTCGGCCACGTAGCCGATGTTCTTGTCGTTCAGCGCGGCCACGCAGATGCGGCCCGAATCCACGCCGTACACGCCGAACTCGCTGCGCAGACGCTCCATCTGGGGCTTGGAAAGGCCCGAGTAGCTGAACATGCCCCGCTGCGTGGTGATGAAGGACAGGTCCTTGCTCACGCCGGCGGCCTTCAGCTTGTCGACCAGCGCGGCGCGCATCGCCTTGATGCGGTTGCGCATGCCGGCCAGCTCCTGCTCCCACTGCTGGCGCAGGGCGGGCGTGGTCAGCACGGTGGCCACGACCTGCGCGCCGTGGGTGGGCGGGTTGGAGTAGTTCGTGCGGATCACGATCTTCAGCTGCGACAGCACGCGGGAGGCTTCCTCCTTGCTCTCACACACCACCGACAGGGCGCCCACGCGCTCGCCGTACAGCGAGAAGCTCTTGGAGAAGGACGTCGACACGAAGAAATCCATGCCCGCGTCGGCGAAGCGGCGCACCACGGCGCCATCTTCGGCGATGCCGTCGCCGAAGCCCTGGTAGGCCATGTCGAGGAAGGCGACCAGGCCGCGGGCCTTCACGGCCTCGATCACGGCGTCCCACTGGGCCGTGCTGAGGTCGTAGCCGGTGGGGTTGTGGCAGCAGGCGTGCAGCACCACGACGGTGCCGGCCGGCGCCGCGTTCAGCGCCGCCAGCATGGCCTCGGCGTTCACGCCCTGGCGCGCGGCGTCGTAGTACGGGTAGGTATCGACCGTGAAGCCCGCGTTGGTGAACAGCGCGCGGTGGTTTTCCCAGCTCGGGTCGCTGATCAGCACCTTGGCCGTGGGGTTCACCTTCTTCAGGAAATCGGCGCCCACCTTCAGGCCGCCGGTGCCGCCGAGCGCCTGCACGGTGGCCACGCGGCCCGCCGCCAGCAGGGGGCTGTCGTCACCGAACACGAGGCCTTGCACGGCCTTGTCATACGCGGCGATGCCGTCGATGGGCAGGTAGCCGCGGGCGCGCGCGGCTTCCACCAGCTGCGCCTCGGCGGCCTTCACGCACGCCAGCAGCGGCAGCTTGCCGTTCTCGTCGGTGTACACCCCCACGCCGAGGTTGACCTTGGCGGGGTGGGGATCGGCGTTGAACTGCTCGTTCAGACCCAGGATGGGGTCGCGCGGTGCCATTTCGACGGCGGAGAACATGGACATGTCGGTTCCTTGGAAAAGTGGTGAAGCGGGTGGATTCATG
>JACRBA010000160.1 GCA_016213265.1 Burkholderiales bacterium | reverse complement strand
GGCGGCACCGTGAGCGCCGCTTCGTCGGCGACGCTGAAGTTGGCCTTGACCCCATAGCCGAACACCATTGCCGTCAGGTTGCTGGGGAAGGTGCGAACCGCGACGTTGTAGTCCTGCACGGCCTTCACATAGCGGCCACGCGCCACGGCAATCCGGTTCTCGGTGCCTTCGAGTTGAACGCGCAGGTCCTGGAAGCCCTGGTTGGCCTTCAGGCTGGGGTAGTTCTCGCTGACGGCCAGCAGGCGCGACAGCGCGCTCGACAGCTCACCCTGCGCGGCCTGGAACTTGTTGAACGCCTCGGGGTTGTTGACCAGTTCCGGCGTGGCCTGGATCGAGGTGGCCTTGGCGCGCGCCTCCACCACCTTGGTGAGCGTTTCCTGCTCGAAGTTGGCCTCGCCCTTGACGGTGGCCACGACGTTCGGGATCAGGTCGGCGCGGCGCTGGTACTGGTTCAGCACCTCGGACCAGCTGGCCTTGATCTGTTCGTCGGTCGACTGGAAGGTGTTGTAGCCGCAGCCGGAGAGCGCGAGCGTCAGCGCGGCAAGAAGGGCGACGAGGAAGTGGCGCATGGTCAGGGCTCCTGGGGTTGTCATTTGGGAAGCGGCTCGGAAGAAGCGCGTGGCGACCGCGACGGCTGGCCTTCGATCGCCCACCACGCGGGTCGCACGATCAGGCTGCCCAGCGTGGCCAGCAGCGGCAGCGCGAGCCACGCGAAGCTGAGTTGGGCCACCGCGCCGAAGAGCCAGCCGGTGGCCGCCGAGCCCAGCGTCTGGCCGACTCCTGCTGCCGCGGCCAGCCCGCCCATCGTGGCGCCGAGCCGTCGCCGGGAGGCTCCCGCGGCGAGGTAGGAAATCGTCGGCAGCACGAGCCCGGTGCCGGCGGCGGTGAAACTGACGCCGATGTACATCCAGGCGTCGCTGCGGTGCTGCGCCAGCATCGCCAGGCCCGCGATCGCCAGCACCAGCCCGGCCGCCATCACGCCGCGGCCGGCGGCGCGCTCGAGCAGACCGGTGAAGAACAGCAGCGCGTTGACGCCGAGCATCACGAGGCTGCACTCGGCGAACATCAGCGAAATCTCGCGCGACGACAGCGTCGGGTGCTGCTGGCCTTGCAGCACGATGCCGAGCTCGAAGCCGGACAGCACGAACATGACCACGCCGTTCAGCCCCCACAGCGCCATTGCGCGCCTTCGATCGGCAGACGCAGGCTGCGAATCGTCCTCGAGGGCGGCTGGCGGGACGCGCGGCAGGGTGGCGGCGAGTCCCAGCATCATCAGCGCGCCCAGTGCTGCCGACATCACGATCACGAGATCGGTCGGGTCGAGAGTACCGTCCCCGACGCCGGCGAGTGCGCCGGCCATCTGCGCGGCGGCGGCATTGAGTCCCGGCCCGAACAGGAAGCCCAGCAGCGACATCGCGCCGAGCCACGCGAACCGGCGCGCTCGCTGGCTCTGCGGCGTGTGCTCGGCGACGAGCGCGGGCACGACCGGCACGACGGCCGCCACGAAGAAGCCGGTGGCGCCGCGCAAGGCATAGATGCCCGCGATCCCGACCCAGTCGGCCCGCAGCAAGGGAAGCAGGCTGGCGACGTAGCCGACCAGTCCGATCATCAGGATGCGGCCCCGACCCCAGCGGTCGGAGACCAGCCCCCACAGCGGCGCGCCGACCAGCACCCCGGCGGCGTACAGACCACTGAGCAGTCCGACATGGCGCGCGACTTCGGCCTGGCCATCGTCCGTCATCAGCGGCGCGAGCCAAGCCGGCAGCAAGGGCATGAGCGCGCCATAGCCCGCGGAGACGACGAAGACCGCAGCCGCCAGCCAAGCCAGTTGCCACGCCCCCAGCCGCGGCGCTGCCGGCAATCGCTGGCGTTCGAGGCGGCCAGGGTTTGTCATCGCTGCAACACCGCGTCAGGTTCAGGCCGACGCGCCTTGCGCCACCGTCGACGACGCGGCCGGCGCAGGGTGAGGACTGCGGATGCCGGCGAGCTTGGTGCGCTTGAGCATCAGCGCGTTGATCGCCACGATGGCCGAACTGCCCGACATCGACAGTGCCGCGACCTCGGGCGACAGCGTGAACGGATAGAAGACGCCGGCTGCAAGCGGAAAGGCGATCACGTTGTAGCCCACCGCCCACCACAGGTTCTGGTGCATCTTGCGCAGCGTCGCGCGCGACAGCTCGATCGCGCCGACGACGTCGTAGGGGTCGCTCTTCATCAGCACGACCTGGGCGCTTTCCATCGCCACGTCGGTGCCCGCGCCGATGGCGAAGCCGACATCGGCCTGCGTCAGGGCCGGCGCATCGTTGATGCCGTCGCCGACCATGGCGACCTTGTGACCCTGGTTCTGCAGTTCCTTGATCTTTGACGCCTTCTGACCCGGCAGCACGTCGGCAAGCACGATGTCGATGCCGAGTTCCTTGCCGATGCGCTCGGCAGTGGCCTGGTTGTCACCGGTGATCATGGCGACCTTGACGCCGCGCTCCTGCAGCTTGGCGATCGTGGCCCTGGAGGTCGGGCGCACCGCATCGGCGATCGCGATCAGGCCGATGAGGCGGCCGCCGCGTGCCACGTGAACGACCGTGCGGCCGCCGCCCTGCAGGCGTACTGCCTCGGCTGCCAGTTCCGCGAGGCCGATCCGCTCCGCCTCCATCAACTTGCGGTTGCCAAGCAGAACGACCTCGTCCCCGATCCTGGCGCGCGCGCCCTGGCCGTCGATGTTGGTGAAGGCGGTGGCGGTCTCCTGCCCCTCCGACGTCTGCGTGCCGGCGCGCTTGAGCACCGCCAGCGCCAGCGGGTGCTCGGAGAACTTCTCCACTGCGGCCGCGGTGGACAGCAACTGCGCTTCCGTCACACCCGGCGCCGGCACCATCTCGACCACGTCCGGCTGGCCCAGTGTCAGTGTGCCGGTCTTGTCGAAGACAACCACCGTCAGCTTGGTCGCGTTCTCCAGCGCCGCGGCGTTCTTGAAGAGAATGCCGTTCATCGCACCGAGGCCCGTACCGACCATGATCGCCATCGGTGTGGCCAGCCCGAGCGCGTCGGGGCAGGCGATCACGAAGACGGTAATGGTGAGCGTGAGGGCGAACAGCAGCGGCTGGCCGAGGACCCAGAACCACACCGCGAAGGTCGCGAGTCCGACGACGATGGCTATGAGCACCAGCCACTGCGAGGCCTGGTCGGCGAGCAATTGGCCCGGCGCCTTCGAGTTCTGCGCTTCCTGCACCAGCTTGACGATCTGCGCGAGCGCCGTGTCGGCACCGACCTTGGTGGCCTGGTAGCGGAAGCTGCCGCTCTTGTTGATGGTCGCGCCGATCACCGCATTGCCGACGACCTTCTTCACCGGCATCGACTCACCGGTGAGCATCGACTCGTCGACCTGCGATGCGCCGTCGATGATCTTGCCGTCCACCGGGATCTTGTCGCCCGGCTTGATGACCACCGTCTCGCCGACCAGCACCTCGGAGGTCGGCACCTTGGTTTCGACACCGTTGCGCAGCACGGTGGCCATCGGCGGCGCCAGGTCCATCAGCGCGCGGATCGCATCGGAGGCGCCGGCGCGGGCGCGCATCTCCAGCCAGTGGCCGAGCAGGATGAACACCAGCAGCACCGACGCGGCCTCGTAGAACACCTCGCCTTCGTAGAAGAACGTGGCACCGAGGCTGAACACGTAGCCGGTGCCGACCGACAGCACGACCAGCGTGGCCATGTTGGCCACCTTGTTGCGCGCGGCGCGCCAGCCGGCGACGAAGAACGGCCAGCCGGGATAGGCGATGGCGCCGGTGGCGACGATGAACAGGAAGAGGTTGCGATCCATCCCGAACGGCGTCGCGAAGTCGCCGAACATCTTGCCCATCGGCGAGTAGAGGAACACCGGAATCGAGAACAGCAGCGCGACCACGAAGCGGTTGCGCATGTCGTTGGCCATGTCCTGCATCGACATGCCGGGCGCGTGGCCCATGTCGTGCATCATGTCGCTCATCTGATGCGCGGCTTCGCCGCCGTGGCCGGCATGCGCCGCGTGACCCGCGTGCGGCGCGGCCGGTGGTGTCTTCGGTGCGGCGCCGCTCACGGCAGGCGTCGTGGCGGCAACGTGCCCGGCGTGCCCGGCGTGGGCGCCATGGCCTTCGTGTCCCGCGTGCTCGGCATGTCCCTCGGGCGGGCAGACGTGGGCGGGCAGCATCTCGCCGCGGCAGTGGTAGCCGCACTCGACGATGCGCCGTCGGATGTCCTCCAGCGATGTCTTCGTCTCGTCGTAGTGCACGGTGGCGCTGCCGGCGACGTAGTTGACGTCGACGTGATGAACGCCGGGCAGCGCTGCGATCTGGCGCTGCACGCCGGCGGCGCTCAGGCTCGAGACCAGTTCGCCGACTTCTACGGTGCTTGTCTTCATGAAGGATCCTTTGGATGGGATATCAGCGGGCCAGGCGTCCAGCCTCGAGGCAATCGGGAGAGAACTCGAACACGATGTCGGGGTCGGGACGCACGAGCTTGTCCTTCCGGCCGGCGTAGTGGAGCCGGGAGAGCATGTCGCGCATCAGGTTGAGACGGGCCAGGCGCTTGTTGTCCGCGCGCACGATGCGCCACGGCGCTGTCGCCGTGTGCGTTCGCATCAGCATGGCGTCGCGTGCCGCGGAGTACGCCTTCCAATGCTTGACGGCCACTGCGTCGATCGGGCTCGACTTCCACTGCTTGAGCGGGTCGCGGCGGCGTTCCTCGAGGCGCTTGACCTGTTCCGCCTTGCTGACGTCGAGGTAGTACTTCAGCAGCTTGATGCCCGATCCGACCAGCATCTCCTCGAACTTCGGCACGGACTGCATGAACTCCGCATGCTGCTCCCTGGTGCAGAAGCCCATGACGTGCTCAACGCCGGCCCGGTTGTACCAACTGCGGTTGAACAGCACGAGTTCCTCGGCCACCGGCAGGTGCGGCACGTAGCGCTGGAAGTACCAGCCGCTGCGCTCGCGGTCCGAAGGCTTGCCCAGTGCCACGACGCGGGTCTCGCGCGGGCTGAGGTACTCGACGATGCGCTTGATGCTGCCGTCCTTGCCGGCGGCGTCGCGACCTTCGAGCACGACCAGGATCCGGTCCTGGCAGCGGATGAAGTGGCGCTGCAGCTTCACCAGTTCGACCTGCAGCACGTGAAGTTGGGCCTCGTACTCCTCCCTCGACAGGGATCGGTCCGTGGACGCTGCGGTGTCGGACGCTGGTGCGGTTGCTCCGCCGGCCGCATCCGCGCCGGTAGTGATCTTGGCGAGCTTCTCGTGCTTCTTGTGCTTCTTGGACATGACGTGTCCCTCAGGCTGTTGGAGCCGCGCCGATCAGCAGCACGGTCTCGGAGAGGAAACGGTGCGGCGGCACGGTCAGGTTGGTCGGTGCCGGCACGTTCTTGAACACGCGGCCGGCGAGGTCGAACTTGGACCCGTGGCAGGGGCAGTAGAAGCCGCCCGGCCACTGCGCGCCGATGTCCGGGCTGCCGGGCGTGGGCCGGAAGGTGGGGACGCAGCCCAGGTGGGTGCACACCGCCTCGATCACGGCCAGGTCGGGCCGGCTCGAGCGCAACGCGTTGCGGGCGGTGTCGGGCTGCTCCGACCGGCGTGACTGCGGGTCGGCGAGCAGGGTGTCGTGCCGCGCCAGCGCGTCGATCATCTCGGGCGTGCGGCGCAGCACGAACACCGGCTTGCCGCGCCACTCGACCGTGCGCAGTTCGCCGGGGCGCAGGCTGCCCAGCTCGACGTCGACCGGCGCGCCCAGTGCACGCGCCTTCTCGCTCGGCGCGAAAGAGGCCACGAAAGGCACCGCGGTGGCGACCAGTCCCGCGCCGCCGGCGGCGGTTGCCGCGCCGAGCCAGAGCCGGCGGTCCGAATCGTCTGGCGAATCGGCAGGGATGGTGGAGTTCGGCACGGCAGTCTCCTTCAAGGCCGTACTACGTTGTGGTGCACGGTGCAACTGCGGTTGTCTTTCACGTGCGATCTCCGGCCTCAGGCAGCAGAGGTGCGTCCGCTCAGAGCGGGAACGAAGCGCGGTGTGCGCGCGGCGTAGGCGTCGAACTCGGTGCCGAAACGCTCGCGCATCTCGCGCTCTTCCGTGACGGCAAGGCGTCCGTACATGGCCACCAGGATCGGGAACATCACCAACGTCAGCAGCGTGGGCCACTGCAGCAAGAAACCCAGCAGGATCATCACGAAGGCGACGTACTGCGGATGGCGGACGCGCGCATAGGGCCCGGTCGTCGCCAGGCGGTTGGCGCGCTGGGCGTGGTACAGCACGTTCCAGGCCGCGGACAGCAGGTAGAAGCCCAGCCCGAGGAAGACATAGCTGGCGATGTGCAGCACCCCGAAGTGCGGATCGCCCTTCTCGCCGAGCAGCGTCGACCAGAGGTGCCCGCTGTTGTGCGACATCAGATCCAGGGTGGGGTACTTCGTCTGCAGCCAGCCCGACATCAGGTAGATCGTCAGCGGGAAGCCGTACATCTCGACGAACAGCGCGACCACGAAGGCCGCGAAGGCCCCGAAGGTGCGCCAGTCTCGGCTGGTCTGCGGCTTGAAGAAGCTGAAGGCGAACATCAGGAAGATGGCCGAATTGAGGATGACCAGCATCCACAGTCCGTAGCCAGGCTGGTCGTGACTCATCTGCAAATCCCCTCAGTGGTGGTGGTGCGTCTTTCGCGAACGCCCTTCGGACGCTTCCGGACCCGCGGGGCGGTCGTTGGAGGGCCCCTTGCCATCGTGCGCATCCCCGTGGCCATGGCCGTGGCCGCGGTGCATGAAGATGTGCAGGAACGGGGACGCAGCCAGCAGCAGGTAGGGCAGGGCGCCCAGCGTGTGTGCGCGGTGTTCGGTCAGCAGGAAGAACAGGGCGATCGCGGCAAACACCAGCAGTCCGATGGCATATCGGCTGCGCCAGAATCCGCGCGCGCGGCGGATCGGCTCGTCGTGGTCATGATTCATGGAAGGGCTCCTGTGCGGCTCTCGGTTCAGCCCAGCGATTCGAAGAGTTCGACCGGGGCTTTCAGGCGCGTACGAAAGTCACTTGGCCGGCGCGGCAGGCGACATGGGCATGCGGTCCATCATCATCTGCATCATCGACTGCATCATGTCCATGCGCTTCTCCATCATCTGCTGGCGCGCGGCAGCGCTGGCTGGCGCCTTACCAGGCGCCATGCCACCCATCATCGACATGCCCTCCTGCATGAGCTTCATGTGCTCGGCCATCATCGCCTCGCGCTCCGCCGGCGTCTTTGCGCCGGCCATCTGCTCGTGCATCGACTGCATGGCCTTCATGTGCTTGTCGATCATGGCCATGTCGGGCATGCCGGCGGGCTTGCCGGTGGCCGGTGCGGGCATCGCCGCGGAAGCTGCCCCGGCGGGGTGATGGGCCTTATGCTGGTCGTCCTGCGCGAACGAAGCCGCGGACACAGCGGCGAGAGTTGCGGCAACGGCGAGGGTGCGGAAACGGAACATGGAGGCCTCCTGGAAGCGAGAGAACGATCGGTCGGCGGTTGGTCGGCCCGGTGGCCGGACAAGGGAGTGATGCCGCGACTTGCGGTCCGACTGTGCGGTCCGTAGTTGGCTACGGAGTCAACAGGTCGGAGCTGCGCGGCGGGCCGCCAGCAAGGGACGCACTGGAGCGTCCGTCGCTGCGCCCCTGGGGTCGCGCTCTACAGCGCGAGCCGGGAGAACTGCACCCGCGGAGGGGGTGAGGGCGGTGGAACCGCTGCAAGAGCGGCGCGGACCAGGGCGGCCGGCGCCATGTGCAGGTCGCTGGCCTGCCTGTGAGGCGCAGGAACCAGGACCATCTGATCAGGCGAGTCGAACTTGGGAAGTTGCTTCAGCAGCGTCTGCGACGACGCGTCGCAGGACTTCTGGCACGGCGCCTTGTCGGGGTGCTCGCCGTGCTTCGCTTGATCCGCCGCGTGGGATTGTTGTACAGCGGCTAGCGCCGGATGGTCTGCCTGCGAAACCTGGATGTCGGCATGCGCCAGTTCGCCGCGCGGTTCCGTCAGACAGGCATTCGCCACTCCCGACAGCAGCGCGAAGACCCACACGAGCAACATCGTGAGGGCGATGCTGCGCCTGTGGTGGCGGCTGGCGGTCAGAGTCATGTTCAAGTCGGTACGTGCGCAGATTTGCAGAATCCGCGGCGGAAGTCTCGCCGGACATTGCATCGGAAACGTTGATCGTCGTCAAACCGGCTCTGGGGTCAACTACGGAATCCGGACGTACCATGCCGCCGTGAAAAAAAGAATGGTCGCGCGCCCCGCGCCCTTGGAGACAGCCTCTCCCTTGACCATCGGTCGCCTTGCGAAGGCAGCCGGAGTGGGCGTTGAGACGGTGCGTTACTACCAGTCGCGCGGACTGCTGCGTGTGCCGGCGGCAAACGGCGGCTTTCGGGTCTACCCCGTTGCGGCGATTGACCGCATCGCGTTCATCAAGCGTGCGCAAGCGCTGGGCTTTTCGCTGGACGAGGTGCGCAGCCTGCTGGACCTGGAGGACGGCCGCAATCGCCGGGCCATCCAGTCGGTCACCCAGGCACGTCTGGGCCAGATCGAGGACAAGCTGGCGGACCTGCATCGAATGCGCGGGGCGCTGTCCGAGTTGCTGCATCGCTGCAGGCAGGCCGGCCCCATGCAGGCCTGCCCGATCATCGAGACGCTGGCCGGCGCGAGGTCACCCGCCTGACGGTGCGTGACCCGGACGGGCCGCCCAGCCGTCAAAGTCGCTTGGCACGCGCCAAGGGCACGCCCGACACATTCACCACCGACGCCACCGGCATCACCGCAGCCAGTCGCTGCGTGCCCAAGCCGACCGTCGCTTGACGCATCGGAACGCCCGACAGCCGCACCTCGGCAGGAACGGTCGCTGGCGTGGTTGTGCCAAGGCGCTTGGCGACGACCAACGGGACGCCAGGGCCCGCGCCTTCCGTTCCAGCTGTTGCCGCCGACGCCGAACCGATGGCCAGGCCGGCGAGTGCCAGCAAGACTGCGATGGTCCTCATGTCAATGCTCCTTCTTCAAAGTGCGCGCTTTCCGGGATTGGCAGCGACGTTTCCCCTGGCTTGCTGCAGGGAAGGACAACACGGTACGCGGCTTCGATTGACCGGAACCTGACCGATTGATGACGATGTCGTCAGGATCGACCGGCAGACGCTGCAGGCATTCGACGTGCCCCGTTCGCGCCGCACGCGGCCGCGCTGGCGCCACGCGCGATGGCGCTAAGCTTGCCGGCCATGGAACAAGCCGTCTTGCCGATGTCCCCTGCCGCGCAGCGGGACGCCCTGATCGACCGTTGGCGGGCCGATCCCCATGCAACGTACCGCACCTGGTTCCTGTGGGAAGAGCGCCTGAAGAACTTCCGCTCGATCCGGCGCGGCATCGGGCAGATCGTGCGCGAGATCGAGGGTGGAAGCTTCGGCAACGTGTATCGGGGCTCGACGCTGGAGACCGTCGTGTCGTCGATCGCCGAGCAGCGGCAGATCTTCAAGGGTGCGGACCACGCATTTCTGTGGAAGCCCAAGCTGCGCATCCCGGACATCTACGAGAACGAGGACAACCAGCGCGCCTTCGGGCGGCTGCTGCACGCGTGCGACTGCTGCGACACGGCCGAAGCGGTGATCGATGCGATCCGTCGGCTCGACGCTCGGCAGATCAAGGGGTTGGGGCCTGCCGTGGCGAACCTCCTTTACTTCATCCACCCGACCCTTGTCGTTCCGTTCAACACGGCGATCGTGCGGGGCTACAACGCGCTGACCGGAGGCAACGTCAAACTGGGGCGTTGGGACCACTATCTGTCGATGCGAGAAGGGGTCATGCGCCTGAACGCCGAGCATCGCTCGCGCCTGTCCAATGACCTCGGCGCGGTCGCCGGGCTGCTGTTCGACATCGGCTCCGGGCGCTACGAGGCGCCGCCGCGCGAGAACGATCCTTTGGCGGCGCAGGCTTGGCAAGGCGACCTCGCGAGGGTGCGTGAAGAGACGGTCGCGCAACACCGGCAGTGGACGCTCGAGCGGGAGAGCGACACCACGCATACGGAGGTTCAGGGCTGGCTGCGCGATCTCGGCCTGAGTTTGGGCTTTCAGGTGTGGATCGCGGCGAACGATCGCTCGCGCGAGTACCTGGACGGCCGGCTCGGCGATGGTTGTCTCGAGGGTCTTCCCGCAGGACTCGACGGCGCCGCGGAGTCTGTGCGCCTGATCGACGTGGTCTGGCTGGACACCAGCGGCGCGCGAGTCGTCGCTGCCTTCGAGGTCGAGCATTCGACTTCGATCTACTCCGGCATCGTGCGCATGCTGGATCTGGCGCTGGGTTGCGCACTGGGGGCGGGTACCGCGATGTTCCTGGTCGCGCCCGACGATCGGCGCGACCAGGTGGCACAGCAACTGCGACGGCCGGCGTTCTCGCGCGTGTCGGAACTCGGTATTCGCTACCTGCCCTATGGCGAACTGCGCTTGCACCGCGCCGCCATCGGCAGATTCGGAACGGGATTGAAGCCCATCCTCGAGGTTTCGCAGGCTCTATGAACTTGATTGTCGCGGCCGGCGTCTCGCAACAACATGATGGGCTCGTTGACCCGCCTTCCCGCTGAGGCCGCCGATGAGTGCGTTCGAGTGCGGCTTTACCTGTGGCCCCACCGCCTGCTCTACATCGGGCCTGGCCCCAGTACCCGATCGCATCGCCATCATGCGGCCCAGATCTGCTGGGGACTCGACGGCAGCTTGCGTTCGCGTATCGAGCCCCACGGAAAATGGGAAGCGTGGAATGGATTTCGCGTCCTGCCCGACCAGCCGCATGCCTTCGATGCCAAGGACGCTCAGGTGGCGATGCTCTTCATGGAGTCAGAGGGGGCCGAGTACGCCTGCGTCGAGGGTCGGCTACACACAGATGAGTGCATTGTTCCTTTCCAACCGCCGCACCCGGCGGCCGCGGGATTGGCGACGCTCGCAGCCGAAGGCGGGACCATCGACGAAGCGGACGCCATCTGCAGAGCATGGCTCGGCTTGGGCAGCGTCAATGCGAGCGGGCGCGGCCGCGATGCTCGGATTGTTCGTGCGCTGCAGGTCCTGCAGTCGGCCATAGATCGACCCGTGCGACTGCAGTCGCTGGCGAACCAGCTGAACGTCTCGCCGAGTTGGCTGAGCCACCGGTTCGTCGAGGAGACGGGTGTACCGTTGCGGCGCTATGTGGTGTGGACGAGACTGCGTCGGGCTGTCGAATCCGTCCTTCAGGGGGCTTCGTGGACCGAAGCTGCTCACGCGGTCGGCTTCAGCGACTCGGCACATCTGTCGCGTTCATTCCGCGACAACTTCGGGATCGCACCGTCTTCGCTGATCGGGCGGCGGGATCAGATCTCGGTCTGTTTCGACAAGGGTTGACGGGGCATGTCGTGGGGCTCGACGCGAGTCGTCACGAAGTGCCGGATCGCTCGTGCGACGGCGGCCGGCTGGTCTTCGGTCACGAACGGGCCTGAATCGTCGATCACTTCGACGGTCGCATCCGGGAACAAGCCAGCCAGGCGGTGGGCGTGCTCGAGCGGGAAGAATCGGCGACGCTCTCGCGCCCACGCAAGCAGCACCGGCTTGGGGAACCCCGGAAGGCGCGTGGCAACCTCGACCGTGTACATCGGATCGATGGCGCGGACCAAGGCCGCGAAATCGCTTCGTGTGCCTGGGCGGTCGCGCAGCGGGGCGGTGTAGGACCTCATGATGTCGTCCGGGATCGCCCTCTCAGTCAGCAGACCAAAGGCGATGGGCAGTCGTTGTACCCAACGCCAGCGCAAGGTTTGCGCCAAGACCCACAGTCCCCATGACGTTCTCCCCAACAGGCGCAGGTGCCGAATCGGCAGCGGGACGAAGTTGTCGAAGGCGTCGCATGGAGTCAATACGAGCGCAGCAATCCGCTGGGCATGGTCGGCAACCACATGTTGTGCCACTGCACCCCCCGTGTCATTGGCGACGAGCACGACGCTGTCGAGATTCGCAGCCGCAAGGAAGCGGTCGACCATCTGGGCAACTCCCGGAAGCGAAAAGTCGGTGCCGTCCCGCATCTTGAGGGCATGCGCTCCCAGCGGCCAGTCGGGTGTGATGCAGCAGTGATCCCTTGCCAGATCCTCGACCACACCACGCCACACGTCGCCGTTGGCGATGATGCCGTGCAGGAACACGATGGTCGGACCCGTGCCCGTGACCCGATACTCGATCGGACCCTCTGGAACTTGAACGATGCGGCGTTCGCCGAGCACAGCCGAAACGGACATACGCGCCCCTCCCTTTGTCGTTGCGGGCCTCACCAGACACGAGGCGCCAAACCGGCTACCCCCTGTGGGGCCGGTGCCTGCGCCACGCAGTGATTCCTCGCCAGGCCAGGAGCCCTCGCGCGCGTGCATCCGATGCGAGCCACCAGCAGACCTGGCGCCTCTGCGGGGTGCGCGTCGATTGCACGTCAACCGCAATGCGGTGGTAGCCGCGGGCCCCGTCGGGGTAGGGTGCGGCAGCGAGTTCGGCCTGAACGCCTTCTCGTCCCCAGGTGCGGGTCTCCAAGGTGTGGCGGCCGGGCGTTGCATCCCAGGGCGCTTGCCACTGAACCCAAGCACTCGGGCCGAGGGCCGTGGCCAGCGCGCAGACTTGCCACGGGCCGCCGTCGATGCGCAGTTCGACCTTCGCGACGCCGTGCGGAGGACTCCACGCCACACCGGCGACGATCTGGCGGCCGGGTGCCAGCAGCGCTGAGTGGTTTGGAACGTCGATCCTCGAGTTCGGCGCCATGCGGGATGGCCGTCTTGGCCAGCCCTTGCGCTCCGCGTAGTCGATGGCTTCGCTGAACCGCATGACCTCCACGGACGCCAGCCACTTGATGTTCGCGTCATAGCCGTGGATGCCAGGCACAAGGACTCGAACTGGAGCACCGTGCGCGCGTGTGAGTGGTGTGCCGTTCATGGCGTAGACCAGCATGGGCTCGAAGCCGTCCCCGAGCAACGACAAGCTGATGCCGGCAGAGAACCCGTCCACCGAGTGAAGCCGGACATGGTCCGCTTCCGTGGCCGCTCCGGCGCGCACGAGCAGGTCGCGCAGCAGTACGCCTTGCCAGCGCGCATTCCCTACGAAAGGGCCGCCAACGGGGTTGTGCACACACATCAGAACCGCGTCGATCTCTCGCGATGGAAGCGACAGCAGCTCGTCGAGGGTGAGACTGAGCGGGTGCTCGACCATGCCTCGCACCACGAGGCGCCACTGTCGCAACACGACGCTCGGAGCAGGAAACGTCACGTCGGTGACGAAGAATCGGTCGACAGGGGTGATCAACTCGGACAGTCCTGGAATCTCCAGGGAGGCAGAGCCAGGGGGCGAACCCAGGGGAGCTTGCGGCCGTGGCAGACGTACGGGCTCTGCGCGCCGGCGTTGTCGGACACGACGAATCACCAACGCCAGTCCCGCCGCGGCGAAGCCGATGGCGAAGGAAGCTTCCGCGCCGAAGAAGACACCCAGCATCCCTGCCGCTGTCCCGACCAAACCCAGGGTGGCGGCCGTGGTGCGCGAAAGCTCGGTGCGGCGCCACAGCGCATACAGCCCGAGCAACCCAGACAACAGCAACGCCGCCATGAGCGTGGCCGTGCCCGCGGTCGCGGCCATCGCCGGAACTCCGAGACTGAACAAGGTCAGTGCGATGGCGATCGCGGGCTTGTCGCCGCGCCGAAGCAATGCAATTGCGACGTCGATCAGCGGTGTTGGCAGCGCGTCGATCAGCCACTTGCCGAGCGCTCGAACCGGCGAGGTATGCGTTCCACGGACGGCTGCAGCAAACTCGCCGGCGGCCAGCTGAACGAAGGCGGCGCCCAGGCCCTGAAGCCACGCATCGGAAGGAGAGAACGGCATTGGTTGCTCGGGGCTGAATACTGTTGGCGTTCCCAGCTTGCATCGCCGTGCGCCTGCAGGCTTGAAGAAACTGGCAGTTCGGTGGCGCCGCCGCTGGCGAACTGGGCCACAGCTGCGGCGCGAGGCCTCCGCTGGCAGAACTGCGCCGCCGATCCGTGGCCGGAGTCTGCGAGAGACAAGCTTACGAACCTGTAATGTGGTTGTCGGCCGTGCGTCGGATGCGGTTCCCTAGAGTGCAGGGCATGCCAAGTGGCATGACGTTGAGGGAGCGACTCCCTCGCTGCATCACGAAAGGTTCGATCATGAAGGCGACTCTGTTCACCCTGACCATCGCGCTGGCGGCCGCCACGGCGACCGCGCCGGCTTTTGCGCGCGATGCTCTGCCGCAGGCCACGCAGCAGGCGCTGGCGCTGAAAGACGGTTCCACGCTGTACGTCTTCAAGGACGGGAAGATGGCGAAGGAGGATCGCTACGGCCGCGCGGCCTACCTCAAGCAAGGCGAGGTTCTCGAACTGGCCGACGGACGCAAGGTCCCGGCAGTCGGTAACGAGGTCGCGCGGCTGGACGGGCTCCTCAACGACGGGCATCGGAACTGAATCCCGGCGAAACGGGCCACCCACAAAGCTCCATCGAGAAGCACCCATGAACAAACTTGGCAAGGCCGGCTTCGTGTCGGCGCTCGTGCTCGCCGCATCCGCAGCGATGGCCGGCCCCGGCCACGGCAGCAATCCTGTTGGCGAACCCGGCAAGGCCGCGCAGGCCACCCGCACCGTCAACGTCGACATGACCGACAACATGCGCTTCACACCCAGCGAGATCTCGGTCAAGCAGGGGGAGACGGTGCGCTTCGTCGTGAAGAACTCCGGCGCCGTGAAGCACGAACTGGTGCTCGGCACGCCCGAGGAGCTGAAGGAGCACTACGCGATGATGCTGAAGATGCCGGGCATGGAGCATGCCGACGACAACATGGTCAGCGTGGCGCCAGGCAAGACCGGCGAGGTCGTCTGGCGCTTCACCCAGGCCGGCAAGGTGGACTTCGCTTGCCTGCAGCCCGGCCACTACGACGCCGGCATGAAAGGCCTCGTCAATGTTGCGCAGGAGGCTGGCGCTTCCAAGAATGACGGCCACGGCGGCCACGGCGGCCACGGCGGCCACGGCGGCCACAAGCACTGAGTGACGTTTGTCACGACATGTCCGAGGCGCTCGGCACTTGTTGTCGCCACGTGCCTCTTGGCAGAATCCGATTCACCCCCTCAAGGAGCATTCGATATGAAGACCTTCAAGCCCCTCCTCCTCTCCCTGGCCTTTGCGGCCGCGGCGCCGTTTGCGATCAGCGCGCACGCCCAGGCGATGGATCACAGCAAGATGGGCGGCATGAACATGCCCGGCATGAAGATGGACGGCATGCCCGCTTCGATGACCGAAGGCGAAGTGCGCAAGATCGACAAGGAGGCCAAGAAGATCACCCTGAAGCACGGCGACATCAAGAACCTGGACATGCCCGGCATGACCATGGTCTTCCAGGTCAAGGATGCGGCGCTGCTGGACAAGGTCAAGGCCGGCGACAAGGTAACGTTCACCGCCGAGAAGGCCGATGGCGCGATCGTCGTCACGGCGATCGAAGCCGTGAAGTAACCCCGGGCAATGAGGCTGTCCCCGATGGATCCGTCCAAGCGCCGAACTCTGCAGACCCTGGCCGGTTTGGGCGCGCTGGCAGCACTGCCGCGCGCCTGGGCGCAGGTGAGGGCGGTCGACCTGCGCGACACGCCGGTGTCGCGCGCCTACGACCTGACCGTGGCCGAGACCCCACTTAACGTTACCGGCAAGCCCGCGCAGGGCATCACCATCAACGGCACGATGCCAGGCCCGGTGCTGCGCTTCCGGGAGGGCGACGAGGTGGTGATCCGCGTCACCAACAAGCTGCGCGAGATCACCGGCATCCACTGGCACGGCCTGCTCGTGCCCAACGACCAGGACGGTGTGCCCGGCGTCACCTACCCCGGCATCCGCCCGGGCGAGACCTTCACCTACCGCTTCAAGCTCAGGCAGTCCGGCACCTACTGGTACCACAGCCATGCCGCGCTTCAGGAGGCGGCGGGCTACTTCGCGCCGCTGATCATCGAGCCGGCCAAGCCCGACCCCTTCCAGTACGACCGCGACTACGTGGTCGTCATCTCCGACTGGATCGACACCCCGCCCGCTCAGGTGCTGGCCAACCTCAAGAAAGTGGATGGCTACTACAACTACCGGCGCGTGACAGCGCCACAGTTCTTCGCCCAGTTGCGCAGCGCACCCGATGCCAAGGCTCGCGAAGCACTGTGGGCCGAGCGCATGGAGTGGGCCAAGATGCGCATGGATCCCACCGACTACAGCGACGGCGGCGACGAATGGTCGTTCCTCCTGCAGGGTAAACGACCCGGCGAGAACTGGACCGGGCTGTTCAAGCCGGGCGAGCGCGTACGGCTGCGGTTCATCAACGCCTCGCCGATGAACCTGTACGACGTTCGCATCCCCGGCCTGCCGATGACGGTGGTCCAGGCCGACGGTCAGAACGTCAATCCGGTCGAGGTGGACGAGTTCCGCATCGGCAACGGTGAAACCTACGACGTGATCGTGCAGCCCAAGGAAGCCAAGGCGTACACCATCTTCGTGCCGACGATTGCGCGCATCGGCTATGCGCGCGGCACGCTCGCCCCCGAACTCGGCATGAGCGCGCCGGTGCCCGACCTGGGCCCCAAGCCCGTGCGCACGATGGCCGACATGGGCATGGCCGGCATGGACATGGGCAGCGGCATGGCTGACATGCCGGGCATGGACATGGGCAAGCCCGCAGCCGCCGCCGGACATGCCGGCATGGCGATGCCGGCGCCGGCCAAGCCCGCTGATTCAAAGGGCAGCATGCCCGGCATGGCGGACAGGCCGGCCGACCCGCATGCCGGCATGGCGGGCATGGGTGGTATGGTCGACATGCCCGGCATGGGCGCCGCAACTCCGAAGCCGGAACCTGACGTCGATGGCCTGAGGCGGCTGAAGTACGCACACCTGCGTGCCCTCACGCGCAATGCCGATGACCGCGCGCCCGAGAAGGAAGTGCTGGTACGGCTGACCGGCGACATGGCGCGTTACTTCTGGGGCATCAACGACAAGAAGCTGTCGCAGGCCGAGCCGCTCGAGATGGGGCTGGGCCAGCGCGTTCGGATCAAGTTCGTCAACGAGACCATGATGGAGCACCCGATGCACCTGCACGGCGTGTTCATGGAACTGGTCAACGGCAACGGCGTGTTCGCCCCGCGCAAGCACACCATCATCGTGCCGCCGGCGCAGACCGTGGAGCTCGATGCCACCTTCGAGGACGAAGGCACGTGGGCCTTCCACTGTCACCTCTTCTATCACGCCGCCACCGGGATGATGCGCCTGGTCAAGGTTGCCTGAGGATCATGTCGATGTCGAAGAACAAGCGTGCGGCGCTGCGCCGCGCAGGCGGCGCGCTGCTGCTGAGTACGGTGGCGCTGGGTGCGCAGGCGATGGAGGACGAGTCGATCTACTCTTACACCCTGGTCGAAGCCGGCGCAGGCAAGGTGCGTGGGCAAGCGGGCTCCGTGCAGTCGCTGGCCATCGACGGCTGGGTTGGCGGCGACTTCAATCGGCTCTGGTACTCGCTCGATGCCGAACGCCGTGGCGGGCGGACCGAAGCGGCGGAGTTGCAACTGCTGTACGGTCGCTACATCGCGCCGTTCTGGGACGCGCAGGTCGGGCTGCGCCGCGACGAGCGTCCCGCCGGGCGCGACTACCTGACGCTGGGCGTGCGCGGACTCGCACCCTATGCCTTCGATGTCGACCTGAAACTGTTCGTGCGCGACGACGGCAAGGTCTTCGCCCGCACGCGGTTCGAGAACGAGTTCCTGCTCACCAACCGCTTCATCGTCACGCCTTCGCTTGGCGTCGAGTGGTCGGCCTCCGACATCGACGCGACGGTTCGCCGTGGCGCCGACCAGGCCGATCTGGGCGTGCAGGCGCGTTACGAGTTCAACCGGCGCATCGCGCCGTACCTGGGCCTGTCGCGCACCTTCTATCCACGGGCACAGTCTGGCGGGGAAGTCGCCGCGACGCAGTGGCGCGCCGGAATGCGGGTTCTGTTCTGACTGTCGATGTCGTCACTGGGCGAGTCTGTCGCGAACCAAACCGTCGGAGTTCACGCCTGCAGGGTTCCGACGCCGGATGACCACGCCGTCATCTGGCGGTCACCTACGTGACTGGATCGCGTCGGCAAGCTGCGCGAGGGGTCCATTGCGCTGGGCTTGGGGCGCCGCCGGCTGCGACTGATCGTGATTGAGGCCACCGACATACTTAACGCATCAGTCATCGGCGGGGACACCTATGATTGCGTCGTGATCGGCGGAGGCCCCGCTGGGCTCACTGCAGCAATCCATCTGCGACGGATGGGGCGCGGAGTGCGCTTGGTGGACTCTGGAGCGAGCCGAGCGCAGCGCATTGCGCGTGCCTTCAACGTCGCCGGTTACCCAGAGGGGGTAGTCGGCGGGCATCTGCTTGAGAGGATGCGACAACATCTGCGCGCGGCAGACGGTCACGTCACTTACGATTCCGTCGAAGAAGTACGACGTTGCCCGGACCACAAGTTCTTAGTCCGCCTGAAACATGGAACGATGCTGGCGCGCAGCGTTATCTTGTGCACCGGGGCCGCGGATCCTGCGATCGACTTGTCCGGAATCGACGCTGTGGCGTCGGCAGGCCTGCTTCGGACCCAGTCTTGGCTGGGAGTCGAAGAACTCGCCGGGAAGCGCGTCGGCGTGCTGGCTTCGCCCTCCGGAGTGAGTTGCTCCGCCAGTCTGCGCGCGGTGTGCCCGAAGTCAAGGATCATCGCGTTGGACAGCACTGATTCAGAGTCGAATCGCCATCCACCGCCAGCCTGTCTGGATCGTCTAACCGGCGTTGCACGCCGCGTTGCTATGACTCGACACAAGGCCGTCTCCGTAACCTACGACGATGGTCGCGCCTACGAGTTCGACTTGCTGCTCTCAGCTGCCGACGAGCTTCCTCGCACGTCTTTGGCGAAAGGACTTGCTATCCGGCTTGGCGCAAATGGCGCTATCGCGATCGGCCCGACCGGACTGACCAGCGCCGACAACGTGTACGCTGCGGGCGAGGTCGCGGGGGTCCCCTGCCAGATCGACATCGCGATAGGTCAGGCGGCAGTTGCCGCTGCAGCGGTGCATGACACCTTGTAGGTGTGCTGCGTTTGCCTTGAGGAACCATCTGTTCTTCGCTCGAAGCGACCGCAACCGTGGGTGCTTCGGCACCGAGTCTCGAATGCGTGATGACGAGGCAGTCATCGCGGCGTCGGTCTGCGGTTGGTCGTGACTTCCTAGAGTGTTCGTCGTGCGCGCTGTTGCGCATGTCACCGAACGCTGGAAGGAGCATTCATGAACACACATGTGAATCGAGCGGCACGCGCTCTGATGAGCCCGATTCTTGCCGCGACGATCGCTGGCTTCGGGTTCTTCCCTGTACAGAGCAGTGCCAAGGACTCGCCTCTGGCGACGTACCGCTGCGTGGTGTCGGGGCAGGCAAGTCAGTGCCATCCGGCCGAATCAGTGTCCGATGTCCGGATCGAAAGGCAACTCGTGCTCGGCCCCTATGCGCGCTACCTCGTATACCGTGGCGAGAGCACGCGTGCCGCAGCAGTGAGAGCCCAGGAACTTGGCGAGCAAGCCGTTGAGCGCGTCGTGAGGATCACGAGGAGAGAACTTGGCGCCTTCGAGCGATACCAGCGTGCCATCGGCCATAGCGCCGCGTCGGACTACATCCAGGAGACGGTTTCTGAGGTGACCGTCGACGCTGCGTCCCTTGGCTCTGACTGATCGCAGTCCCACCCAGCGCTGGTGATGTCGGAATCGACGAACGAACGATCGCGGATGCACGGGACAGCCCGGTCTGAGCCTTGACGATCCTCAAACCGGCGTCCCGTTGCAACATGCATACTTTGTAGACTTTCTGGATCCGACCCTTCATGTTCCGCCGCCCTCAACAACTCCGCCGCTGGGCCCTTCGGGTCCTGGTGGTGTGGCTGTTCGGTATCGGCTTGGGCGTGGCCAATGCTTGCTTGGCGGCTCAGCAGTTTGCCGGAGGCGATGAGGCTTTCCAGGCGGTGGCCGACGTGCAGGCCGCCGACGACGCGGCAGCGCCTGCGGACTGTGAGCATCACTCGGTCTCCGTGCCGGATCAGTCCCGGCATGATCAGCATGAATCGTCGCCGAAGTCGAACTGCGAGAGTTTCTGCGAGCGAGCTGGCGTAACGATCCCGCCGCAGAAGTCCGTTCTCGACAACTACCAGTTCCATGTCCTGCCCCTTCCAATGGTGGCGGCCTTGGTCGTGCCGGCGTCGGTTGACGTGTCGGCACATATGGGGGTAACGCGCCGGGATGGCGCAAGGCCCCTGCCGATTCCAATCGCCTTCTTGCGCCTGGCGCTATAGGGGTCACGCGCAAGCAGCCGGCCTGCCTGGCCGCGCTGCCCGCGTGCATCTCGCGTTCTTTCGCAGACCGTCTTCAACGGCGGTGCCTCGAAAGACTGACCGTATCGCCGCCGTGATCGGAACCCCGGATCGCCCATGTATCCGGCTCCTCCGAGCGGCGCCCAAGGAGAAGACGAAATGACGACCGTACAGGGTCAGGCCAATCGCGATTGGCCAGGCGTGCCGCGCTGGGCGGGCTTGCTGGTGGTAGGGCTGGTCCTCGGTGCTGCCGGGCCCGTTGCCGCAGTCGCCCAGGAGGCGCCGTTGGGGCGCGACCTCCCGGGGTTGCTGGCCTACGCCCGTGCCCAGAGCCCGGAGATCCGGGCCATGCGCGAGGAGGCCGAAGCCGCCGCGCAACGTGTGGGGCCGGCGGGGGCGCTCCCCGACCCGGTGCTGCGCGTGGAGCTCATGAACATCAACAACTACGGCAGCGACGCTTCGCCCAGCCTGCTGCCGTGGAAGGTCGGTGAAACCAAGTACACCTTGATGCAGGCATTTCCCCTGTGGGGCAAGCGCGAGCTCAAGCGGGACGCCGCCGCCGCGGATGTGCGGCAGGCCGAGGCCCGCTCGAATGCGACCTGGGCCGAGCTGGCAGCTCGGATCAAGGCAGCCTACGCGGAGTACTACCGCGCTGCTGGCAATGAGCGGCTGACCACGGAAGTGCTTGGACTGATGACCCGGCTCGAGCAGGTCGCGCAGGCGCGCTACGCGGGTGGACTGACCGCCCAAGCGGACGCGATCCGCGCGCAGCTGGAACAGACGGCGATGCGCTCGGAGCTGATCATGCTCGACAGCGAGAAGCGCCAGATTCGCGCGCGGCTGAATGCGCTGCTGGCGCGCGAAAGCGGCGCACCGCTGGCCGACCCCCTGGAGCTGCGTGCGATACCGACGCTGAACACCGCCGATGCGTCGTCGCTGGCGGAGCGGGCGCGGTCGGGCAATCCGCAGATCCAGGCCGAGCTGGCGCGCGTGGCTCTCGCACAGAAGAGTCGCGACCTCACACGGCGCAATCGTTACCCCGACCTCACCGTCGGCCTGTCCCCATCGCAGATGGGCTCGCGCATCACCACCTGGGGCGTGATGCTGGAGATGAACATCCCGCTGCAGCAGGAAGCTCGCCGCGGCCAAGAACGTGAAGCCGAGGCCATGGTCGCCGCGTCGCGGTCGAGAGCCGAGGCGCTGCAGCAGCAACTGGTGGGTGACCTGGCCGTCAATCTGGCCGGGCTCGAGGCCGCGCGGCGCAACGAGACGCTGCTGAAAACCCAGCTGTTGCCGCAGTCGGAGCTCGGCCTTCATTCGGCACTGGCCGCCTACGAGAACGGCAAGGCGGAGTTCGCGATGTTGCTGGAGGCGCAGCGCCAGATTCGCAAGGCCCGCCTGGAAATCCTGAAGACACAGGTCGAGGCGCAGATGCGTCTGGCCGAGATCGAACGCATTGTGGGAGAAGACCTGTGAAGACCGCCACGACAGTAGTCATCATCGCCGCGATCGGTGCCGTCGGCGCCGGCAGCTACTGGCTGGGCACGCAGACGCGCAGCGCCGCACTTTCGTCCGCCGAGGCCAGCCAGGGGTCGCCCTCCGCTGCGGTGCCGAAGCAGCGCAAGCTGCTGTACTACCGCAATCCCATGGGGCTGGCCGACACCTCACCGGTGCCGAAGAAGGACCCGATGGGCATGGACTACATCCCGGTCTACGAAGGCGAAGACGAGGCCTCGCCTGGCGCTGGCGCCGGAGGGGCAGGCCAGGTGCGCATCAGCACCGAGAAGATTCAGAAATTGGGCGTGCGCACCGAGCCGGCGGGCATGCGCCTTCTCGGCAAGACGATCCGGGCGGCAGGCCGCATCGAGCCGGACGAGCGCCGGACCTTTGCAGTGACCGCGAAATTCGAAGGCTACGTCGAACGGCTGCACGTCAGTGCGACCGGCCAGCCGGTGGCCAAGGGTCAGCCTTTGTTCGAGGCCTACAGCCCTGAACTGGTTTCGGCGCAGCGCGAGTACACGATCGCCATGCAAGGGCTCGAGGCGATGAAGGAGGCCGGCACGGAGGCGCAGGCCGGCATGCGTCAGCTGGCCGACTCGAGCCTCGCGCGACTGCGCAACTGGGACCTGTCGGCACCGCAGGTGGCGGCCCTGATGAGGTCAGGCCAGCCGCAGCGGACGATCTCGTTCCCGTCGCCGGTGACGGGCATAGTTTCCGAGAAGAAGGCGCTGCAGGGCATGCGCTTCATGCCGGGCGAGTTGCTGTACCAGATCACCGATCTGTCGGCGGTCTGGGTGATCGCCGACGTGCCCGAACAGGACATCGCGCTGGTCAAGACCGGTGCGAAGGCTCGCGTGACGACCACGGCGTATCCGACCGAAGGCTTCGAAGGACGCGTCACGTACGTCTACCCCACCTTGAAGGCCGAAACACGCAGCATCCCGGTGCGTGTCGAACTAGGCAACCCCGGCCAGCGTCTCAAGCCGGCGATGTTTGCCCAGGTGGAACTCGGTGTCGGTGGCAAGTCGCCGGTGCTGGCGGTGCCGGACTCCGCCGTGATCGATTCCGGCACGCGGCGGATCGTTCTGGTCCAGGTGGGGGAGGGGCGCTTCGAGCCACGCGAGGTCGAACTCGGCGCGCGAGCAGACAACTACGTCGAGGTGTTGAAGGGCGTGCGTGACGGCGAACCGGTCGTCGTGGCCGCGAACTTCCTGATCGATGCAGAGAGCAACCTCAAGGCCGCAGTGGGAGGCCTCGGCGGGCACGCAGGACACGGCAGCCCGGCGACCGGCGGCTCCGCGCCGGCAGCACCGGCGCAGCCGGACAAGCCAGTGCCGGCGGCAGCGATCGGCCACAAGGCCGAAGGCACGATCGACAGCGTTGACACCAAGAAAGGCACGCTGAGCCTCAACCACGGACCGGTCGTCACGCTGAAGTGGCCGGCGATGACGATGGAGTTCAAGGCCGCCAACGCGTCGCTGCTCAGCGGACTCAAGCCCGGCCAGGCCGTGCGCTTCGAATTCGTCGAACGCCAACCGGGTGACTTCGTCGTGACGTCGATCGCCTCGACCGGAACCGTGCCCAACGTGGCGCCGCAGGCCAAGCCGGCCACACCGGCGGCCAGCGCGGGCCAGTCCACCCACTCCGGCCACTGAGCAGAGGGCGCCATGCTGTCCAAGATCATCCAGTGGTCCGGAAGGAATCCCTTCCTGGTCCTGCTCGCAACAGTGTTCATCGTCATCGGTGGCGTTCTGGCCTTGCTGAAGACGCCGCTGGACGCCTTGCCCGACCTGTCCGACGTGCAGGTCATCGTCTACACCGAGTACCCCGGCCAGGCGCCGCAGGTGGTCGAGGACCAGGTGACCGACCCGCTGACCACCGCCATGCTGGCGGTGCCGAAGTCGAAGGTGGTGCGCGGCTTCTCGTTCTTCGGGGCCTCGTTCGTCTACGTCATCTTCGAGGACGGGACCGACATCTACTGGGCGCGCAGCCGCGTGCTGGAGTACCTGAACTTTGCGTCCGGGCGACTGCCCAAGGGCGTGTCGCCTTCGCTCGGGCCTGATGCCACCGGCGTCGGCTGGGTGTACCAGTACGCGCTGCTGGCCAAGGACCGCACGCTCGCGGAACTGCGCACCATCCAGGACTGGTATGTGCGCTACCAGCTCACCAAGGCGCCCGGCGTCGCCGAGGTGGCGTCGCTCGGCGGCTTCGTGCAGACCTACCAGGTCACGGTCGATCCGCTCAAGCTGCGCAGCTACGGCATACCGCTGATGAAGGTGTCGCAGGTCATCCGCGACTCCAACCGCGACGTCGGCGGCCGCGTGGTCGAGATGGCCGAGACCGAGTTCATGGTGCGCGGCAAGGGCTACCTGCGCGGCCGGAACGACATCGAGACGCTGGTGCTGAAGAGCGAGGGCGGCACGCCGGTGCTGATCCGCGACGTGGCTCGCGTCGAGATGGCGCCCGACGAGCGGCGTGGCCTGTCGGAGCTGAACGGCGAAGGCGAGGTCGTCTCCGGCATCGTCGTGCAACGCTACGGGCAGAACGCACTGTCCGTCATCGACAGCGTCAAGGCCCGCCTCGCCGAAATC
>JACRBA010000021.1 GCA_016213265.1 Burkholderiales bacterium | reverse complement strand
GCGCAGGATGGCGATGGCGTGCGCGTCGCTCTCGGCCAGCCGGTCGGTGACGCCGTCCTCGCGGTTGGCGCGCTCGGCATCGGCGGGCGCCGGCACGGCCGAGCCGAAAGCCAGCGCACCGCGATCGCGCACCACCACCACCTCGTCGCACATTGCCGCGACGAACGCGGCCGAATCCGCCGCGGGCCCGTGGACGCTGCAGATCTGCGCGATGCCCTCGCGCGACATGCGCGTCTGGTTGTACAGGATCGATCCGAACTGGCCTTCGTCGGCAAACACCCCCTGCTTGGCACCGGGTGGCTGCGCGCCCGGCTGCAGCATCGTCACGCAGGGCAGCCGGTGCTGCCACGCGAAGCGCTGGGCGCGCACGTGCCGTTTGCAGGTGTGGGCGTTGTAGGCACCGTCGTTGACGGTCGGATCGCTGGCGATGACCATGCACGGCCGCCCGGCAATCATGCCCACGCCGGTGACGACGCCGGCACCGGGCGGGTCGTCGCCGTACAGACCCTCGCCCGCGAGCTGGCACAGCTCCAGGAAGGGCGACCCTGGATCGAGCAAGGCGCTGATGCGCTCGCGCACCAGCATCTGGCCGGCATCGCGCAGGCGTTGGCGCGCCTCGGCCGCGCCCGCCGCCAAGGCCGCGGCGCGGCGCGCGCGCAGATCGGCCAGGCGCGCCTCGTAGGCTGTACGGTTGACCTGCAGCTCGTCGGCGCTTGCGGTGATGGCGGATGCGAGAACGCTCATGGCGCACTCCGGCTGCGGCTCGGTGGCACCATCAAGCGCACTCGAAGGGTGATGGGATGCATGTGTCGTAGGACCTGTGTCGCGAAGCAGCGCCGCATTGCAGGAGCGGCGGGCATGTCGCTAGAATACCAAACATTTGTTAGGTCCACCAACTCGCCCGCACACTCTCATGACGACCCACGCAGCGTCCACCCGAACCCGCGACTCGCGAGTCGACCAGCGACAATTCGCCTACCAGGGCCTGCTGGCGACGCTGCGTACCCGCCACGACGAGGCGCTGGCTGGCGGCAGCGAGAAGGCCCGCAGGCTGCACCTGAGCCGCGGCCAGCTGCTGCCGCGCGAACGTGTGCGCGCCCTGCTCGACCCCGGATCACCCTTCTTCGAGATCGGCCAGCTCGCCGGCGCCGACCTGTACGACGGCGTGCCGCCCGGCGCGACCATGATCACCGGCGTGGGCAAGGTCTGCGGCCGCTGGTGCATGCTGCTCGTCAACGACGCCACCGTCAAAGGCGGCACGATGTTCGGCATGACGACCAAGCGCCACACACGCGCCCAGTTGTTCGCCTGGCACCACCGCCTGCCCTGCATCACGATGGTCCAGTCCGGCGGAGGCTTCCTGCCCGACCTGGCCAACATCTTCCCCGACGAGGGGCAGGCCGGTTCGATCATGTACAACCAGGTCAAGATGTCGGCAGAAGGCATCGCGCAGATCGCGCTCGTGCACGGGCCGTCCACCGCCGGGGGCGCCTACATCCCGGCGCTGTGCGACGAGGTGGTGATCATCCGCAACCAGGGCGCGATGTTCCTGGGCAGCCCGCAGCTCGTCTTCGCGGCCACCGGCGAGGTGATCGACGTCGAACCGCTGGGCGGCGCCGAGATGCACAGCCGAGTGAGCGGCGTCACCGACCACATGGCCGAGAACGACGAGGACGCGCTGGCCATCACCCGGCGCATCGTCGACCACCTGGGCGAGCCGCCGCGCCTGCGCTGGACGCGCGCCGAGCCCAAGCCGCCACTGCATGACCCGCAAGAGCTCACGGGCCTGGCCGGCGTCGGCGTCATCGAAGGCGCGAGCTGCCACGACATCCTCGCGCGTCTCGTCGACGGCAGCCAGTTCCAGGAATTCAAGCAGCTCCACGGCGAGACGCTGGTGTGCGGCTTCGCTCACATCGAAGGTTACGAAGTCGGCATCGTCGCGGGCCACGGCGAGCTCACGGCGCAGGCCTGCGCCAAGGCAGCGCACTTCGTGCAGCTGTGCGGCCAGCGCGACATCCCGCTCGTGTTCCTGGTCGATTCGCCCGGCTTCGCCGACAGCGGCCAGGCCGGTCAGGCCACGGTCGGCAGGCATGGTGCGAAGCTGCTGAACGCGGTGGCCAATGCCGAGGTCCCCAAATTCACCGTCATCACCGGCCGCGCCCACGGCGCGGCCTACCACGCACTGGGCGGCCGCGCGCTCAAGCCCAATGCGTTGCTGATGTGGCCCGGCGCCCGCGCCTCGGCCCAGCTCGACGCGCCCGACGACGAGGCTGGGGCGATGAACTGGGCGCGGCACCTGTGGTGCGACGCCATCGTCGAGCCCGAGCAGACCCGCGCCGTGCTCGCCCAGCTGCTCGACATCGCCGGTCGTTTGCCGGCCCGGCCCACCACCTACGGCGCGTTTCGCATGTAGCCGGCACCGGCTGCGCGCAAGCTTCGAGCGGCATGTCACCGTTTCAGACCGCAGCTGCCACCGCAGGCGCCGCCTTCGACGGACGATGCGCCGCCTTCGATGGAATGGCCGCGGCGCTCCAGATACGCCGGGACGAGGCCTCGGCAGGTGGCAACGAACGGGCCCGCAAGCTCCACCAGAGCCGCGGCCAGATGCTGCCGCGCGAACGCATCGCGGCGTTGCTTGACCCGGGTGCACCATTCTTCGAGATCGGCCAGCTCACCGCGGCCGACATGTACGACGGCGTGCCGCCGGGCGCGACCCTGATCACCGGTGTCGGCCACGTCGAAGGCCGTGCCTGCATGCTGATCGTCAACGACCCCACGGTGAAGGGCGGCACGATGTTCGGCATGACCACCAAGCGGCATGTGCGGGCGCAGATGTTCGCCTGGCAGCACCGGCTGCCGTGCATCACGATGGTCCAGTCGGGCGGAGCCTTCCTGCCCGACCTGGCCAACATCTTCCCCGACGATGGCCAGGGCGGATCGGTGATGTACAACCAGGTCAAGATGTCGTCCGAGGGGATCGCGCAGATCGCCCTCGTCTTCGGCCCTTCGACGGCCGGCGGCGCCTACATCCCGGCGCTTTGCGACGAACTGGTGATCGTGCGCAACCAGGGTGCGATGTTCCTGGGCAGCCCGCAGCTGGTGTATGCCGCCACAGGCGAGGTAATCGACTCGGAGGCACTGGGGGGCGCACTGATGCACAGCAGCGCGAGCGGCGTGGCCGACCATCTGGCCGAGGACGACGCCGATGCGCTGGCCATCACGCGCCGCATCGTGCATCATCTGGGCGAGCCGTCGCCGCTGCGCTGGACCCGCGCCGACGCGCAAGCACCGATGTACCCGGCCGCCGAACTGCGGGGCCTGGCCCGTCTGCCCGGCCAGGGCGCCGCCGATGGCCGCGAGATCAGTGCGCGACTCGTCGACGGCAGCCGCTTCCAGGAGTTCAAGCCCCTGCATGGCGAGACGCTGCTGTGCGCGTTCGCCCGCATCGAAGGCTTCGAGGTCGGCATCGTGATGGGTCAAGACGCGCTCACGGCCCAGGCCGGCGCCAAGGGCGCACACTTCGTCCAACTGTGCGGCCGGCGCGACATCCCGCTGGTGTTCCTCGTCGACTCGCTCGGCTTCGCCGCCAGCGACGAAGCGAGCCAGGGCGGCATCGGCCGGCATGGCGCCAAGCTGCTCAACGCGGTGGCCAATGCCGACGTACCCAAGTTCACCCTCATCGTCGGCCAGGCCCATGGCGCCGCCTATCATGCGCTGTGCGGGCGCGCCTTCAGGCCCAACGCATTGCTGATGTGGCCCAACGCGCGCGCCGCCGCTTCGCCAGATGCGCCCGACGACGAGGCCAACCCCCTGAATTGGGCACGCCACCTGTGGTGCGACGCGGTCGTCGAGCCCGAGCAAACGCGCAGCGTGCTGGCCCAGTTGCTCGACATCGCCGGCTGCACGCCGGCCCAGCCGAGCGCCTACGGCGCGTTTCGCATGTGAGCAGGCCGCCGGGCGTCTTCGGCCGAAGCCCCCACCCGGACCTCAGCCGAGCCGCCCGTCACCCTCGAGCCAACGCGCGACTTCGCCCTGGAAGTCCACGAAGTACTGCAGCGCGGCCGGATTCATCATCGCGTCTCGGCTGGCCACCTTCTCCGGCGCCGCGCCCAGCAGGATCTTGCGCACTGGCACTTCCAGCTTCTTGCCGGTGAGCGTGTAGTGCACCGCGACGATCGCGTAGAAGCGGTCCGGCACGTGGCGCGGCGAGCCCTGGGTGCGCAGCGCCCGCGTGATGCGCGCCTGCATCGCGGCGTCGAGCGCATGGCCCGGCTTGGCGACGACGAACATCGGCATGAAGAACTTGCCGCCCGGCAGATCGAGATTGACCACCAGGCTGTCCTGCACGCCCTCGACGTTCTCGACGATGCGGTAGATCTCGGCCGTGCCGATGCGAACACCGGCGCGGTTGAGCGTCGAGTCGGAGCGGCCGTAGATGTAGCAGCCGCCGCGCTCGTTGACCTTGAAGAAGTCGCCGTGTCGCCACTGGCCAGGGTAGACGTCGAAGTAGCTCTCGCGGTAGCGCCGATGGTCGGTGTCGCCCCAGAAATACAACGGCATCGACGGCATCGGCTTGCGGATCACCAGTTCGCCGACGCTGTCGATCAGCGGCTGCCCGTCGTCGTCCAGCGCGTGGGCATCGACGCCGAGCAGCCGCGTCTGGATCTCGCCGGCGTACACCGGCAGCGTGGGCGAGGCGCCGACGAAGGCCGAACAGACGTCGGTGCCGCCACTCTGCGAGGTCACCCAGAGGTCCTGCTTGACCTCGCGATAGAACCACTCGAAGGTCTCCGGGGACGCAGGTGCCCCCCCCAGAAGCACCGACCGCAGTGCAGACAGGTCGTACTTCTGTGCCGGCCGCACGCCGGCCTTCATCATCATCTGCACGAAGGTCGGGCTGGCGCCGAACATCGTCACGCGATGTTCTGCCGCGAGTTGCCAAAGCCGCTCGACATCGGGCGCCAGCGGGTTGCCGTCGTACAGCACGATGCGCCCGCCCTGGCACAGCCCCATGACCATGAAGTTGAACATCATCCAGCCGGTGGTCGTGTAGAAGAACAGGCACGAGTCCGGCGTCTGGTTGGCGTGGAAGGCGATGACCTTGTGGGTTTCGAGTGTCATGCCGCCGTGGCTGTGCGTGATCGCCTTCGGCAGGCCGGTCGTGCCCGAGGAATACAGGATCCACAGCGGGTGCGAGAACTCCACGTCCTCGTAGTGGAAGTCCGCATGCCGCAACGCCCGTTCGCTCATCACCTCGGACCACAGGCGCGCGCGCGGCGTCGGCCTTGGCGCGGCCGGGTCGAGGTCGGGCAGGAAGACCAGGTTCTCCAGCGTTGGCAGGCCTTCCACGAGTTGCGCCAGTTCGCCGCGGCGGTCGTAGTCCTTGCCCCCAAAGCGGTAGCCGTCCACCGCGAACAGAAGCCGGGGCTCGATCTGCTGAAAGCGTTCGAGGATGCTGCGCGCGCCGAAGTCGGGCGAGCACGCGGACCAGACGGCGCCGATCGCGGTGGTGGCCAGCAGCGCCACCACGGCCTCCGGCGTGTTCGGGAGGGTCGAGACCACGCGGTCTCCGGGTCGGATGCCCATGCGGCGCATGGCCTCGGCCAGCGTGGCCACCTGGTCACGCAGATGCTCCCAGTTCAGGGTTGTGGGCAGGCGAATCTCGCTGCGATGGTGGATGGCCGGTCGCCCGCGCTGACCCTTTCGAAGCATGTGCTTGGCGAAGTTCACCCTTGCACCGGGGAACCACACCGCACCGGGCATCACTCGCTCGTTCAGCACACTCGTGTACGGCGCGGACGAGTCGATCTCGAAGTACTGCCACAGCGCCTCCCAGAAGTCCTCCACGAAGTCGACCGACCATTGCCACAGCGCGGCGTAGTCGGCGAAGTCCAGGCTGCGGTGCTCGCGCAGCCAGTGCATGAACCGGGCCAGCTGCGACGTCTGCACGAGCGCCGGGCTCGGGGTCCACAGCAGGTCGCCTTCCTGGATTGTCATGAGAATGCTCCGGGTGAAGTCTGTCAGCGATGCGTCTCAGCCTCATGCGCATTGCGGCCGACGAAGCCGATCAGCAGCCTGTTGACCGCGTCGGGTGCCTCGAACGCGACCCAGTGGCTCGCATTGGGGACGACCCGGCAGACGATATGCGGTGCGCAGCGGCGCAGATACCCGGCGCGTGAGGCGGTATCCGGCCGCGGCAGTGGATCGCGCGCCGGCAGGATCGCCAGAATCGGACAGGCCACCCGTCGAAGGCTGGGCCCCAATGTGTCCTGATAGCCCAGGAAACGCGACTTGAAACGCGTCATGGCGTGGTTGCGGCGCTGCATCGCCACCGTCAGCGCGTCGATGTTGCGCGGATCGGCGATCATCATCATCTCGAGGTTGGCGCGGTGGATGGCATCCGCTTCGGCGTCGCTCGCGCCGGGCGGCACGGGCCTCAGCGGTGGGCGATGCCAGCCGTCCGGCGGAAAGCCGCCCGGCGCCAGCAGGCAGGCGGCGAACACGTGTTCGGGCAGTTGCGCCGCCAGCCATGCCGCCACCACCCCACCCCAAGAGAAGCCGGCGACGGCAAAGCGCTGCCCCGGTGGCACCAGCCCCGCGGAGAGGGCTGCCGTCAGGCAGCGGCCGTAGCCGTCGAGGTCGGTGTCACGCGGCACGTCGATCGACTCACCCATCCCGGGCAGGTCTGGAATCACCAGAGTGAACCGGCGCGACAGCGGCTCGATGTTGCGGACCCAATGTGTCCACGAGCCGGTGCCACCGTGCAGCAGAAGCAGCACGGGCCCGCTGCCCACCCGCAGCGCCTTCACGCCGGCGACCGTGACGTGCTCGATCCGCAGACCGGGGTAGAACGCCTCGGGGCGCATGTCGTGCGAGTGTGAACTCACAGCGTGATCCCGGTGCCGAGCACGTTGGTGATCTGGCTGGACAGCACGCCGCCGTTGCCGTGGCACAGTGCCAGCTCGGCGCCCGCCACCTGCCGCTCGCCGCCTTCGCCACGAAGCTGCCGCACCGCTTCCACCAGTGTGAACATGCCGTACATGCCAGGGTGCACGCAGGACAGGCCGCCGCCGTTGGTGTTGACCGGCAGCGAGCCGCCCGGCGCGATGGCGCCGCTGGCGACAAAGGGTCCGCCCTCCCCCTTGGCGCAGAAACCCAGGTCCTCGAGGAACAGGACGGTGTTGATCGTGAACGCGTCGTACAGCTCCACCACGTCGAAGTCGCGCGGCGACACGCCGGCCATGGCCATCGCGCGCTGCCCCGAGTCGATGGCCGCGGTGCGCGTCAGGTCGGCCATGGCGACGATGTTCATGTGCGTGGTGGCCGCCGCTGCGCCGAGCAGGTAGACGGGCTTCTTCGGCAGGTGGCGCGCGCGATCGGCGCGCGTCATCACGATCGCCGCGCCGCCGTCGGTGACAAGGCAGCAGTCGCGCACCGTCAGCGGGCTCGACACCATGCGCGAGGCCAGCACGTCGGCCACGGTCAGCGGGCCGCGCATGAAGGCCTCGGGATTCTTGTTGGCCCAGGCCCGGGCCGCCACCGCCACGGCCGCCAGCTGCTCGCGGGTCGTGCCGTACTCGTGCATGTGACGCGAGGCCGCGAGCGCATACGACGTCGCCGGGAAGATCGGCGCGTAGGGCGCCTCGTAGGCGAAGGGTTTGACCGACGACACCAGCTTGCCGGCGGCGGTGCGCTGGTTGCTGCCGTAGAAGATCAGCGCCGTCTCGCACAGGCCGGCGTCGAGTGCCATGGCCGCCATCTGCGTGTATGACAGAAAGGTCGAGCCGCCGGTGCGGTTGTTGTCGGTGAATTTCGGCTGGATGCCGAGCATCTCGGCGATCAGCAGCGCCGACAGCGGGTTCGAGTTGCCCGGCAGCGAACCGAAAACCGCATCGACGTGGCGCGTCGTCAGGCCGGCCTCGGCCAGCGCCTTGACGCTGGCCTCGACGGCGATCTCCTCCGAGCTGCGGCCCGGCGCCTCGCCCAGGCCGGCGAGCGCCGCACCGACGATCGCGGCGCGGCCGCGGATGCCGTGGCCGCTCATCGCGCGCTCCTTGCGCCATCGGCAGCGGCGTCCGGATCGAACACCACGCAAGGCTCGCCGCCGGCCCCCTGCCCGACGCGCGCCCGCACCGCCATGCCGATGCGCACCGTGTCGGGCGGGACGCCGTCGACGCGTCCCATCATCCGCGGGCCCTCGGCGAGATCGACCAGCACGACGTTGTACGGTCCGCCCTTGTCGGCGCTGCGGTTGACGACGCTGACGGCATACACCGTGCCGCGCCCGCTCGGCGCCTGCCACTCGAGCGCGACACTGCCGCAGTGGCTGCACGCCAGTCGCGGATAGAAGACGTGCCGCCCGCACGCGGCGCAGTGCTGGATGCGGAAGTCGCCTGAGGCCAGGTGCTGGGCGAACACCGCGTCGGGGCCCGGTCCTCGGGTCCAGTCCGCGCTGGGGTCGATCGTCATGGGGTCATGCTCCTGGGGCAGGGGATCGGGTTCGTTCGGCGCAAGCCGCGGCGGCGCTTCAGCCCGGCAGCTCGAGCACTGCCTTGGCGAGGATGTTGCGCTGGATCTCGTTGCTGCCGCCGTAGATGCTCGCCGGGCGCGCCGCGAAAAACACATGTGCCGGATGCAGGGCGCCGCCAGGCAAGGCAATCGACTCGTCACCGACGCCGGCGGCGCCGGCGGTCTCGAGCATCAGGTCGGCGACGCGCTGCTGCGCCTCGGTGACCCAGATCTTCAGCATCGACACTTCGGCGCCGAGCTCACCGCCGCGGCGCAGCACCTCGACGCAGCGCACGTACATCGCCTCGAGGTCGTCGATGTCGAGCCGCAGCTGGTCATAGCGCGCGCGCCAGGCGGCATCGCCGTCCAGGCCCGAGGCGCGCCCCAGCTCGAGCAGGCGCCCGAGCGGCGCGCGCGCGGCGCGCGGGCTGCCGATCATGATGCGCTCGCTGCCGAGCAGCGACTTGGCCATCGTCCAGCCCTGGTTCAACGCGCCGACGAGGTTGGACTTGGGCACGCGCACGTTGTCGAAGAAGGTTTCGCAGAACTCGGCATTCCCGCCCAGGTTGCGGATGCGCTTGACGGTGATGCCGGGCGTGCGCATATCCACCAGCAGGAAGCTGATGCCCTCCTGCTTCTTGGCCTTCGGGTCGGTGCGCACGAGCAGGAAGATCCAGTCCGCCTCGTGCGCGAACGAAGTCCAGATCTTCTGGCCGTTGACGACGAACTCGTCGCCGTCGAGCACGGCGGTGGTGCGCAGGCTGGCGAGGTCCGATCCCGCCGACGGCTCGGAGTAACCCTGGCACCACAGAACTTCCCCGGAGAGGATGCGCGGCAGGATCTCGCGCTTCTGCTGCTCGGTGCCGTAGCGGATGATCAGCGGGCCGAGCATCACCACCGCCATGTTGGGCGCGATCTGGATGCCGTGACGGTCGAACTCCGACTGCAGGGCCACCTGCTCGTAGCCCGACAGGCCCATGCCGCCGTATTCCTTCGGCCAGTTCGGCGCCACCCAGCCCTTGCGGTAGAGCTTCTCGTGCCATGCACGCGTTTGCTTCAGGCTCAGGCGGGTGGGCGGGAAACGCCAATCGGACGGGAAGTTCTCGGCCAGCCAGCGCCGCAACTCGTCGCGGCGGATCGGCTGCTCGCCGCCGGCGATGATCTCGGGCGCCGACGCTTCCTGACCGTCGCCGGCCCGCTCGTTGTAGCGGCGCCGGTGCGTCGTCGCGTCGCCGAGCCACACGGCGCCGAACATCGCCTTCTTCAGGTACAGGCCGATGTTGCACTCGTCGGTGTAGCCGATCCCGCCATGCAGCTGGATGCAGCCCTTGGTGACCTCTAGCGCCGCTGCCGAGGCGCGCGCCTTGGCCTGGCTCGCGGCGATCGCCAGGCGGTGCCCGTCGGCGTCGTGTGCATCTGCCACGGCGGCCGACTGCAGCACGGCCGAGCGCGTCAGTTCGATCTGGATCAGCATGTCGGCGGCGCGGTGCTGCAGCGCCTGGAAGCTGCCGATCGGGCGCCCGAACTGCTCGCGCATCGAGATATAGACCACGCTCGTCTCGAGCGCCTTGGTCATGACACCGAGCAGCTCGGCGGACGCGGCGATGCGCGCCAGGTCGAGCGCCCGGTCGAGCACGGCCCTGGCGCGCTCGGCGCCGGCCACCACCTGCGCCGGCCCGACCTCGGCCGCCTCAAAGCGCAGCTCGCCCCAGAAGCCGCCGTCGACGCGTGGCTGCGTCGCCAGCTGCAGACCGCGCTGGTCCGCCTCGACGAGCAACAGCACCGAACCCTGCGGCGCCTGCGCTGCCACGACGAAGGCGTCGGCCCCTGCGGCGCCAGCGACGAAGAGCCGGCACCCCTCCAGCACGAGACCCGCACCGCGCGGTTCGGCGCGCAGCATGGCGTCGTCGTCTGCGGCGAGCGCGAGCTGCGCCTCGCCGCGCGCCAGCGCCGGCAACCAGCGCTCGCGCAGCACGCTCGACTCGCCGTGCAGCAGTGCCCACGCCGGCAGCAGCGCACCGGCCACGAGCGGCTCGGGCGCGAGCGCTCGTCCACACTGCTCGAGCAGCACCGCAGCCTCGGCCACACCGAGCCCGCTGCCACCGAGCGACTCGGGCAGGCACAGACCGAGCCACCCGAGGCCGGCCAGGCGCTGCCAGCGCGCCCGGTCGTGCCCCGGGAACTGGCCGCGCCATTCGCGCAGCCGCCGTGCCTCGCCGTCGGCCGCGAAGAAGTCCGCTGCCGCAATGCACAGCATGCGCTGCACGTCGGTGCGCTCGTCAAGCCTCTGCGTCAGATCGATCATGTGCACCTCCGTCCGTGGCCAAACTGGCCGCATCGACACCGCGGGTACGGGGCGCGCAGAGCGAACGCAGGCCCACTCCCCGCATGTCCCCCCCTGGCGCGGCGCGTTAAGCTGTGGCAGTCTCCAGTCTAACAAACACTCGTTTTGCCCGGGAGGAGCAGCATGTTCAACGGCAAAGCCCTTGAGGGGAAGGTCGCCATCGTCACCGGCGCGGGGCAGGGAATCGGCGCGGCCATCGCACGCGCCTACGGCGCACAGGCGGCCCAAGTCGCGGTGGTCGACTGGAACGTCGAGGCGGCCGAGCAGGTCGCTCAGTCGATCCGCGCCGCCGGCGGCAAGGCTGCGGCCTTCAAGTGTGACGTCGCCGACCGCGCGGCGGTCGACGCGATGGTTGCGGCGGTGGCGACCGCCTTGGGGCCGGTTGACGTGCTCGTCAACAACGCAGGCATCACCCGCACCGCGATGCTGCACAAGATGTCGGCCCATCAATGGCAGCAGGTGATCGACGTGCACCTCACCGGCAGCTTCAACTGCCTGCAGGCGGTGGTCGGCGGCATGATGGAACGCCAGCGCGGCTGGATCATCAACACCGTATCCACCGCCGGCATCCTGGGCACGATCGGCCAGATCAACTACGGCTCCGCCAAGGCCGGTCTGATCGGGTTCACCAAGTCGGCGGCGCGCGAGCTGGCGCGCTACAACATCATCGTCAACTGCGTCGCCCCCGGCGCCGCCACACCGATGACCGAGACCATCCGCACCGACGAACGGTTCAAGCAGCGCACGCTGGACCGCATCCCGCTGGGGCGCTGGGCCGAGCCGGAGGAGATCGCGCCGCTGTGGGTGTTCCTGGCCTGCGAGGGCGCGAGCTACGTCACCGGTCAGCTGATCGGCGCCGATGGCGGCATGTCGATCCACTGAGCTGCGACGCACCACCCGATGAACTCCCCCATGGCACCGCGCGGCGCTCTCACGCCGCTGTTCGAACCGCGCGCCATCGCCGTCTACGGGGCGTCGTCCGACCCCACGAAGATCGGCGGCAGGCCGCTGAACTTCCTGAAGTCCAGCGGCTTCGATGGTCCGCTGTACCCGATCAACCCGAAGGCCGCGCAGATCCAAGGCCTGCCCTCGTTCGCCACGGTCGGCGCCGTACCGGGTCCGGTGGATCTGGCCATCGTCGCCGTGCCGGCACCGGGCGTGCTGGCCGCGCTCGAGGACTGCGCCGCCAAAGGGGTGGGCGGAACCGTCGTGCTGAGTTCGGGTTTCGCCGAGGTGGGCGGCGCTGGCGTCGAGTGGCAGGCCCGCATCACGGCGTTGGCGCGGCGCACCGGGATGCGCGTGGTCGGCCCCAACTGCATGGGCCTGATCAACGTGCGGCGGCGCCTGCTGGGCACCTTCACGCCCAGCGCCGCCGGTTTCGGCCTGATGCCCGGGCGCATCAGCCTGGTCAGCCAGAGCGGCGCCTTCGGCGGCTATTGCCTGTCGCTCGTACGCCAGCGCGGCCTGGGGCTGAACCTGTGGATCACCACCGGCAACCAGTGCGACGTCGATGTCGCCGACTGCATCGACCACTTCGCGCGCGACGAGGGCACGCAGGTGATCGCCGTCTACCTCGAGGCGGCCACCGACAAGCACCGCCTGGTGGACGCCTTGGCGCTGGCGCGCGAGCGCGGCAAGCGTGTCGTCGTCATGAAGGTCGGCCGCTCGGAGGCAGGCGCCCAGGCTGCGGCATCGCATACCGCGTCGCTGGCCGGAGCCGACCAAGTCTACGAGGGTCTGTTCCGCCAGTATGGCGTGTGGCGGGCGCGCAGCATCGACGAACTGTTCGACGTGGCGTACGCCTGTTCAGTGCCCGTGCCGGCACCTTTGGGCCGTCGGGTCGGCCTGCTCACCGTCTCCGGGGGCGTGGGCGCGCTGATGGCCGATGTGGCCGGCGACTGCGCACTCGACGTGGCGCCGATGCCCGACGATGCACAGCGCCGGTTGAAAGAGCTCGTGCCTTTCTGCGGCCCACGCAACCCGGTGGACATGACGGCGCAGCTCGTCAACGACATGACGCTGTTCGGCCGCAATTTCCAGATCATGCTGGAGGACGGCGGTTACGACGTGGTGGTCGCATTCCTGTCCAGCGTCGGGCAGGTGATGGACCTCAGCCGCTCGTTGCTAGAGCAACTGCAGGCCGTGCTCGCTCGCTTCCCGGATCGGACCGTGGTCTTCTCGTCGCTGGCCACACCGGAGGTGCGCCAGATGTACGAGGCCGCCGGCGTGCTGTTGTTCGACGAACCCACGCGCGCGGTGCGTGCCGCCAGCGCCTTGGTGCACTTCGCCGAGCAAGCGCGCCGTGCGGCACGGCAGGATCCACCGCCGCCCCTGCCCACCGGCGCGGTGCCGCCACCGGCGCGGGCCGTCAACGAGGTGGACGCCAAGGCGATCCTGGCCAGTGCGGGCATCCCCGTGGTGGCCGAACGCGTCGCGGCGGACGGTGACGCAGCCACACGCGAGGCCGCAGCGTTGGGCTATCCCGTGGTACTGAAGATCGCCTCGGCGGACATCGCACACAAGAGTGAAATCGGCGGCGTCATCGTCGGCTTGCGCGACGAGTCACAGGTGCGCGATGCCTACCGCACCCTGATGCAGCGTGCCGCCGATCGCGCGCCGCTGGCGCGCGTCGACGGGGTGGTCGTTGCGCGCATGGCCGAACCCGGCTTGGAGACCATCCTCGGGGTCGTGCGCGACCCGGTGTTCGGGCCCGTGGTTATGTTCGGGCTCGGTGGCATCTTTGTCGAAGCCTTCCAGGACGTGGCCTTCCGCGTCGCACCTTTCGGCGTGACCGAAGCGCAGGCCATGGTCGCCGAAGTCAAGGGCCGCGTGCTGCTTCGAGGGGTGCGCGGCCAGCCACCGGCCGACGAGGACGCATTGGTGCGGGCGATCGCGGCGCTCTCGGTGTACGCCGCGGCGCACGCAGAGGCGATCGAGAGCATCGACATCAACCCGCTGCTGGTGCTGCCGCGCGGCCGCGGCGTGCTGGCGCTCGATGCCCTGATCGTGCCAACCGACGCTGCCTGAAGGGCGTCAGACGAGATCGTCGACGCGGCCGCGGCGCATCATCAGCTTCTCGCCGAACTCGAACACCTGTTCGTTTCGCTGGTTGAAGACCCGCACCCGCCCTTGCATGATCCCGCGCTTGCCGTCGGAGAGGTTCTTCTTCGCCTCGACGGTGATTTCGGCGCGCAGCGTGTCGCCCGGGCGTACTGGCACGGTGAACCTGAAGTCGTTCAGTTCGAGCGCGGCGATCGTCGCCGGCCCCAGGATCTCCTCCATCATTCCCGCCGCGAGTGCCGCCGTCAGCAAACCAGGGCAAATGCGCCCGCCGAAGTCGGTGTGCTTCTTCGCGAACTCCTCGTTGATGAAGATCGGCAGCTTCAGCCCGGCGAGGGACGTGAACAGCACGATGTCGGTCTCGGTGACGGTTCGGCCGTAACTTCGGAACACGTCCCCGGGGTTGAGGTCATCGAGCGAGCGGTTGGACATGGCTTCTCCTGGGCATTCAGGATTCGGGTTGAACCGGGTGGGCAAACTAACAGTTGGTAGACTACTCTGCCATTCTGGCTTGTGCCACCCCGCCCCGGAACCACGCCCACCCCCTGTTGTTCTTCGAGCCCGGACTCGCCTTGCCTCCCACCGCCGTGCGCACGGCAGCGTTGCGTGCGCAGGTGCGCCAGTTCATCGCCGAAGAGATCGCCAGCGGCGGATTCGAGCCGCAGTGCAACTCGTGGACCGAAGGTCTGGACGGCGCGTTCAGCCGCAAGCTCGGACAGCGCGGCTGGATCGGCTACCACTGGCCGACAGCCTACGGCGGCCACGGTGGCAGCGCCTTCGACACGCTGACGATCAACGAGGAACTGCTCGCCTCGGGTGCCCCGGTGGCTGCGCACTGGATCGCGGCGCGGCAGAGCGCACCCTTGTTGATGCGCTTCGGCAGCGAGGCTCAGCGCCAGGCGTTCCTGCCGCGCATCGCCGCCGGCGACACCTATTTCGCGATCGGCATGAGCGAGCCGGACGTCGGCTCCGACCTTGCCTCTGTGCGCACCCGCGCCGAGTTCTCGGGTGGCCGCTGGCGGCTCCAGGGCCGCAAGGTTTGGACCAGCGGCGCGCACATCGCGCACTTCGCCATCGTGCTGTGCCGCACCGCGCCGCTCGACCCCAAGACGCGGCACGCGGGCCTGAGCCAGTTCATCGTCGACCTCAAGGCGCCCGGCGTGTCGATCCGGCCCATTGTCATGCTCGACGGCAGCCACCACTTCAACGAGGTCACCTTCGACGGCGTCGAGCTGGCGCCTGACAGCCTTGTCGGCCAGGCCGGCGACGGCTGGAAGCAGGTGACGAGCGAACTTGCTTACGAACGCAGCGGTCCGGAGCGCTTCCTCAGCACCATGCCCATCGTCGAGCGTTGCCTGCGCCTGGTCCTCACGGACGCACCGGCTGCGGCTGACATCTCGGCAGGCCGTCTGTTGGCGCGGCTGATGACCCTGCGCAACATGAGCCTAGCCATCTGGGGCGCGCTCGAAGCCGGGCGATCACCGGCCATCGAAGCCGCGATGGTCAAGGACCTGGGGACGAACTACGAGCGCGACACGCTCGAACTCGTGCGCGACGCGATGGACGCCGACGCGCGTGTGGCCGGCGATTCGGCCCTGGCGCACCTGTTGGTCGCCGCCTGGCCACTCGCCCCCACCTATAACCTGCGCGGCGGCACCAACGAGATCCTGCGCAACATGATCGCCAAGCAACTGCAGGCACGATGAGCGAGCTCGCCCAACCGTTGGCCGAAGCGGCCGACCGACTGTTCTCGCAGCGCTGCGACAGCCGACTGGTGGCTTCGGCCGATGCGGGCCAGTGGCCGCAGGCGCTGTGGTCCGCTGTCGACGAGTTGGGGCCGGGCCAGTTGCTCGCGCCCGAGTCCGCAGGCGGCGCCGGCGGCGACTGGCTGGACGCCTGTACGCTGCTCGAGCGTGCGGCGGCACACTGCGTGCCGCTGCCGATCGGGCAGACGCTGCTGGCCGGTTGGCTGCGCTCGCGCGCCGGGCTGCGGCCGGTCAGCGGACCGGCCGCCCTGGCCTTCACCGCAGCCCCCTTGGCCGCGATGCGCGAGGCCGGCCGCGCCGATGCGGCGGAGTCCGACGTTGCGCCCGTGCTTTGGGCGGAACACGCCCACCAGATCGCCTTCGTCGGCGCGGACCCCGCTGGCACGGCCCAGCTGCTGTGGCTGCCGAAGGGGTGCATGCAGACGCGTCCCCTCACGCGCAGCTTCCCCCCTTCGGCGCGCGTGACCTGTACCGGTGTCGCGCTGCACGCACCCGCGAGCGCCGAACCGGCTCGGGCCTGGTGTGTGCCCTTGCCCGGACTCAGCCTGACCGAGGTGCGCGCGCGGGCCGCTCTGCTCACCGCCGCGCAGATGGCCGGCGCGCTGGGGCGCCTCCTCGACATGACGCTGGCGTACACCGGAGAACGCGTACAGTTCGGTCGCTCGATCGGCCAGTTCCAGGCCGTTCAGCACCAGCTGGCGCAGCTGGCCGAGGAGGCCGCCGCCGCGCGCGTGGCGGTACATGCGGCCGCGGCCACCGAAGACCCGCACTGCTTTGTTGCCGCAGCGGCCGCGGCCAAGGTGCGGGCGGGCGAAGCCGCGAGCCTGGCTGCGCGCATTGCGCACCAGCTGCACGGCGCCATCGGCGTCACCGCCGAGCACGCTCTGCACCTGTCCACGCGCCGGCTGTGCTGGTGGCGCGACGAGCACGGCAGCGAGGCCTTCTGGGCGCGCGCGCTGGTGCAGGCCCTGAGGGACGGCGGCATGCGGTCGGCCTGGCAGGCTGCGGTGGCCTGCACCTCGCGTTGAACGGACTCGAACCATGAGCGCACTGCGCGGCATCCGGGTGATCGACCTCACCGCCTACCTGCTCGGGCCCTTCGCCACGCAGATCCTCGGCGACATGGGCGCAGACGTCGTCAAGATCGAGTCGCACGAGGGCGACATTGTGCGCGGTATCGGACCGACGCGTTCGCCGGGCATGGGCGGCATCTTCCAGCAGAACAACCGCAACAAGCGCAGCGTCGTGCTCGATCTCAAGCAGCCGGCCGGCCGCGATGCGCTGCTGCGCTTGGCCGCCAAGGCCGACGTGTTCGTCTACAACGTTCGTCCGGCGGCGATGGCCAGGCTGGGGCTCTCGTACGAGGCGCTCGCTGCCGTCAACCCGGGCATCGTCTACGCCGGCGCGGTCGGCTTCGGCCAGGACGGCCCGTATGCCGCGCGGCCCGCGCTGGACGACCTGATGCAGGGCATGTCAGGCATCGCCGGGCTGTACGCGCGAGCCAGCGGCGGCGAGCCGCGCTACATCCCGATGGCCATGGCCGACCGCTACACCGGCATCGCGCTCGTCAATGCCATCCTCGGCGCCCTGGTGCACAAGCTGCGCACAGGCGAAGGACAGTCGCTGGAGGTGCCGATGTTCGAGTCGCTCGCGCAAGGCGTGCTGGGCGATCATCTGATGGGCCATTCGTTCGATCCACCGCTGGGGCCGCCAGGCTATCTGCGCCACCTGAGCCCCGACCGCCGGCCCTTCCGCACGCAGGACGGCTACCTGTGCGCCTTCCTCATCAGCGACGGCCAGTGGCGTGCCATGCTAGATCGCATCGGCGAGCCCGAACTGTTGGATGACCCGCGCTTTGCCACGCTGCAGGCACGCACCGACCATTCGCGCGAGGTGTACGCCTGGCTGGACGCCGTCTTTCGCACGCGCACCACGTCCGAGTGGCTGGCCATCCTGGGTGAGGCCGATGTGCCGGCTGGCCCGCTGCACACGCTCGAGTCGCTGCTGGAAGATCCGCACTTGAACGCCGTGGGCTTCTTTCAGCACCTGCAGCATCCGACCGAAGGCACGCTCGTGAGCCTGCGGCCGCCGTCGCGCTGGTCACGCACGCAGCCGGAGATCCGGCGTGCGCCGCCGCGCCTGGGCGAGCACAGTGCCGAACTGCTGCGCGAGGCCGGCTATTCCGCCGCGGAGATCGCCGAGCTGGCGGCCGCCGGCGTCACGGTTGCGGCGGGCGACGGGTGCGGCTGATGGCCATCGCCCGTCGCCGGCCGCGCGCGGAACTACACGCCGCGGAAACGCGGCGCACGCTTCTCGAGCAGGGCCGCAACGCCTTCCTTGGCATCGGCCATCTCGAGCGTGCGCGACTGCAGCAGCGCTTCGATCTCGCCAGCCAACCTCGGGTCCCATTCGAGGCCACGGTAGAGCGAGCGCTTCATCATTCGAACGGCCACCGGTGCATTGGCTGCGATCTCGTCGGCCAGTTCGCGAGCCCGCGCCAACACCTGTCCCGGCTCAACCGCATGGTTGGCGATTCCCAGCTCAGCGGCCTCGGCGCCCGAAAACACGCGTCCGGTGAACAGCAACTCCGCCGCACGTGGAACGCCGCACACGCGCGGCAGAAGATAGCTGATGGCCATGCCCGAATGCAGGCCCAGGCGCGCGAAATTGGCACCGTAGCGCGCCTCGCGGTTGGCCACGCGGATGTCGCACACCAGGCCGAGCCCGAAGCCGCCGCCGATGGCGTGGCCGTTCATCGCCGCAATCACCGGTACTGGCACGTCAAGGATGCTCAGGAACGGCCGGTAGATCGCGTAGGACGCCTCATGCGGCAGTTCGCTGCCCCGCTCGAGCAACGCGCTGCGGAAGTCCGCGCCCGAACAGAAGTTGTCCCCGCTGCCGGTGATCACGACACAGCGGATGGCACGGTCTCCCTTCACTTCGTCGATGACCTGCTGGAATGCCTGCAGCAACTCGGGCGCCATCGCATTGCGCTGCTCGGGGCGGTTGAGCGTGATCTCGCAGACGGAGCCGCGACGATCGACGAGTACGGCAGAAGCGGTCATGGAATTCCTTGGGATTGGCACATGGCAAGTGTAGGCGTGGCGGGCTGCGTGGGCAGTCCGTCGAAGCCTGCGCGAGGCGCCATGTGAGGAGAACCCATTCAACGGGGGTGCAATGAAAATGCTCAAGCGACTTCTGATCGGCCTGCTGACCGCGGCGGGCCTGATGGCCTCGGTGCCGGCTTCGGCTCAGGCCTGGCCTTCGCGGCCGCTGCAAATGATCGTGCCTCAGGGCGCGGGCGGCAGCACCGATGCGCTGGCGCGGCTGGTGGCGCAGGCGCTGGGTGAGCGTCTGGGCCAGAACGTGGTGGTCGACAACCGCGCGGGCGCTGGCGGCGTGCTCGGAATCGGCGCTGCGGCCAAGGCGGCACCTGATGGGTATACGCTGCTGCTTGGCTCCAACACCACCGTGGCCGCCAACGCGTTCCTGTATGCGAGCTTTCCGGTCAAGCCGCTCGAAGACTTCACGCCGCTCGCGATGGCCGCCGATGCGCCATTTGTCTTCGTCGTACCGGCCCACTCGCCGCTCAAGTCGATGAGCGACCTGTTGGCCGCGGCCAAGGCGGCGCCGGGCAAGCTCAACTATGGATCGGGGACCAGCTCGGCGCTGCTGTGTACCGAACTGCTCAAGCGCGCCGCCGGAATCGACTTGACGCGCGTGCCCTACAAGTCGTCCGCGCAGGGACTCAACGATCTGATCGGCGGGCAGCTCGACGTCACCTGCGAGCCGCTGTCCAGCAGCATGCCCAACGTCAAGGCCGGCCGCATGCGCGCTCTGGCACAGACCGGCGCCCAGCGCTCGCCCCTGGCTCCCGACATCGAGACCGTGGCCGAAGCGGGGATCAAGGGCTTCGAGTACAGCGCCTGGTTGGGATTCTTCGTGCCGGCGGGCGTGCCGCGCGAGATCTCGTCACGCCTGGCAGCAGAGTTGCTGGCGGTGCTGAGGCTGCCGGCAACGGCCGACAAGATCCGCGGCATCGGTTTCGAGCCCCGCACCGCGGACGCCGACGCGCTGGCAGCGACGCATCGCGCGGAAATGGCCACCGTGGCGGCCACAGTGCGGGCAGCCGGCATCAAGGCCGAGTGAGGCCACATCCCGATTGCACAACCCTGTTGCACTCCTTCTCCAGGAGCGAACCCCGATGAACCGCCGTCCTTCCGCGCTGCGACGTCTGCTGCTCAGCGCGACCCTGCTGCTGCCGCTGCTGGCCGACGCCGCCGAGCCCTATCCCTCGCAGCCGATCCGCATGATCGTGCCCTTCGGCGCCGGCGGCACCAGCGACGTGGTGGCACGGCTGCTGAGCGCCAAGCTCTCCGAGTCGCTCAAGCAGACCGTCAATGTCGACCCGAGGCCGGGCGCCAACGGCATCATCGGCACCGACATCGTGGCCAAGGCCGCGCCCGACGGCTACACGCTGCTGCTCACCGTGGCCAGCGCGCAGACGCTGACCCCCGCGCTGTACAAGCTGCCCTTCGATCCGGTGAAGGACTTCGCGCCGGTGTCGCTGGTGGCCAACCTCGGTGGCGTGTTCCTTGTCAACGCGAACCTGCCGGTGCGCACGATGCAGGAGTTCGCGGCCGAGGCGCGCACGCGCCCAGGCCGCTTCAGCTACGGCGCCGGCACGAGCCTGCTGCGCCTTATCGGCGAGCAGCTCAGGCAGGCCATCGGCGCAGACATCACCATGGTGCCGTACAAGGGCACCGGTCCGCAGATGGCCGCGGTGGTTGGCGGCGAGGTGGATGCGGTGGTCGACCCCTTTGTCGGCATGGCCCACGTCAAGTCGGGCAAGGTGCGTCCGCTGGCCGTGCTGATGAACAAGCGCTCGCCGCTGCTGCCCGACGTGCCCACCTTCGAAGAAGCCGGCATCAAGGGCATCGCGCTCGACTCCTGGGCTGCGGTGCTGGCGCCGGCGGGCACGCCGCCGGAGATCGTCGCCAAGCTGTCGTCGGAGATCGCGCGCATCGTCGCATTGCACGACGTGCGCGAGCGTCTGGCGACACTCAACTACGAACCGGTGGGCAGCACGCCGGCCGAGCTCGCCCGCACGATCGACGCCGAGATCGTCAAGTGGAAGCGCGTGGTCAAGGAATCCAACTACAAGGCCGAGGAATGAACAGAATGGCCGCAATCCGACCACCGACCGCTGCAAGCCTGCCCCTGTTCATCGAGACCCATCTCGGCCGCGTGTCGCCCCTGGAGTGCGATCAGCTGGGCCACATGAACGTCCAGTACTACGTGGCCAAGGTCTCGGATGCGGCCTGGCACGTGATGGCGTCTATCGGCATCACGCCCGGCTACATCCGAGAGCGGCGTCGCGCGCCTGCGGCGGTGAAGCAGGAGGTGCTGTACCTGAAGGAGTTGCTCGCCGGCGACCTGGTTCGCATGGAAAGCGGCGTGCTCGAGGTCAGCGAGCGCAAGATCACCTTCTTCCACCGTCTGACCAACGTCGAGACAGGCCAAACGGCGATGAAGAGCAAGGTCTTCACGGTGATGATGGACCTGGACGCGCGGCGCTCCACAGCGCTGGATGCCGAGGTGCTGGCGCGTGCGCGCCAACGGCTGCTGCCCGCCGGGAGCGACGAATGACTGCGCCGGGCCACCTGATGAGTGGACGCGTCTTCGTCACCGGCCTCGGCTCGGTGAGCATGTCCGACTGCGACCAATGGGGCCACATGAACGTGCAGCACTACCTCGCGCGCGCCAGCGACGCGCAGGCCCACCTCGCGGCACGCATCGGCCTCGCGCCCGGCCGACTGCGCAGGGAGGGCTTGGCTTTGCGGCCACTCACGGACCGCACCCTGTTCAAGCGTGAACTGCGTGGCGGCGACATCCACGCGATCCGCTCGGGCATCCGTGCCGTGCACGACGACGGCACGCTCGACATCGCCAGCCGGATGACCAATCTGGAGACCGGCATCGAATCGGCGGCTTTCGAGACGCGACTGCGTCTGACGGGCGCCGGCGAGACGCCGCTGCCATGGCCAGCCGATGTGCTGGCGGCCGCCCGCGAGCACACCGGCGATCTGCCTGAGATGCCCCGGCCGTCGCCGATGGCCGCGGTACTGCCGCCGGGACCGCCACCGCTCGAGCGGATGCTGCTCACCTACCGCGGCTCGGTCGAACCGTGGGACTGCGATGTCGACGGCGTGGCGCCGCCGCGCGCGCACATCGCGCGCTTCAACGATGCCATCACGCATCTGTTCCGGGCGATGCATCTGGACCGCAAGGTGCTGTTCGCCTCCGGCACCGGCTCGGCGGCACTGGACTACGACATCGCCTATCACCGGCCGCTGCACGCTGGCAGCGCGGTGGAGGTCCGCAGCGGCGTGCTGGCGGTCGGCGAGAAGGTCTATCACATCGTCCACCACGTGGTCGACTCGAGCGACGGAGGCCTGTACACGAGCATCGTGGTCGCCGCCCTCTTCTTCGATCTGAAGCAGCGCAAGTCCGTAGCCATCCCTGCCAACATCCGGGCCTCGGCAGAGAGCCTGATCGCCCATGGCTGAGATCGGCCAAACCGGCCCCCGTGCACTGGATGGGCTGCGCGTGCTGGACCTCTCGCGCGTGCTGGCCGGCCCGCTGTGTGCCCAGATGCTGGCCGACCACGGCGCCGCGGTGATCAAGGTCGAGCCGCCCGAAGGAGACGAGGCTCGACGCATCGGCCCGCCGCTGGACGAGCGCGGCGAATGCGCCTATTTCGCGGCCCTAAACCGTGGCAAGCGCTCGATTGCACTGGATCTGTCCCGCCCCGCCGGCTGCGTCGTGCTCGAACGGCTGCTCGCAGGTGCCGATGTGCTGATCGAGAACTTCCTGCCCGGCACAATGGAGAAGTGGGGCCTGGGCTACGAGAGCACGCTCGCGGCGCGCCACCCGCGGCTCATCTACTGCGGCGTCAGCGGTTTCGGTGCGGGCGGGCCGCTCGGCGGCCTGCCTGGCTACGACGCGGTGGCGCAGGCGATTTCCGGGCTGATGAGCATCAACGGCACGCCGGAATCGGGCCCGGTGCGCCTGGGCGTGCCGGTGGTCGACTACCTCACCGGCTACAACGCGATGGTCGGCGTGCTGCTGGCCCTGGCTGCGCGTGAACGCACCGGTGCCGGCCAGCGCGTGGAAGCGACGCTGTTCGACACCGGCCTGGCACTGCTGCTGGCCCCGCACGCGTCGAACTGGTTCTACTCCGGGCGCATCCCGCAGCGAATGGGCAGCGCGCATCCGAACATCGTGCCGTACGACTGCTATACCGCGGCCGACGGGTCGATCTTCCTCGGCGTCGTCAACGACGGCCAGTTCCTTCGCCTGTGCGAGTGTGTGCAGCGTCCCGACCTGGCATCAGATCCACGTTTCGCCAATCCCGTGTCGCGACGCGAGCACCGTGAGGCGCTTCGTACCGAGCTCGAACGCACGCTGGCGCGCTACGAGGGTGCCGAGCTGTGCGAGATGCTGATGCGGCGCGGCGTGCCCGCCGGCGTAGTGAACAACGTGGCGCAGGCCCTGTCGCACCCGCACGCCGCGCACCGCGAGATGGTGGTGGAGGCCGACGGGCATAGGCACATCGGCGTGCCGGTCAAGCTCGGTGCCACGCCGGGGCGCGTGGCCAGTCTGCCGCCGACGTTGAGCCAGCATGCCGAAGGCATCCTCGCCGAGCTGGGGCTGGACGCTGCGGAACGCGAGGCGCTGTACCGCGATGGCACGGTCAGGCCGCCGCCCGCGTAGCGGCGACCGCGCACGGCCGGGGGCCGCTTCGACGAGGCGCTGCCCGTCAGGGCCGCAGGCCAGTCATCCTGGATGTCAAGCGGACACGCGGCGGTACCAGGCGACACCGTCGGCGTCGAACTCGCGTCGCACCTCGCCAAGGTTCATCAGGTAGTTCAGGTTCGCGATGCTCTCGCCGCTGGCCAGTCCGAGCTGCATGCTCCCGTCGGCGGGGTCGATCGCTCGCGCGAACAGAGCGCCGAAGACATCGATCACCCGCTTCGGTTCGTCCAGCGTCCTCAGCAAACGCGCCAGCGATCGATGGTGCCCCTGCGCGAGGTAGTCCAGCCGCGCGTGCAAGCCGCGGAACGGCTCGTTGTGGGCCGGCAGCACCAGCACGTCGTCAGGCACCGTGGCCCTGATCTTCTGGATCGACGTCAGCCAGTCGTTCAGCGGATCGGCATCGGGCTCGGTCGGGTGGACCGACACGTTCGACGAGATGCGCGGCAGCACCTGATCGCCGCTGATCAGGATGCGGAGATCGGGGCAGTACAGGCAGGCATGCTCCGGCGAATGACCCGTGCCGACGACAACCTGCCAGTCATGCGCCCCGATCCGCACCGTCTCACCGTCCCGAATGCGCCGGTAGCTGTCGGGCAGCGCGTGGATGAACTGGCCGAACTTGCCGAATCGCGCGCGGTAGTCCTCGATCGCCGCTTCCGGCCAGCCGGCGCGGCGGTAGAACCGGATGGCGTCTGGCGGAGCCTCACGCCCGGTATCCGCGGTCAGCACCCGGCAGTTCAGGTATTCCGTCTTGGTCATCCACAAGTGGCAGTCGAACTTGCGCGTCAGCCAGCCGGCCATGCCCACGTGATCGGGATGCATGTGCGTGGCGAACACCCGGCCGACCCTTCGCCCGTCGTTGCCCTTGGCGAGCAGTTGCCGCCACGCGGCCAGCGTCTCGTCGGTGCGCATGCCGGTATCGACCACCGCCCAGGCGTCGCCGTCGTCGAGGGCCCACAAGTTGATGTGGTCGAGCTGCATCGGCATGGGCATGCGCATCCACATCACGCCAGGCGCCACTTGCAGCGCTTCGCCCGTCGCCGGCACTGTTTCGAATGGGTAGACGAGCGGCGGCTTGCCAATTCGGGACTCGGAGTTCACCGGATCGGTCATTGGTTCAGGCTCCTTTCGGATTCGGGCGGCGCCGCACCGCCGAATCGGCTCGTTTCGATGGTTCTTGTCTCACGTCAGACCGGCCGTGAAGGGCATGAGCGACTCGATACCGCGCGTCGGCCCATACCTTGACCGACTCGATCAACGCGGCCGCGGCATTGTCGGCCGGCGACAGCCGACCATCTTCAGCCCCGCCTGCTTGACCTTCTCGATGTCGCCGGCCTCGTCGCACTCGACCTGCGCGCAGGTGCTGCTCACGATGTACTCGCCCATCTTCGTCAGCACCGTCTGCCTGCGCGCCGGCAGGCAGGCTATGCCAGCGCTTCTCCCTGATCACGTCATTGGCGACCAAGTAACCGAGATTGTCGCCGATCATGGAAGCGTGCGAGCGCTTGTGGTTGTCACCGGACACCCCTGGCACCCGCAGCGGGCCCACACTGCCGGCCACCGCCAGCGCGGACGCGACCGGCATGCCGGCCGCCAGCAGAGCACGAACAGCAATGGCGCCTCTGCTGATCAAGGCGCGGGTCCCTCTTCGGCGTCCGACAGCGGCGGCAGCACGCTCACCGTCCAGTTCAGCACGCCCGGGCCGCTGGTGGCCGCGGCGCCGACAGCGAGTTCGTCCCAGGTGCATGGTCACCACGCATTCAGCCTCGCCGCTGGTCGAAGGCGCGCCCGTACACCATCGAGGCGATGGTGTTGCGCAGGATCTCGGTGGTGCCGCCTCCGAGCGCGAAGCCGCGGGAGTCGCGCACCATGCGCTCGAGCGGCAGCGCGCGCGTGAAGCCGGCATGGCCGTGGATCTGCAGCGCCTCGTTGGTGACGCGCTGGACCATCTCGTTGGCGTAGAGCTTCGCCATCGCCGCCTCCAGCGGGTCGGGGAAGCCGTCGACGAGGTGGGTCGCAGCGCGGTAGATCATCAGCCGCGCGGCGTGGATCTGCACGGCCATGTCGGCGACCTTCCACTGCAGGCCCTGGAACTCGCAGATCGGGCGGCCGAACTGCTCACGCTGCTGCGAGTACGCCTTCGCCGCCTCGTAGGCGGCCTGCGCGACGCCCAGGCACATCGCTGCGTTGCCCACGCGCTCGGGGCCGAACGAGCTCATCAGGCGCTTGAAGCTGCGCGTGGAGCCCGGGTCGCCTTCCATGATGACGTTGGCCCGTGGCACGCGGCAGCGGTCGAAGAACAGCTCGACCTCGGGCATGCCGCGGCCGCCCATCTTGCGCTCCGGGTGGCCGACTTCGAAGCCGGGCGTGCCGCGCTCGACGACCAGCGCGCCAATGCCCTTGGGCCCTTGCGTCTTGCCCCAGCGCGCGAACACGAAGACGTGCGTGGCGAGGTGGCCGCCGGTGCAATAGGCCTTCTGGCCGTGCAGCACAATGTGGTCGCCGTCGGGCGTAGCCGAGGTGACCATGTCGGTCATGCCCGAGCCCGCGCCCGGCTCGCTGATGCCGATGGCGAAGTTGGATTCGCCGCTCACGCAGCCGGGCAGCCAGCGCTGCTTCTGCTCGTTGCTGGCCATGACGGCGATCGCGCGCGAGGGCCCGTTGATCGCGATCTGCGCCACCAGCGCGGTGTTGAAGCACACGCGCGCGATCTCCTCGAGCAGGATCGTGCCCTGGATCACCGGCGCGCCCGAGCCGCCATAGGCCTCGGGGATGACCATGCCGAGGTAACCCAGCCGGGCGAGCAGGTCGCGGTTCTCGGCGGGGAATTCTTCCTTCTCGTCCCAGTACGCGGCCTTGGCGGCGAACGCGCGCTCGGCGGTCTTGCGGATGTCCTGGCGGAAGGCTTCGAGGTCAGGGTCGAGCTGGAACATGGTCTAGCCGGTGTTGGGTTCAATGGCCGACGAAGTTGGCCTTGCGCTTCTCGAGGAAGGCGGCCACGCCCTCCTTGCGGTCGTCGCTCTGCAGCACGAGCCCCTGCGCATTCGCCTCGAGGTCGAGGAACGCTTCCAGGCTCGGCTGCATCGCGGCGCGGAACATGCGCTTGCCCATCGCCAGCGCGAAGGTGGCCGACTCGGCCAGTTCGCGCGCCAGCGCGAGCGCGCGGGCGTCGAGCGCATCGTCGGCGAGCACCTCGTTGACCATGCCGAGTTCGCGCGCTTCGGCCGCCGGCACAACGCGCGCGCTCATCATCAGCTCGCGCGCGCGCAGCACGCCGATGTACTGGGTGAGGAAGTAGGCCGCCGCGCCGTCCGGCGCGAGGCCGATCTTCTTGAACACGAGACTGAAGCTGGCGTTCTCCGACGCCAGGATCAGGTCGCACGCGAGTGCGAGGCTCCAGCCCACGCCGACCGTGGCGCCGCGCACCGCGGCGATCACCGGCTTGTCCATGTTGGCCAGTCCGGCGATGACGCGGTGGGCGCGCTGGATGCGCTGGCGGCCCGACAGCACGTCCAGCCCCTTCATCGTGCCCACGTCGGCCCCGGCGCAGAACGCGCGGCCCTCGCCGCGCAGCAGCACGGCGCGCACCTCGCCGTCCTTCTGCAACGCGACGGTGGCGTCGGCGAGCTGCTCCATCATCTCCGGCGTCAGCGCGTTCAGGCGCTCGGGCCGGGCCAGGGTGACGAGGGCGAGCGCGCCCTCGCGCTCGACGCGCACGGTCATGACGGGCTCCTGCTGCTGCGGATGTCGAAGATATGGTTGGCGATGTTGTTCTTCTGCGTCTGCGTGGTGCCGCCGGTGAGCGTGAGCATGCGCACGTCGCGCACCATGCGCTCCTGCGGCAACGAGCCGAAGTAGCCGTAGCCGCCGAACATCTGCTGGCACTGCACGGTCACGCGCTGCGCCATCTCGGTGGCGAAGACCTTGGCGATCGAGCAAAGCGCAGGGTCGGGCCTGCCGGCGTCGATCAGCGCCAGCGCCTTGTAGCAGAGGCAGCGCGCGGCCTCGATCTCGATCAGCGCATCGGCCATCATCCAGCGCAGGCCCTGCATCTCGGCCAGCTTCTGGCCGAATTGCTCGCGCACG
>JACRBA010000157.1 GCA_016213265.1 Burkholderiales bacterium | reverse complement strand
CGCGCGCGACGGCGCGGACCCGGCGTCGGCCGCGGCCGGCCACTTCCTGCAGACGGCCTACCCGGCGCGGGGCGAGTCGGCCCATTGGCTCACCCGCACCGCCTTGTGTGTGGAAGCGCGCGACCCGCGCCGCGCCAACGGCCCCAAGATGGAGGCGCAGGGCACGCCCAGCAGCCTGCTGTACGTGTTCATGCCGCCGCTGCAGGCGCTGGAGGACTACCTCGAGCTGCTGGGGGCGGTGGAGGCCACGGCCGCCACACTGGGTGTGCAGATCGTGCTGGAGGGCTACCCCCCGCCGCGCGACCCGCGCCTGACGCTGCTGCAGGTGACGCCCGACCCCGGCGTGATCGAGGTGAACATCCACCCGGCCCACAGCTGGGCGCAGCTGGTGCAGCACACCGAGTTCCTCTACGAGGCCGCGTTCCAGTCGCGCCTGTCGAGCGAGAAGTTCATGCTCGACGGCCGCCACACCGGCACCGGCGGCGGCAACCACCTCGTGCTGGGCGGCGCCACGCCGGCCGACAGCCCCTTCCTGCGCCGGCCCGACCTGCTGGCCTCGTTGCTGGCCTACTGGCACAACCACCCCAGCCTGAGCTACCTGTTCTCGGGCCTGTTCATCGGCCCCACGAGCCAGGCGCCGCGTGTGGACGAAGCACGCAACGACCAGCTGCGCGAGCTGGAGATCGCGCTCGGCGAGATCGAGAAGGCCTGCCACGAGCACACCGCCCACATGCCCCCGTGGCTGGTGGACCGCACGCTGCGCAACGTGCTGGTGGACGTGACCGGCAACACCCACCGCAGCGAGTTCTGCATCGACAAGCTGTACTCGCCCGATTCGGCCACCGGCCGGCTGGGCCTGCTGGAACTGCGCGCCTTCGAGATGCCGCCGCATGCGCGCATGAGCGTGGTGCAGCAGCTGCTGCTGCGCGCCCTGGTGGCGCGTTTCTGGCACCAGCCCTACCGCGCGCCGCTGGTGCGCTGGGGCACCGAGCTGCACGACCGCTTCCTGCTGCCCACCTTCGTGCAGATGGATTTCGCCGACGTGCTGCAGGAGCTGGCCCAGGCCGGCTTCGCCTTCGACCCCGCCTGGTTCGCGCCGCACCTGGAGTTCCGGTTCCCCAAGCTGGGCGAGGTGGCCGCGGCGGGCGTGCACCTCACACTGCGCCACGCCCTGGAGCCCTGGCACGTGATGGGCGAGGAGGGCGCCGTGGGCGGCACCGTGCGCTACGTGGATTCGTCGCTGGAGCGCATCGAGGTGCGGGTGACCGGCCTGGTGGACCCGCGTCACCGCGTCACGGTGAACGGCGTGGCCGTGCCCTTGCAGCCCACCGGCCGGGCGGGTGAGTTCGTGGCCGGCGTGCGCTTCCGGGCCTGGCAGCTGCCCTCGGCGCTGCACCCCACCATCGGCGCGCATGTGCCGCTCACCTTCGACCTGGTGGACACCTGGATGCAGCGCTCGCTGGGCGGCTGCCAGTACCACGTGGCCCACCCGGGCGGCCGCAACTACGTGACCTTCCCGGTGAACGCCTACGAGGCAGAGAGCCGCCGGCTGGCCCGCTTCTTCGCCATGGGCCACACGCCGGGCCGCATGGACGTGCCGCCCGCGCAGCGCAGCCTGGAGTTCCCCTTCACGCTGGACCTGCGCCGTCCGGCATGACAGGCGGGCGGCGCCGCGTGCAGCGCGGCCGTGAAGGGCCGCACACCTGGCGCTGCCGGCGCGCCGCGGCGGCGCTGGCGAAGGCATGATCCCGCCCATGTCCGACGCCTTTCGGTCCGGCGCCTTGCCGGACGCGTTGCCCCGCCAGCCCAGCCTGCTGCCCGACGAGCCGCCCGATGCCGCGGGGCTGGCCGCCGCGGCCGCCATGCCCGCCAGCGAGGGGCATTTCGACGAACTGCACGGCCGGCCGGCGTCCGCGCCCGCGTCACCGCAGCTGGCGCCCGCCTGGGCCGGCTTCTGGCACGCCACGGGCGCCGCCGGCTGGCAGGAGCTTGCCGCGCGCGCCCAGCGCGTGCAGCGCCGCGTGCAGGAGGACGGCGCCACCTACAACGTCTACGCCGACCCCGACAACCCCACCCGGGCCTGGCCGCTGGAGCTGCTGCCCGTGCTGGTGGGCGCGGGCGAGTGGGCGCGCATCGAGGCCGGCGTGGCTCAGCGCGCCCGGCTGCTGAACGCCTCACTCGCCGATGTGTATGGCGACCGCCATCTGCTGAACGAGGGGCTGCTGCCGCCCTCGCTGGTGCTGGGCCACCCGCAGTGCCTGCGCGCCATGCACGGCGTGGCGCCGCCCGGCGGCGTGCACCTGCACATCGCCGCGTTCGATCTCGCCCGCGGCCCCGACGGCGGCTGGTGGGTGCTGGGCCAGCGCACCCAGGCGCCGTCCGGCCTGGGTTACCTGCTGGAGAACCGCCTCATCGTGGCGCAGCAGTTTCCCGAGGCCTTCCGCGCGCTGAACGTGCAGCGCGTGGCGGCGGCCTTCCAGACCCTGCTGCAGGGCCTGCTGCGGCTGTCGCCGGCGGGCGAGCGATCACGGGTGGTGCTGCTCACGCCGGGCCCGCACAACGAGACCTACTTCGAGCAGGTGTTCCTCGCCCGCTACCTGGGCCTGACGCTGGTCGAAGGCGGTGACCTCACCGTGCGCGACAACCGGCTGTACCTCAAGACCCTGCACGGCCTGGAGCGCGTGCACGTGCTGCTGCGCCGGGTGGACGACGAGTACCTGGACCCACTGGAGCTGCGGGCCGATTCCTCGCTCGGCGTGCCCGGCCTGTTGCAGGCCCTGCGGGCCGGCGAGGTGGTGGTGGCCAACGCCCCGGGGGCTGGCTGGCTCGAGAGCCCCGGCCTGGCGGCGTTCTGGCCGGCCGTGGCCGAGCGGCTGCTGGGCGAGGAGCTGCTGCTGCCCGCCGCCACCAGCTGGTGGTGCGGCGAGGAGGCGGTGTGGGACCGCCTGGCGCCCGAGCTGGCCAGCTACGTGGTCGCCCCCACGTTCCCGACCGGTGTGGCCGACGCCGCCCAGGTGGCGGGCGCGCTGGCGCCGGCCGCCCGGCTGGCGCTGCGCGGGCGCATCGATGCCGACCCCGCCGCCTACACGCTGCAGGCCCGCGTGCGCCCCAGCGAAACACCGGTGTGGCGCCCGCGCGGTGACGCGGCCGGTGGCGACGGGCTGCTGGAGCCGCGTGCCGTGGTGCTGCGCGTGTTCGCCCTGGCCGACGGCGCAGGCGGCTGGCGGGTGCTGCCGGGCGGCCTGGCCCGCGTGGCCCAGCGGCGCGACGCCCAGCACGACCCGTGGCTGTCCATGCAGCGCGGCAGCGCCAGCGCCGACACCTGGGTGCAGACCGACGGCGAGGTGGACACCACCAGCCTGCTGCCCCGGCCGCTCACCGCCGCCGACCTGCAGGGCTGGCACCGCACGGTCACCAGCCGTTCCGCGGAGAACCTCTTCTGGCTGGGCCGCTACACCGAGCGGGCCGAGAACAGCGTGCGCCTGGCGCGCCTGACGCTGGAGGCGCTCACCGGCTCGTCCGCCCACGGCGCCTCCACGCCCGTGCTGCGGGCGCTGGACGCGCTGGCCCGCCGCCACGGCCTGGTGGGCGCGGGCGTGCCGGCACCCGAGCAGGGCCTGCGGGTGTTCGAGCGTGCGCTGGTGCATGCGCTGGGTGATGCCGACGGCAGCCCCAGCGTCGCCTTCAACCTGCGCGCCCTGCGCGGGTGCGCCCAGGCGCTGCGTGAACGCTTGTCGCAGGAGCACTGGAAGCTCATCCACGAGGTGGGCGACCATTTCCAGCAGCACTACGCACAGATCATGCAGACGGCGGCCGCCGGGCGCATCGAGCCGCTGGCCGACGCCCTGGGCGTGCTCGGCCGTGTCACCACCCACCTGGCCGCCATCACCGGCGCGCAGACCGACCGCATGACGCGTGACGACGGCTGGCGCCTGCTCAGCGTGGGCCGGCAGATCGAGCGGCTCGATTTCCTGGCCCATGCGCTGGCCACCGGCTTCGAGCATGGCCTGCCGCAGCGCGACGACGGCTTCGCGCTGCTGCTGGGGCTGTTCGATTCCACCATCACCTACCGCGCGCAGTTCCAGGCCCGGCGCGAGGTGCCGCCGCTGCTGCACCTGCTGGTCTTCGACACCGACAACCCGCGCGCGCTGGCCTGGGTGGCGCGCACGCTGCACGACCGCTTTCTCAAGCTCGCGCGCCATGAGCCGCTGTGGGCCCACGAGCTGGCGGCCCAGCTGCCGCGGCCCGAACGTTGGCCGCTGGACGTGGTGGCCACGCCCAACGCGCAGGGCGAGCACCCGGCGTTGCTGGCGGCACTGCACGACGCCAGCGCCCAGGCCCTGGCCCTGTCCGATGCCATCGGCCGGCAGCTGTTCTCGCACGTGGGCGCGGTGGACCGCGCGGTGTGGCAATGAGCACGGCGGCCGACGACGGCGCGCGCGTGTGGCTGCGCGTGCAGCACGACACCGTCTACGCCCACGACGCGCCGGTGGAGCTGGCGCACCACATGGCGCACCTGGTGCCGCGCGTCACGCCCACGCAGGCGGTGCGCGCCTGGTCGCTGCAGATCGACCCGCTGCCCGACGAATGGCGCGCCGTGCTGCCCACCGCGGGTGACACGGGCGAGGGCACGTGCGCCGACACCGCGCTGCCCGGCGTGCCGCCCGGCCAGGCCAGCGTCGACGCCTGGGGCAACACCCGCATCGTGTTCAGCCATGCCCGCGTGCATGAGCGCCTGCGTGTGCGTGCGTGCTTCGAGGCGGGCCTGCGCGCGGCGCCGCCGCCCGATGCCGACGCCGGTCTGCCGTGGGAAGAGGTGGCGCGGTCGTTGCGCTACCGGGCAGGGGCGGGTGACCACGACGGCCAGCGGCCTGGCGTGGTGGAGTTCAGCCTGCCCACCGACTACGCCCCGCGCGATGCGACCCTCGGCGCGCTGGCGCGCGAGGCCTTCGCGCCCGGCATGTCGCTGGCGGGCGGCGCGCTCGCGCTGATGCACCTCATCCACGGGCGCTTCATCTACGACCCGCAGGCCACCAGCGTGGGCACCCGCGCACCGCAGGCCCTGGCCGCGGGCCGCGGCGTCTGCCAGGATTTCGCCCACGTCATGATCGGCGCCTGCCGCTCGCTCGGACTGGCGGCGCGCTACGTGAGCGGCTACCTGCTCACCCAGCCGCCGCCCGGCATGCCGCGCCTGGTGGGGGCCGACGCCAGCCACGCCTGGGTGCAGGTGTGGTGCCCCGTGCAGGGCTGGCTCGCGCTGGACCCGACCAATGCCGTGCCCGCCGGCACCGACCACGTCACGCTCGCCTGGGGGCGCGACTATGCCGACGTGGCGCCCCTGCGCGGCGTGGTGCGCGGCGGCGGGCAGGCCGTGCCGCGTGTGTCGGTGACGGTCACGCCGCTGGGCGACGCGCCGGCCGACCCGGCCCCCACCGCCGCCTCCACCGCCGCCTCCACCGCGGCCGCCCGCTGAGCCTGCTGCGCGCGGTCACCCCTGCAGCGCCGAGCGCGCGGTGGGCGACAGCCGCAGCCACTGCACCGGGCCGTCCAGCCACTCGGCCAGGTGCATCTGCAATTCGGGCCAGCCCGCCAGGCCATCGGGAAACGCCGGTGCCGCGCGGCCCGCCGGCCAGCCCGCGAAGCCCACCACCACCGGCTCGCCTTCTCGCACCGGCAGGCGGGGGAAGTCATTCGGTGCGGGCTCGGTGACGTACCAGCCCAGCACCTCGGCCCCCGCGTCCTCGAACAGCCGGGAGACCGCCTCGCGGCACAGCGCCAGCAGGGCGGCCGGGGCGGCCTCGCGCAGGGGCAGCACGCAGGCGCTCACCTGGCCGGGCAACGCCATGCGCACCGGGCCGGTGGCGCGGCGGCGGCCCGCCATGCGGATGCCGGCGCCGGGCCATGCGGGCCGCAGCAGCCGCACGTCGTCCGAATCCACCATGGTGGCGTTCGCCGCGTCGCGGTGCCGCTGCCACACCGGCCCGCCGTAGAAGGCCGACAGGGCGGAGGCCCGGGTGGTCAGGCGCTCGAAGCCGCGCAGCCACACGAAGCGGTCCGGCGCGTCGAGATCGCGGAACTGGCCGAGCACGGCCATGCCAACCGCCTCCTGCGGCTCCACGAACTGGGCATCGAACAGGTCGACCAGGGCGTCGCGCCGGCCGGGGTGCAGCGTGTACTGGCGCAGTTCGATCACCTCGCTGTCGGTGGCTGCGGTCACCGGCGCCACCGTGGCGGTGGGGCCCAGCGGCACCATCTCGGCCGACAGCCGCTCGAAGTCCATCACCCAGTTGGTCTCCCAGCTCTGCCCGCCATCGGCCGAGAAGGCCTGCTCCCAGCGGGCGTCGGCGGGGCCGCGGCGCAGCCAGCGGTAGCGCACGCGCACGGGCTGGCCGTCGATGACGTCGTTGCCCTCGAACACGCCCTCGTCGCCGTGGAAGCGGCCCACCACCGGCGGGTCGAGGTGGCCGCTGGCGGCGTCGATGCCGCCGCCTTCGTTGGTCATCCAGTAGATGCTCCAGCGGTCGGCGCGGGGGTCGTAGACGCGGTAGGACATGCCCACCCAGCCTGGCCGCCAGTCCTCCGCCACGAGCGTGTCGAAGTTGGCCACGCCGCCGGGCAGCGCCCACACGGTGCCGGTGGAGTGGAAGGTCTCCCAGTCGTCGCTGCCTTGCAGGCGCCGGGTGAGACGGCGGTGGCTCACGGCCCATCGGCCAGCGAGGAAATCGAAGTCGTGCAGGGCGGTGGCGGTCATGGCTGTCTCCAGTGGATGGGCAAACGGTGCCGGCATGGTCGCCGCCAAAACACGACAATGCCTGTCATGATTTCAGCGCGCCCTGCATGAAGGCCAGCCGCCTGCTGTCCATCCTGATGCTGCTGCAGTCGCACCCGCGCATGACGGCGGCGGCGCTGGCGCAGGCGCTGGAGGTGTCGCCGCGCACCATCCTGCGTGACATCGACCAGCTCTCCGCCGCCGGCGTGCCGGTGTGGGCCGAGCGCGGCCGCGAGGGCGGCTTCTGCCTGCGGCCGGGCTGGAGCACCCAGCTCACGGGCATGACGGAGCCCGAGGCGCATGCCTTGCTGCTGGCCGGCCTGCCGGCGGCCGCGGCCGAGCTGGGCCTGGGCGGCGCGGCGCTGAGCGCGCGCCTCAAGCTCGTGGGCAGCCTGCCGGCGCCGCTGCGCGAGCAGGCGGCGCGCGTGGCCGAGCGCCTGCACATCGACCCGGTGGACTGGTACCGCGCGGCCGACACGCCCACCCAGCTGCGCGAGGTGGCCGAGGCCGTGTGGCACAGCCGCCGCGTGCGCGTGCGCTATGCGAGCTGGCGGCGCACCACCTGGCGCGAGTGGGAGCCGCTGGGCCTGGTGCTCAAGGCCGGCGCCTGGTATCTGGCCGCGCGCGAGGCGGGCGAGACGGCCGTGCGCACCTACCGCCTGGCCAGCGTGCAGGCGTTGGCCCTGGGCCGCTGACACTATCGCCGACCGCGCGGCTGTGACCTGGCGGCCTACCGGCGCGAGGCCGCGGCCCGCTTCGAAGCCGACTTGCGCCCGGTGCCGGTGCAGCTGTGGGTGTCGCCCCGCGCCTGGGGCTGGCTGCTGAACGGCCGGCACGAGGTGGTCGAGCTGCCGAGCGAGGAGGGCGCCGCCGG
>JACRBA010000020.1 GCA_016213265.1 Burkholderiales bacterium | reverse complement strand
GCGTGCGCTGCCAGCGCGGCGTGGCGCTCGTCATCTCGTACTCGCCCTGCACGGTGCTGCCCCACAGCAGCTTCTCGACCTTGTCGAGGATCTCTCGTCCCTCGGACGGCTGAGCCCGCACCCCTGGCACCGCCAGGGCAGCCAGCGGGAGCGCGGCGGCTGCCAGCCGCAGCAGCGTGCGCCGCGTGCTCACGGCGCGGTGTCCGCCGGCGGCTGCGCCACGGCGGCCACGCGAAGCTGAGCCGGCCTGACACTGGTCGCCATCAGGCCATCCAGCATGGACCGGTCCACGACCTCCTTCTCGAGCAGCAGCGCGGCGAGTGACTCGAGCGTCGCGCGGTGCGTCGCCAGCGTGCGCGCGACGCGCTCGCGCGCTTCGTCGAGCAGCCGGCGCACCTCGCCGTCGATCGCCTCGGCGGTGCGCTCGCTGAACGTGCGCGGCTCGGGCAGCACCGGGCCGTTGAGGAACAGCGGCGCGGGCCGCGCGTCGTAGGTCGCCAGGCCGAGCGCCTCGCTCATGCCGTAGTGCGTGACCATGTGGCGCGCCAGGTCGGTGGCGCGCTGCAGGTCGTTCTCGGCGCCGGTCGACACATCGTCGAACACCAGTTGCTCGGCGACGCGGCCGGCGAGCAGCACGTCGAGCCGGTCGAGCAGTTCGCTGCGGCGCATCAGGTAGCGGTCCTCGGTCGGCGACTGCTGGGTGTAGCCGAGCGCCGCGATGCCCCGCGGGATGATCGACACCTTGGTGACGCGGTCGGCGTTGCTGCGGTGCTCGGCCACCAGCGCGTGCCCCGCCTCGTGGTAGGCGACGAAGCGGCGCTCGGTCGGGTTCATCACCCGGTTCTTCTTCTCGAGACCGGCGACGATGCGGTCCAGCGCCTCTTCGAAGTCCTGCATGTCGACCGCGTCCTGGCCGCCCTTGGCCGCGCGCAGCGTCGCCTCGTTGACGAGGTTGGCCAGGTCTGCGCCCGCGAAGCCGGGCGTGCGTGCGGCCAGCATGGCCAGGTCGACGCTAGGCGCCAGCTTGACGTTCTTGACATGCACCTCGAGGATCTGCCGCCGTCCGTTCAAGTCCGGCCGATCGACCGCGATGTGGCGATCGAAGCGGCCCGGCCGGAGCAGGGCGGGGTCGAGCACCTCGGGCCGGTTCGTCGCGGCGAGGATGATCACGCCGCGGTTGGTGTCGAACCCGTCCATCTCGGCGAGCAACTGGTTCAGCGTCTGCTCGTGTTCCTCGTGACCGCCCGTCAGGCCTACGCCGCGTGCCTTGCCCAGGGCATCGATCTCGTCGATGAAGACGATGCACGGCGCCTTCGCCGCGGCCTGCTCGAAGAGGTCGCGCACGCGCGCCGCGCCGACGCCGACGAACATCTCGACGAACTCCGAACCGCTGAGCGACAGGAACGGCACGCCGGCCTCGCCCGCCACCGCCTTGGCGAGCAACGTCTTGCCGGTGCCGGGGGCACCGACGATCAGCACGCCCTTGGGGATCTTGCCGCCCAGACGCTTGTAGCGGTCCGGGTTCTTCAGGAACTCGACAACCTCCATCAGTTCCTCGCGCGCCTCATCGATGCCCGCAACGTCCTTGAACGTGACGCCCGTCTCGGTCTGCATGTAGACCTTGGCCTTGCTCTTGCCGATCTCGAGCATGCCGTGCCCCATGCCGCCGCCCATGCGCTTCATGAGGAACCACCAGATGCCGAAGAACACCAGCGCCGGCGCAACCCAGGAGATCAGCGCGCCGAGCCACTTGCTCTGGCGCACGCTGCCGTAGCGCACCTTCGCGGCATCGAGCTGGGCCACCAGTCCTGGGTCGTTGACCAAGACCGTGGCGAAACCGTGCTCGCCGCCGGCGCGCTTGAGCGCCTCGAGCTTGTCCTTCGGCAGGATCTGCTCCAAACCTTCGGCGCGCAACTTTCCTGTCGCGATGCCGTCGGCGATCACCACGTCGTCGAGCTTGCCGGCGACCAGCGCCTGCTTGAACTCGCTGTAGCTCAGCGTCTGCGTATGCCGCGGCGTGAAGAACTCCTGCAACAGGATCATGCCCACCAGGGCGGCCAGCACGTACCAGAGCGAGAACGTCTGCTTCTTGTCCATGAACAACACTCCTCCAGGATTCGGGGGTCACGCACCCGGGCGCCGACGAGATCGTCGTTCGTCGAGGGCGACCTGGACGGCACCCCATACGATCAGCGCCGGGCACACGAGAAGGACGGCCGCGAGCAGCGCGCTCCACCAGGCGATGCCGAAGGACCACAGCACCGCTGCGGCGATCACCACGGCAAGGATCGGGCACAACCACATCCAGCGGTTGGCGAACTCGGGCCACTTCACGACTCTCATGGCGACCTCCTCTGTCATTGCAGGCGCGCCCGCTTGAGCAGCGCCGAGTTGACGATCACCGACAGCGAGGACAGCGCCATCGCCGCGGCGGCGATGATCGGGTTGAGAAACCCGAACGCGGCGATCGGCACGCCGACCGCGTTGTAGATGAAGGCCCAGAACAGGTTGCGCTTGATCGTGCGCATCGTTGCCCGCGAGAGCCGGATGCCGGTCACCACATCGCGCACGTCGCTGCGCACGAGGATGATGCCGCCGGTCTCCTTGGCCACGTCCGAGCCCGAGCCGATCGCGATGCCGATGTCCGCGGTGGCCAGCGCCGGAGCGTCGTTGACGCCGTCGCCGACCATCGCGACCACCTTGCCGCCCTGCTGCAGTTCCTTGATCACGCGCGCCTTGTCGGAGGGCAGCACGTCGGCGATCACCCGGTCGATCTCGAGCGCGCGGCCGATCGCCGCGGCTGTGCGCGCGTTGTCGCCGGTCAGCATCACCACCTCGACCCCTTCGGCACGCAGCGAGCGCACCGCCTCGCGCGCCTCGGGCTTGATCGTGTCGGCGACGGCGATCACGGCGGCGAGCTCGCCGTCGCAGGCGAGCAGCATCGCCGTCTTGCCGTCCGCCTGGAACCGTTCCATGTCCGGCCCGACCGAGGTGACGTCGATGCCGGCCGCCTCCATCAGCCGCCGGTTGCCGAACAGCACCTTGCGCCCCTCGACTTGCCCGCGCACGCCATGCCCCGGTACCGCCTCGAAGCCCTGCACCGCGCACGGCGCGATGCCGGTCTCCTTGGCGCCGCGCAGGATGGCCTCGGCCAGCGGATGCTCCGATCCGGCCTCCAGGCTGGCGGCCAGGCGCAGCGCCTGGTCGTGGTCGCAGTGCCCACCGGGCTTCAGATCGGTCAGGGCCGGCTCGCCGCGCGTCAGCGTCCCGGTCTTGTCGAACACGACGGTGGTGAGCCGCTCGGCCTTCTCGAGGATCTCGCCGCCGCGGATCAGGATGCCGGCCTGCGCGCCGCGGCCCACGCCGACCATCAGCGCCGCCGGCGTGGCGATGCCGAGCGCACAGGGGCAGGCAATGATCAGCACGGCGATGAACGCGAGCAGCCCCTGCGGGAAGTTCCCCGCCAGCCACCAGCCGGCGAAGGCGATGACGGCGGTGCCGACCACGGCCGGCACGAAGTAGCGTGTCACCTCGTCGGCGATGCGCTGGATCGGCGCGCTGCTGGCCTGCGCGTCCTCGACCATCTTGACGATCTGCGCCAGCGCCGTCTCGGCCCCGATGCGCGTGGCGCGGAAGCGGAAGCTGCCGGTGCGGTTCAGCGTGCCGCCGATCACCGCCGCACCGGCCTGTTTCTCGACCGGCATCGACTCGCCGGTAAGCATCGACTCGTCGACTGAGGACGAGCCTTCGAGCACCACGCCGTCGGTCGCGATGCGCTCGCCTGGGCGCACGACCAGCGTCTCGCCGACCATCACCTGCTCGGCCGCGATCTCGACCTCGGCGCCGTCGCGCAGCACATGAGCGGTGGCGGGCTTCAGGTCGAGCAGCTTGCGCACCGCGGCGGAGGAGTGCTTCTTGATGATCTCCTCCATGTACTTGCCGAGCAGCACGAAGGCGATGATCACTGCCGAGACCTCGAAATAGACGTCACGCTCCTCGACCTTGACCGGCAGCACCTGCGGAAAGAACAGCACCGCGACGCTGTAGAAGTAGGCCACCGAGGTGCCCAGCGCGATCAGCAGGTCCATGTTGATGGAGCGGTTGCGCAGCGCATTGAAGGCGCCGACGTAGAAGCTCCAACCACCGATGAACTGCACCGGCGTGACGAGCAGGAACAGCCACACGCCCCAGGTGAACCAGGGCAGCGCGGGGATCGGTACCCAGGTCAGCAGCGTTGCGCCGGTGGCCAGCGCGATGAAGGCGCCGGCGCGCATGATCGCCAGCGCCAGCACGCCGGTCAGCGCGATGGTCACGCGCGTGCGCATCGACTTCAGCTCGGCCTCGGGCGACTCGAAGGTGCGTTGGCAGCCGGCGCTGCAGAAGTAGTAGCTGCGCCCGGCACGGTCGGTGCGCAGCGCCGTCGCCTTGTCGACCACCATGCCGCACACCGGGTCCTTTGCCTGGCCCGACTCGGCGCGCCGCAGAACGCTCTGCAGCGGCCGGCCCGCCGCGTGCATCTCCGCACCGTGAGGAGGTGCGGGGGTGGCAGGCGTCGCATCCGAGCTGCTCTCGGTCACGCCGGCGTAGCGCGCCGGGTCGCGCTGGAACTCGCTCAGGCAGTGCCCCGAGCAGAACAGGTAGGTTCGCCCCGCATGCTCGGCATGGCCTGCTGCGCGGGCGGGATCCACGGTCATGCCGCAGACCGGGTCGACCGACGCGGCGGCCGACGCCGTGGGTTCGTCGTGAAGCGCTGCGTGGGTCATGTCCTACTCCTGTTCAATGAAGTGGAAGGGGTGTGCTGCGGGCGTCATGGCGTGCGGCGCGCGGCGCCCTCCCATGCCGCCGCGCCGGCCGCGAGAGCCGTCAACCCGCCCGCGATGAGGAATGGCAGCGGCGGCGCCAGCGCGAACAGGCTGCCCGTGGCTGCGGCGCCGACCGCCTGCCCGAGGTTGGCCGCCGCAGCCTGCCGCCCCATCGCCCAGCCCTGCCGCGTGCCGGCTGCGCTCGAGATGCGCACGGCCAGCGAGGGGATCAGTACGCCGATGCCGGCTGCTGCCAGCACGAAGGCCGCGGCGGTCACGACACCCCCGTTAGAGCCGGCCAGCAGGCTGAGGCCTGCCGAGAGCACGAGGAGCGCGGAGACGACAAGCCGCGGCTCGCCCAACCTGCGCTCCAGGCGTGGCAGGGCCCAGAACTGCACGGCGATCATCACACCGCTGCACAGTGCGAAGTACAACGACACCGGCCACGCGCCCGCGGCCGGCGCCCTGCGCGCAGATAGGGTGGCGCCGACCTCCGCCACCGTTATCGCCAGCACGACGACGGCCGTCAGCAGCAGCGAGTGTGCGATGCGCCGCTCGTCGCCGGGCGTTGCACTGCCCGAGCCGGTCTGCACGGCCTGGTTGACCGGCAGCGTCAGCACGCCTGCGGCCGCCCCCAAGCCCACCACGGCGACGACATGCAGCGCCAGCTCGCTGAATGCACCATTGGCACCCACGGCGCGTATCGGCGCGGCCAGCCCGTCGCCAAGTGCCGGCCCGAGCAGGAAGCCCAAGGCAGTGGCCGATGCGATCCAGGCGAAGCGGCGCTGAAGGCGGGACGGCGCCGACGCGGTGACGACGTATGCAAACACCGCCGGGAGCACCGCCGCCGCGGTCAGGCCGGCAATTGCACGCGCCGCGTACAGAGCGCGAAGTTCGAGCGATCCGGTCAGGGCCCACAGCGCCGCGCTCGATCCGGCCAGCCCGGCGACCAGCACCCAGCGGCGATCGATCCGATCGGCCAGCGCGCCCCAGGCGGGCGCAAACAGGAACAGGGCGAGCGTGTACGTGCCGGTGAGCCAGCCCGTGTGTCCTTCCACGTCGGCTGCCGAACCGACCCCCGCGCGCTCCACCAACCCGGGCAGCACAGGCAATGTCACGCCATACGCCATCGACACCGCCATTGCGGCCGCGAGCAGCGCCGCGAAGGCGCCGGCCGAGAGATCCGAACGCATCTCGCCCGCCGGCCGCGGAGACGGCACCGTCCATGACCCATCACTCACGGTAGAGATCGCGGCGGGTCAACGGGACCGGCCACGTGCCGCGATCGCGCTTCGAGGCGACGATCTGGTAAATGCCCGTGCCGCCCGCCTCGAACTCGAGCGCACACGCCGCCATGTAGAGCCGCCAGATGCGGTAAGTGACCTCGCCGACCTCCTGCAGCGCCTCCTCGCGACGCGCCTCCAGCCGCTCAACCCAGTGCCGCAGCGTCAGCGCGTAGTGCGGACGCAGCCCCTCGACATCATGGATCTCGAAGCCGGCCCGCTCCATCCCGAGCTGGATGTTGCTAACGCAATCGAGCTCGCCGTCCGGGAAGACGTAGCGATTGATGAATTCCGTCGCGACCGTCCGGTTCCAGCCCTCCTCGTCGTGGGTGATCCCATGGTTGAGGAACAGCCCGCCCGGTCGCAGCACCCTCTGCACGGCGGCGTAGTAGGCCGGCAGGTTCGCCAGGCCGACATGCTCGAACATGCCGACGCTGGACACCTTGTCGTAGACCGCCACGCCGTCGAGGTCGCGGTAGTCGCGCAGCTCGACCGTGACGAGACCCTGCAGGCCTTCGACCCGGATGCGCTCGCGTGCGTACTCGAACTGCCGTTCGCTGAGCGTGATGCCATGCGCCCGGACGCGGTGGCGGCGCGCCGCCCAGCACACGAGCGCGCCCCAGCCGCAGCCGATGTCGAGCAGGCGGTCCCCGGGCTGCAGGCGCAGCTTGCGGCAGATGTGCTCCAGCTTGTTGTGCTGGGCCTGCTCGAGCGAGTCGTCGGCGGTCTCGAAGTAGGCGCAGGAATAGACGCGCTCGACGTCCAGCCACAGACCGTAGAACGCGTTGGACACGTCGTAGTGGAACGAGATCGCCGCCCGGTCGGTCCGGCGGGAATGGCGGTGCGCAAATCGCCGCGCCATGCGCGAGGCCAATCCGCCGGACGGCTTCAGGCCCTCCTGCTCGGACACCCGCAGCATCAACGCATCGCGCCACAGCGCCAGCTTGTCGCGCCAGGTCAGCGAGACCGCCTCGAAGTGGTCCTTCAATGCCAGTGCGCTGTACAGATCGCCTTCGACATCGATCACACCGCGGAAGTAGGCGTCGGCCAGCAACAGCGGATCGGGCCGCAGCACGAGGCGACGCAGCAGCCCGGGGTCGCGGATCACGAGCGTGTACTCGGGGTGGGTCTCGAGCTCGTGCAAGATTGCATCGCCCAGCTTCAGCGCCGGTGGCCGTTCGATGCCCGCCAGCAAGCGGCGCAGGATGCGCAGCGCCGGAGCATGCAGGTCCGGCGGCAAGGGCCGGGTGAGCGCGGTCGAGTGGTCCATCGGTTGGTCCCTTCAGTGCATGTCTTGTGATTCGGCTAGGGTCGCGGTAGACACGTCGTCGACGGAAATCAGCGGTGCGCGCCGCAGATCGTCCGTCACGGCCGTGAGGCACTGCCGGCTCGCTGCGTGAACGGTGAACAGCGGCTGGCCCCGGTGCACCCGCTCGCCGATCCGGGCATGCAGCACGACGCCGGCGCCGGCTCCTTGCGCTGCGCCAGCCAGCACCGCGACGCGCTGCACATGCGCGCCGTCCAGCGACCTCACGTGGCCAGCGTGTTCGGCCGTGATGGTTTCGGCGATCGGCGCCAGCGTCGGCTCACGCAGCCCACCCTGGGCCTCGCACAGGGCCTGGAAGCGCCCCCATGCGGCGCCGCTGTCGAGCAGTCGCCAGGCGTCGAGCTCGCCATGTCCGGGTCGGCTCGCGCCGCACATCTCGAGCAGCAGGCCGGCTTCGGCCAGCGCGTGCATGCGCAGGTCGACCGGCGCCGCCGCGGCGCCGCGCAGCACGGCCAACACGTCCACCGCCTCGGGTGCCGGACCGATGCCCAGACCCACCGGCTGAGTACCGGCCGAACGAGCGACGCGAACCTGCACGCCGACCGCTGCGCCCACGGCCCTTAGCAGCGCTTGCAGGCGATGGAAGCGTTCGTCGTCGGGCACGCCGGTACCCCGTCCGACCGTCACGTTGACGAGCAGGCTCCCCACGCCGGCAGCCACCCGGCGCGACAGTGCCGACGCCACGAGGCTCGCGTCATCCGCCGTGGGACTCCACGGCACGTTCGTTGCCACGCCCGCGGCGTCCGCGCGGGCGACGCACATGCCCTCGCGCGCGGTGATGATGGCTGCAGTCGCACGATCGAGTTCCACCCCGGTCAGCGTCGCCATCGAGTCGGCGCTGCTCCAAGTCCCCGCGCCGGACCGCAGCGAAAAGTGCGGCATCGTCGCGCCCGCGGCAGCCACGATCGCCGCAACGATCGGCGTCGTCCGGTGCCCGGGGATCCGGTCCAGGCCGTGCCGATCAACGACGCGGTTCGTCTCCCAGGCAAGTGCCCGACTCGCCTCGGCCGTCCAGGCGCGCGCGAGGGCGATGGCCCGCCGGACAGCCGGGTCACTGGACGGCTCCGAATCCCAGAGCTCGTGGGTCGGGCCGGCGGCGTGATTCATCCCTCGCTCCTTCGCCGAGCGGAGGCTCGGCGGTCGCGCCGCGCGGCCGAAGCCGGCTCCTGCGCGAACCCCTCGATGAGGCCACACACGGAGTGGCCGTCGGGCACGCCATCGGGACGCCGCTTCCAGTCGGCCACCGCCCGCTGCATGCGCCGATGCAGCCGCATGGCGGCGTCCAATTGACGACCCTGCTCCGCGAGTCGCTGGTCGAGCAAGGTGCGCGCACGCGGACACGGCAGTTCGCCACGCTGCCCCATCTCGACGAGTTCGCCAGCGTCCCTGAGCGTAAAACCCAGCGCCAGCGCGCCGCGGATGAAGCGCACGCGCGCGACACTGCGCTCCGAGAACGTGCGGTAGCCGTTCTCGGTCCGGCCATCCGCCACCACCAGGCCGACCCGCAGATAGTGGCGCAGCGTGTCGGCGGACACGCCGGCCTGCCGCGCGCACTCGATCAATCGCATCGAATTTCTCCGTCGCCGCAGGGCCGCGTCGACTCCCGGGCAGCGAGTCTCGACCCGGGTGCTGCACATGGGTCAAGTCCCTGCGTGACCGGGCCGGCTTGCATTGCTCAGATCCGCTCGAGCGCCAGCGCAACGGCCTGGCCGCCGCCAATACACAGCGTCACGATGCCGCGGCGCAGGCCGTCGCGCTTCATCGCGTGCAGCAGCCGGGTGGTGAGGATCGCTCCGGTCGCTCCGATCGGGTGCCCGTGCGCGATGGCGCCGCCCTCGACGTTGACCACGTCCTCGGCGAAACCGAGTTCGCGCTGGCAGGCCAGCGCGACGGCCGCGAAAGCCTCGTTGATCTCGACCCGGTCGACGTCCCCGATCGTCCAGCCGGCACGCTCGAGCGCCTGGCGCACGGCCGGCAGCGGCCCGAGCCCGAAGAAGTTCGGGTCCACGGCGCCGATGCCGAAAGCCGCCAGGCGCGCCTGCGGCTGCAGCCCCTGGCGCTCGGCCCAGTCGCGCTCGGCCACCACCATCGCGGCCGCGCCGCTGTTGAGGCCTGGCGCATTGCCCGCGGTGATGGTGCCCTCCTTGCGGAAGGCGGGCTTGAGCCGCGCCAGCGACTCCATTGTCGTCTCGGGCCGGTTGTGCTCGTCGCGCGCGAACGGCACCGGCCCCTTCCGACCAGGCACCTGCAGGGTGACGATCTCGCCGTCGAACCGGCCCGCCGCCTGCGCGGCCGAGAACGCCCGCTGCGAGCGCAGCGCCCAGCGGTCCTGGTCTTCCCGCGAAATGCCGCAACGGATCACCAGGTCCTCGGTGTGCCAGCCGGCATGCTGCCCGCTGACGGCGTCGTGCAGGCCGTCCAGCAGCATGCTGTCGAACAGCGTCACGTCGCCCATGCGCGCACCCCAGCGTCCCTGCGGCAACAGGTAGGGCGCGCGGTCCATGTTCTCCATGCCGCCGGCCACCGCGCAGTCGACCATGCCGGCGGCCACCTCGAGCGCTGCGCTGACGACGGCTTGTGCCCCGGATCCGCAGACACGGTTGACCGTCAGCGCGGGCACTTCGACGGGAAGCCCCGCCGCGAGCCCTGCCTGGCGAGCCGGGTTCATCCGGTTGCCGGCCTGAATGACGTTGCCCATCACGAGCGACTGCACCTGCGCCCCGGCAAGGCCGTTGCGCAGCAACGTCTCGCGGATCACCGCGGCGCCGAGTTCGGCGGCCGGCAGGTCCTTGAGCGCACCGCCGTAGGTGCCGATGGGAGTGCGAACCGCACCGCAAAGGACGACTTCGTTGCTTGCCATGACGTTTCTCCTGTCGATCAATGCGTCTAGCAGGACGCGTGGTTCTCGTGGTCGCGCTGGCCGCAGACGCGGGCCGTGCAGGCGGCGCTCTGCAGCACGCCCTCGCCGGCACCGCGCAATCCAGCGGCGTTGGCCTCGTCGGTGTCCAGATGCAGTTCGAGCACCGCGCCGTCGTCGACACGCAGGGCGACATGGCGCAACACCGTGCCGCGCGGCGTGTCGAGCGCGACCTCGATCTCCCCTCGATCCTGGACACCGAGCCGCCGCGCATCGGCGCTCGTCAGGTGCAGGTGGCGGCGCGCAACGATCAAACCCGGGGTGCGCAAGGCCCCTGCCGGGCCCGCCAGCGTGACCTCGGCGCTGCCCGCGAGATCGCCGGACAGGCGCAGCGGCGCCTCGATGCCGAGCCGGATGGCCTCGGTGCGGCTGACCTCGATCTGGTTGGCCGCGCGGCAGGGCCCGACGACGCGCACGCGTTCGAGCCGGTCGCGCTCGCCGATCACGACAACGGTTTCCTCGGCGGCGAAGAAGCCCGGCTGGCTGAGCGGCTGCAACACGCGCAGCGCGTGGCCGGCGCCGAACAAGGTCTCGACGGCGGCCTGCGTGAGGTGCGCGTGGTGGGCCGAGATCGCCACCGGCATCGAGAAGTGCTGCGGCGGCGCGGCGCGCTCGGCGTGGCGCAGCACCGCCGCGGCCTCGCGGGCGATGACCCACTGCTCGCGCGAGCGCACCGCCAGCACCGCCAACTGCGAGCGCGGTGCCTGCAGTTCGGCGACCGCGGCACCGGACGCGCCGAAGGACTCGTTGCGGTCTTCGTCGAGACGCACGCCGAGGAACTGCAGGCCCTCCAGGATGCGCCGGCGCAGCGCGGCAGAGTTCTCCCCTGCTCCACCGGTGAAAGCGACGGCGTCGCAGCCGCCCATCGCCGCGGCATAGGCACCGATGTACTTGCGAACCCGGTAGGCGTGAACCTGCAGCGCCGTGCGGGCGCCGGCATGCCCCTGGCGCGCCCGGGCCTCGATCTCGCGCAGGTCCGAGCCGATGCCCGACAGCGCTTTCAATCCACTGTCGTGGTACAGCGCCGCTTCGATCTGTGCCGGGTCGAGTCCGAGCGTCCGCGCGACGAACGCCGGCACGCCGGGGTCCAGATCGCCGCTGCGCGTGCCCATCACGAGCCCCTCCAGCGCCGTCATCCCCATCGAGGTATCGATGGACCGGCCGCGGTCGATCGCGCAGACGCTGGCACCGTTGCCGAGGTGGCAGCTGACGATGCGCAGATCCTCAGGAGCCCGTTCCAGCGCACCGCTCACCGCTTCGAGCACGTGCCGATGCGACAGGCCATGAAAGCCGTATCGGCGCACCCCGGCGTCGCGCCAGGCCTGCGGCACCGCATAGAGCGACGCCTCTTCGGGCATGCCGGCATGGAACGCGGTGTCGAACACGGCCACCTGCGGGAGGCCCGGCCAGCGCTCGCGCGCCAGGCGGATGCCGGCCAGCGCGACCGGGTTGTGCTGGGGCGCCAGCGGGGCGGCCTGGTCGATCTCGCGCTCGGTGTCCGCGTCGACAAGCGCGGCCTCACTCAGGCGGGGTCCGCCGTGCGCGACACGATGGCCGACGGCGTCGATCGCCGGCATGCCGGCATGGCGCAGCCGGCGCTCGATCTCGTCGAACGCCGCGGCATCGACCGCGGGATGCTCGATCGTCGCCTCCATCAGCGGCGTGGCCGAGGCCGGATCGAACACGCCGAACTTGAGCGTCGCGCTGCCGGCGTTGAGCGAGAGGATGTGCATGGCCCGGTCCGCCGCCCTCAATGGAACACCATGCCTTCGACATGGAATCCGGCGTCGACGTGCACCACTTCGCCGGTGATCGCCGACGCGTAGGGACTGGCCAGAAGCAGCGCCACACGGCCGACCTCGCAGCCGTCCACGGTACGCCGCTGCGGCGACCGGCGCGCGGCCTCGTCAAGCAGCTCGTCGAAGTGGGTAATGCCGGAGGCCGCGCGCGTTCGCACCGGGCCCGCGGAGATTGCGTTGACGCGGATGCGGGCGGGCCCGAGTTCGTGCGCGAGATAGCGCACCGAGGCCTCGAGCGCCGCCTTCACCGGCCCCATCACGTTGTAGTGCTCGACGACCTTCTCGGCGCCGTAGTAGCTGACCGTCGTCAGGCTGCCGCCCTCCCGCATCAGCGGCTCTGCGAGCTTGGCCATGCGGATAAAGGAGTGGCAGGACACCAGCATCGCCTCGGCGAACCCGACGCCCGAGCAGTCGGCCAGGCGGCCCTGCAGGTCTTCCTTGCGCGCCGACGCGATCGAGTGGAAGACGAAGTCGAGCTTGCCCCAGCGGTCGCGTAGGGCGTCGAAGACCGCCTCCAATTGCCCCTCCTCCAGCACGTTGCACGGCAGCAGCTGCGCCTGCACCTCCTCCGCGAGCGGCGCGACGAAGGACCGAGCCTTCTCGTTGTAGTAGGTCATGGCCAGCTCCGCACCGGCATTGCGGAAGTGCCGCGTGGCAGACCAGGCCAGGCTGTCGGCATTCGCGACGCCGACCACGAGGCCCCGGCGGCCGGAGAGATCGATGGTTTCCATTGAATCGCCTTGCTGTGTTGCTTCGCGGGTCGACCGGCGTTCAGCGTGGACCGCTCTTTCGTGCGCCGTCACCCTGGAATCGCACGAGGAGGTACAGCAGCACGATGCACAGTCCGAGCAGCGCGTGCTGCCACCAGCCGAGCACATTCGACCGGTGTTCCAGGACCATCAGCAGCAGCGCCACCGCCGCGAACGCCCAGAAGATCCACCGGGACCGGGCCCGACCCGGGTCGGTATCGGAAGGCTTCGTCGGTGTGGTCATTGCCTTCTCCTTCAGCGCTCGGCTCGGTGCGGCGACCAGGCGTCGAACCTGAACTCGATCTCGTCGGTCCGCGACGGCAGCCGCACCCAGAGCCGGAACCGGTACGGCCCGTCCTTGGCAACGCCGAAGACCTGCCCGTAGCTGGCCTGCTCGTTCACCTTCATGGGCGGGAGGTACTTCGCCGGCTCGTCGACGATGCCGGCTTCGCTGAGTTGCGCGCGCACCACCGCGTCCTCGATGCGACGGCCACTCGCGCTGTCGTAGAGCGCCACGACGAGGTGGTGCACCTGGCCGCCGCCCTTGGGCGGACCGCCGTGCAGTTCGGCCAGCGCGTGCTTGTCGGCCACGACCGCGGCCGGCACCAGCCCCCAGTAGAGGGTGACGCCGGACCGCTCCATCCGGCTCTGGGCCAGCGCCGGGCTCAGCATCGCGACCAACAGCAGCAACAGCCACATGGTGGCCACAAAACGCCAGCCGTGCGCCGGAAGCGGGATGGTTCTCATGGCAGGACTCCTTTCGGCGATCGGTCGGCTGGTCATCGGGCATAGATCTGCTGGAACACCAACTCGGCCCAGACGTCGCGGCTCGTGCGCCACGACTCCCAGGCCTGCGCGTAGGCGTCCGCGCCGACGCGCTCCAGCTGGTACCAGGGGTTGGCCTTGCGGTCCGGGTCGTGCGCACCCCACTGGTCGAGCCACTGCTGCATCCACGGCAACCAGGCCAGCGCCGGCGTCGCCCTTTCGGACCAGACCTGCCGGCTGACGCGCATCGGATGCAGTTCGCGCAGCAGGCGTGCGGATTCGGGCGTGACCGCCATGCGCACCCACGGCGAGACCCATTGCGCATAGGCACGCTCGGCGGCCTCGGACAGCGCCTGCACCTTGTCGAATCCAGCCGGGTTGGCGTCGAACGGCAGATCCTCCAGTCGGCGTGGTTCGAAGCGGGCCGCGGTGGCGGCGTCGCCCGGGGCGGCATCGTCGAGAACCATCTCGTAGAGGCCGGGCGCAAGGTCCTGGATCGTTCCGGCGTGGTGGAGGATGGCGCGGTGCTCGCGCCGCGCCACGCCCGCCGACACGAAGATGCCGAGGTGGCCCACCTGCTTGTGCAGCAGGTAGACGACACGCTGGCCGGCAGCCACCAGGTCCTCGGTCGTGGCAAACACCTCCTTGAGCCAGCCCAGCGCCTGGTGCGGCGGCGTGATGTTGTCGCCGTAGGAGCTGAAGATCACCAGCGGCGCCCCGATGCGCTTGAGGTCGGCGCGGCAGTGGCCGTCGACCACGACCTCCCCGTTCTCGAGGCGGTTGCCGACGAACAGCTCCCCGGCGATGGCCAGCATCTCCTCTCGTGCGAGTTGGTAGAAGCCATTCCACCAGCGCTCGAACTCCAGGAAGCGATCGCGCTCGGCCTCCGGCTGCGCAAAGAGCGTGTCGTACTTCCTGAACACGCCCTCGGGCCGCAACGCCTCGAAGTTCTGCACCAGCCACGCGCCATCGAAGCGGCCGTTGCCCAG
>JACRBA010000158.1 GCA_016213265.1 Burkholderiales bacterium | reverse complement strand
TGGCGCACCACCCGGTTGTCGCGGCGGTGGACCGGCCGGTGGACAAGCCCACCGAACGCGGCAGCTGGTTCAGCCGTCTCCGGCAGGGGCTGGCCCGCACCGGCTCCAGCCTCGCCCAGGTGTTCACGGGCACCCGCATCGACGACACCTTGTACGAGGAGCTGGAGTCGGCGCTGCTGATGGCCGATGCCGGGGTGAAGGCCACCGAGCACCTGCTGGCCGACCTCAAGCGCCGCGTGAAGGAGCACAAGGCCGACACGCCCGAGCAGGTGCGCGGCCTGCTCGTGGATGCGGTCGCCGACCTGCTGGCCCCGCTGCAGCGTCCGCTGCAGGTGGGGCTGCATGAGCCCACGGTGATGCTGGTCGTGGGCGTCAACGGCGCGGGCAAGACCACCAGCATCGGCAAGCTCACGCGGCACCTGGCGGACGCCGAGCAGCAGGTGCTGCTGGCCGCGGCCGACACCGTCCGCGCGGCGGCCCGCGAGCAGCTCGCCGTATGGGCCGACCGCAACCGCGTGCAGATCGTCAGCCAGGAGGGGGGCGACCCGGCCGCCGTGACCTACGACGCCGTGGTCGCCGGCAAGGCGCGCGGGGTGGACGTGGTCATCGCCGACACGGCGGGCCGCCTGCCCACGCAGCTGCACCTCATGGAGGAGCTGAAGAAGATCCGCCGCACCATCACCAAGGCCGAGGCCACGGCGCCGCACGAGGTGCTGCTGGTGGTGGACGGCAACACCGGGCAGAACGCGCTCGCGCAGGTGAAGGCCTTCGACGACGCGCTGCAGCTCACCGGCCTGATCGTGACCAAGCTGGACGGCACGGCCAAGGGCGGCGTGCTGGCCGCCATCGCACGCGAGCGGCCGGTGCCGGTGTACTTCATCGGCGTGGGCGAGAAGCTCGAGGACCTGCAGACCTTCGAGGCGCGCGAGTTCGCCCGCGCGCTGCTGGGCGTGGCCTGAGGCCGGCGCCAGGCCTCAGCGGCCCGCCGGGGGCGGCGCCGGGGCCGCAGGCGGCGTGTCGATCTCGCTGAACCAGGTGGTGGGCGGCGGGTCGGGCAGCGGCAGCGCCGGCTCGCCGGGCGCCTGCACGTCGCCCACGGGGATGCGCGTGAGCGGGCTGGCCGGTGCCACCGGTGCGCGCCGCGGGGCAGGCGCAGCGGCCGGGGCCGCGGCGGGCAGCCTGGCCAGCTCGGCCGGCAGCAGCGCATCGCGAATGGCCTGGGCGGCCGTCGGCATGGCCCCCTCCTGCCACACCACCACGCGCAGGCCGGCGGCTTCCAGCACGCGGGCCATGCGCTTGTGGCGTGCCAGGCTGCGGGCGCTGGCTTCCACGGGGCGGATCTCCACGGCCGCCAGCACGGCGGTGCTGCGGTCGCAGACCAGCAGGTCCACGCTGAGCTGGCCCACGCGCGCCAGCCAGTCGCCATACGAATAGCGCGTGGGCACGCGCAGGAAGCGGGCGAGCGGCACCTGTGCGAAGACCAGCTGGTCGGGCAGGGCGGCCGTGAGCAGCTGGAAGGCCTGGCGTTCAGGGCCGGTGAGCAGCCGCGTCGCGGTGGGCGGCCAGTCGGCCACCGTGTCGCGCGCATCGGCCACGCGTGCGCGCGCGGCGGACGCCACCTGCGCATCGCGCTGCCTCAGCCACCACCACAGCGCGGGCGCGCCGACGCCCACGGCGAGCCCCAACAGGATCCACGGCAAGGCGGTCATGGCGCGGCGGCCTCCGTCACATGGCGCCGGGGCCGCCCATGCCGCCCAGACCGCCCATGCCCTTCATGCCGCCCATGCGCTTCATCATCTTCATGAGGCCGCCGCCCTTCATCTTCTTCATCATTCCCTGCATCTGCTCGAACTGGTTGAGCAGGCGGTTCACGTCCTGGATCTGCACGCCGGCGCCCGCCGCGATGCGGCGCTTGCGGCTGGCCTTGCTCTTGCCGTCCAGCAGCAGCGTGGGCTGGCGGCGTTCCTTCGCGGTCATGGCGTTGAGGATGCCTTCCATGCGCCGCATGTCGCGCTCGGCGCGGTCCATGTCGGCCTGGCCCGCCTTGGCGGCCAGTTGGGTGGGCAGCTTGTCCATGAGCGAGCCCAGGCCGCCCATCTTCTTCATCTGGCTGATCTGGGCGAGGAAGTCGTTCAGGTCGAAGCCGTCGCCCGACTTCACCTTGTCGGCCAGCTTCTTGGCGGCCTCCAGGTCGACGCCCTTCTGCACCTCCTCGACCAGGGCGACGATGTCGCCCATGCCGAGCACGCGGCCGGCATGGCGCTCGGCGTCGAAGACCTCCAGGCCGTCGATCTTCTCCGACACGCCGGCGAACTTGATCGGCGCGCCGGTGATCTGCCGCACCGACATGGCCGCGCCGCCGCGCGAGTCACCGTCGAGCTTGGTGAGCACGATGCCGGTGAGCGGCAGCGCTTCCTTGAATGCCTTGGCGGTGTTGATCGCGTCCTGGCCCTGCATGGCATCGACCACGAAGAGCGTCTCCACCGGGTTCAGCACGGCGTGCAGGTCGCGGATCTCCGCCATCAGCGCCTCGTCGATGGCGAGGCGGCCGGCGGTGTCGACCAGCAGCACGTCGATGTAGTGCTTGCGCGCGTAATCGAGCGCGGCGAGCGCGATGTCGCGCGGCCTCTGGTCGGGCGACGAGGCGAACCACTCGGCGCCCGCCTGCTTCGTCACCGTCTTCAGCTGCTCGATGGCGGCTGGCCGGTACACGTCGGCCGAGACGGTGAGCACCTTCTTGCGGCGCTTCTCGATGAGGTGCTTGGCGAGCTTGGCGGTGGTGGTGGTCTTGCCGGCGCCCTGCAGGCCGGCCATCAGGATGACGGCCGGCGGCTGCGTGGCCAGGTTGAGATCGGCCACGCCCTCGCCCATGGTCGCGGCGAGTTCCTTGTGGACGATGGACACCAGCACCTGGCCGGGGTTCAGCGAGCCCACCACCTCCTGGCCCAGCGCCTTGTCCTTCACGCGGGCGATGAAGTCGCGCACGACGGGCAAGGCGACGTCGGCCTCCAGCAGGGCCATGCGCACCTCGCGCAGCATGTCCTGCACGTTGGATTCGGTGATGCGGGCCTGGCCGCGCATGGTCTTGACCAGGCGCGACAGGCGGTCGGTGAGGGTGGATGCCATGGGGTATGCGCGGCCGGGAGGCGGGCCAGAAGTGGGGCGGAATGGCCCGGCGGCGCGCCGGTACACTGTCGCCATGAGTTTATCCGCTGACCCCGTGGCACTCCTGGCCGCGGCGGCCATGCTGGCCTATGGGGCGGCGCTGTGGCCCGCCGCGCCCGAGCGGCGCTGGCCCGTCCAGGCGCTGTTCACCGCCTGGGTGCTGCACGCCCTGGTGCTGCTCACGGGCGTGGGGGCCTGGGGTATCGAAGGCCAGGGCCTGCGGCTGGGCTTTGCGCCCGTGCTGTCGTTCACCGTCTGGATCGTGCTGGCCGTGCACGGGGTGGAAAGCCGCTTCCTGCCCTTGGCCGGCCCGCGGCGGGCGCTCGCCCTGGCGGGCGTGCTGGCCATTGCGCTGGCCTGGGCGTTCCCGGGCGAGGTGCGCGCGGTCGCCCATTCGCGCTGGGCGCCGCTGCACTGGGTGCTGGGGCTCACGTCCTACGGCCTGTTCGGCGCGGCGGTGCTGCATGCCGTGCTGCTGGACACGGCCGATGCGCGGCTGCGCCAGCGCGGCCCGGGCATCGGCTCGGGCACCATCGGCGCCGGCCTGCCGCTGCTCAAGCTCGAGCGGCTGACCTTCCGCTTCGTGGAGGCGGGCTTCGTGGTGCTCACCCTGGCGCTCGTCCTGGGCATGCGGTCGGAGGCCGGCTGGAGCTGGGACCGCAAGGCCGTGCTGTCGCTGCTGGGCTGGGCCACCTTCGCCGCGCTGATCGCCGGCCGCCTCTGGCGCGGCTGGCGGGGCCGCCAGGCCACGCGGTGGCTGTACGCCGGCACCCTGCTGCTGCTGCTGGCCTACGTGGGCACGCGCTTCGTGTACGAAGTGGTGCTGCACCGGCAGCCGGGCTGAGGCCACCGTCGGCATGGCCAAGCTGCTGCTCCTGCTCGCGCTGGCGGTGATCGTGGCGATGTGGTGGTTCGGCAAGGGCCGGTCGCGTCCGCCGGCGGCCACGGGCCGGCCCGATGCCGCCGCGGGCCCGCAGGCGATGGTGTCGTGCGCGCAGTGCGGCATGCACCTGCCGGCGTCGGAGTCGGTCGAGGGCGAGGGCGGCCGGCGGTATTGCTGCGCCGAGCACCGCCGCGTCGGCCCGGCACGCTGATTCGGCCATGTCCCGGCCGCGCGCCTCGCGCCCGCCGTCCACTGGCCGGGCCTCGTGGTTCGGCGCCCTGGGCTTTCGGGAGAGTTCGACGCTGGACGACGGCTCCACGCTGGATCCGGCCTGGGAGGCCAGCAGCGGGGCGGCCGACGACACGAACTTCCTGTCGCGCCAGGCGCGGCGCCTGGTGGCCACCAACGACAGCGCGCCGCGCCGCATCGAACGCACCTACCTCACCGCGCGGGCCGCGCTGGGCGTGGCCTTGTTGCTGGCCCAGCTGGGGGTCGAGTGGGTGGGCGGCCGGGGCTTCAGCACGGTGCTCGCGCTGTGTGCGGCCTATGCGCTGCAGGCCGTCACGCTGCGCGTGGTGGCCCCGCACCGGCCCGGCCCGCGCACCCTGGCGGCCGCGCGCTGGCGCTGGTGGTCCACGATCGGCGTGGACATGGCCTCGTTCGGTGCCATGCACTGGCTGGCCCCCCAGGCCACGCTCAACCATGCGGCGCTGCTGGTGTTGCCGGTGCTCATGGCCGGCGTGCTGTCGCGTCGTGGGCCGGCGCTCGCCACGGCGGCGGCGGCCAGCCTGCTGCTGCTGGGGGCGGCGGTCACCCGGGGCATCGAGACCGGCGCCTTCGCCGGCCCGGTCTCGCAGGCGGGCCTGGCCGGCATCGGCCTGTTCGCGGCCGTGCTGGTGGCCGGGCAGATGTCCGCACGGCTGGCGCGCGAGGAGCGCACCGCCCGCGGCAGCCTCGAGCTGGCGCGGCAGCAGGCCGAGCTGAACCGGCTGGTGATCGACGAGATGAGCGACGGCGTGCTGGTGGTGGACCGGCGCGGCCGCGTGCGCGCGGCGAACCCGGCCGCACGCGCCTTGCTGTCGGACACCGGTGCCTGCCCGCCGGCGCCCTTCGCGCTCGGCAGCCAGCCAGGGTGGGCCCAGCTGCTCGATGCGGTGACCACCGCGTACGGCTCCGGGCAGTGGCCCGCGGCGGGGCTCGACGTGACGCTCGCCTACGCCGGTGAATCGCCCCGCTCGGTACGCGTGCGTGCGCGCTTCACACGCGGTGCACGCCTGGGCCCGCTCCAACCCGCCGGCGACGACGCCGGCAGCGGCGAGGAGGTGCTGGCCGTGCTGTTCATGGAGGAGCTGCGGGCGGTGCTCGCCCGCCAGCGCGAGGAACGCCTCGCCGCCATGGGCCGCATCTCGGCCGGCATCGCGCACGAAATTCGCAACCCGCTGGCCGCCGTGTCGCAGGCCAACGCGCTGCTGCAGGAAGACGCGTTGCGGCCCGACCAGCAGCGCCTGGTGCGCATCGTGGCCGACAACGTCGAGCGGCTGCGCCGCATCGTCAACGACGTGATGGAGGCGGCACCGGGCAGCATGACCCCGTCGCGCACGCTCGACGCCACGGCCGAGGTCGCCGCCATCTGCGCCGAATGGGCCCGCACCGTGGGGCTCGCGCTCGGCAGCGACAGCCGGCTGCGCGTGTCGCTGCCCAAGGAGCCGCTGGGCGCGGTGTTCGACCCCGACCACCTGCGCCGGGTGCTGGTGAACCTGCTGGAGAACGCGCAGCGCCACAGCAGCGATCGGCCGGGGGCGGTGGTGGTGCTGCTCGAGGCCCTGGACGGGCCGTTCGTGCGCCTGGTGGTCGCCAGTGACGGGGAGCCGATCTCGCCGGAGGTGGAGGCGCATCTGTTCGAGCCCTTCCATTCCACGCGCAGCCGAGGCACCGGGCTGGGGCTCTATATTTGCCGCGAGCTGTGCGGCCGCCATGGCGCGAGCATCGACTACCTGCGCCGCCAGGGCGACCGCCACGCCAATCTGTTCCAGGTGGTGATGCGGCGCGATGCGGTGGCCGGTGAAGGCCGGCTGCACCTGTAGCAAGACGCCATGGCCGCCCGCGACATGGCCACAACGAGGATGGACACGGTCCATGAGTGATGCCTTCCCGGCCGGCGGGGTGCTGGTCGTCGACGACGAACCCGACCTGCTGACCCTGTACGAGTTGACGCTGCTGCGCGAGGGGCACGAGGTGGAGACGGCCGCCAGCGTGGGCGAGGCCTGGGAGCGCCTGCAGCAGCGCGTGTTCCGCCTGGTGATCACCGACATGCGCCTGCCCGACGGCTCGGGGCTGGACCTGCTGCACCGGCTCGAACGCGCGCGCCGCCCCGAGAAGGTGATCGTCATCACCGCCTTCGGCTCGGCCGAGAACGCGGTGGAGGCCCTCAAGGCCGGCGCCTTCGACTACCTCACCAAGCCGGTGGACCTGAAGCAGTTCCGCGGCGTGGTCGCCAGCGCACTGGGGCGCGCGGCCTCCGCCGCCTCGGCCCCGCGGCCCGGCGTGGCCGAGCCGCCCGCACCGCTGCAGCGCCTGGTGGGCAGCTCGGAGGCCATGGCCCAGGTGCGCGAGCTGGTGGAGAAGGTCGCGCGCAGCATGGCCCCGGTGTTGGTGCATGGGGAATCCGGCACTGGCAAGGAGCTGGTCGCGCGTGCCATCCACGAGGTGAGCGTGCGGGCGGGCCAGCCCTTCGTCGCCGTCAACTGCGGTGCGATCCCCGAGAACCTGCTCGAGTCGGAGTTCTTCGGCTACCGCAAGGGGGCGTTCACCGGCGCCGCGGAAGACCGCGCCGGCTTCTTCCAGGCCGCGCACGGCGGCACGCTGTTCCTCGATGAGATCGGCGACCTGCCGCTGGCCATGCAGAGCAAGCTGCTGCGTGTCATTCAGGAGCGCGCCGTGCGGCCGGTCGGGGCGGTGGCCGAGGTGCCACTCAACGTGCGCATCGTCAGCGCCACCCACAAGGACCTGGACGCCGAAGTCGCGGCGGGGCGCTTCCGGCAGGATCTCTTCTACCGCCTCAACGTGATTCGCATCACCATGCCGCCGCTGCGCGAGCGGCGCGGTGACGTGCCGCAGATCGCCGCGGCGCTGCTCGAGCGCATCGCGCGCGATGCGGGTGTCACCCCGGCGCCGCGGCTCACCGGGGCGGCCGAGGACCGCCTCGCGCGTTACGCCTTTCCGGGCAACGTGCGCGAGCTGGAAAACCTGCTGCACCGGGCGGTGGCCCTGTCGCCCGGCGACGTGATCGACGCGGGCGATCTCGGCCTGCCCGACGCGCTGCTGGAGGGCGCGCCAACCGATGCTGCAACCACCACGCCGGCACCGCGCGGCGTGGCGGCCGAGACACCGGTCGCCGGCATGGCGCACGGGCCGGCGGAGCCCTTGCCCGCCGACCTGGCCCGGCACCTGGACGAGATCGAGCGCGCCATCCTCGTGCGGGCGCTGCAGGAGCATGGCTTCAACCGCACCGCGGCGGGTGCTCGGCTGGGGCTGTCGCTGCGCCAGATGCGATACCGCATGGCGCGGCTCGGCATCACCGAGGGCGGCGACAACGGCGTCGACCTGGCGGCCGAATGAGTGCGCCGGCCTGGGAGGGCGGCTGGTGGCATGCCGCACGGCACGTGCCATCGCCCAACCACGGCCCGCGCCCGGCCGGGGCGGCGGTGACGCTGGTGGTGCTGCATTCGATCAGCCTGCCGCCTGGCCAGTACGGCGGCGATGGCGTGGAGCGCCTGTTCACCAACCGGCTCGACACGGGCGCCCACCCCTACTACGCCCGGCTGGAGGGCCTGCAGGTTTCGGCGCACTTCTTCCTGCGCCGTGACGGCGCGCTGCTGCAGTTCGTGTCCTGCGACGACCGCGCCTGGCACGCCGGGGCATCGCAGTGGAAGGGGCGCCCGAACTGCAACGACTTTTCGGTGGGCATCGAGCTGGAAGGCCTGGAGGGCGAGCCCTTCGAGACCCTGCAGTACACCCGCCTGGCGGCCTTGCTGCGCGCGCTGCAGCGCCGCCATGGTGCCTTCGACGTGGCGGGCCACGAACACGTGGCGCCCGGCCGCAAGGCCGACCCCGGCGCGGGTTTCGATTGGGCCGGCCTGCGCCGGCGCCTGGGCTGGCGCGCGGAGCGCTTCGCGGCCGGCTGACGCCTGCTCATGGCCCGTGCCGCGGGCCACACCAAACCGCCCTGGCCGTCAAGAGGGAAGCCAAGGGTGCGGGGACGCTATAGGTAGCGCTTGTGGCCACCCGGAGCCCCAGATATAGTGTGTTCCTCCCAAGCCTCCTTGCCGCTTTCCGCCTGCATCCACCACGCAGGCGTCGCCGCTGCTTTGCCTGCTGCAGCCGCGTCCGGCAGCCGGGGCCCCGGGACACCGAACACCGCGCCACACCGAACAGAAGAGGGGAACCCATGCAAGCCGTTGCACCCAGCATTTCCGACGCCGCCACCGCGGTGCGCCCGTCCACCAGCCCGTTCCCCGAGGGCCTGGCCGCCAGCGCCTGGCAGGGCTACCAGATCATCCGCCGCAACGGTGCGGTGGTGTCCTTCGAGCCGAACAAGATCGCCGTGGCGCTGATGAAGGCCTTCCTGGCGGTGCATGGCACCCAGGGCGCGGCCTCGGCCAGCGTGCGCGAGACCGTGGACTCGCTCACCGAGACGGTGGTGCGTGCGCTGCTGCGCTCGCGCCCGGGCGGCGGCACCTTCCACATCGAGGACGTGCAGGACCAGGTGGAACTGGGCCTGATGCGCAGCGGCCACCACGAGGTGGCGCGCGCCTACGTGCTGTACCGCGAGCGCCGCGCGCAGGAGCGCGCACGCCAGGCCACCAGCGCGCCCGCGGTGGCGGCGCCCACGCTGTTCGTGGTGGACGGCGGCGTGCGCGTGCCGCTGGACGAAGCCCGCCTGCAGGCGCTGGTCGAATCGGCCTGTGCCGGCCTGGGCGCCGATGTGAAGCCCGAGCCCATCCTGGCCGAGACGCGCCGCAACCTGTACGACGGCGTGCCCATCGACGAGGTGTACAAGGCCGCCATCCTGGCCGCGCGCACGCTGATCGAGCAGGACCCGGCCTACACCCGCGCCGCCGCCCGCCTGCTGCTGCACACCATCCGCCGCGAGATCCTGGGCCAGGAGACCACGCAGGCGCAGATGCAGGAGCGCTACGCCGAGTACTTCCCGCGCTACATCCGCAAGGGCGTGGACGCCGAGCTGCTCGACGACCGCCTGATGCAGTACGACCTGGCCCGGCTGGGCGCCGCGCTCAAGGCCGAGCGTGACCTGCAGTTCGACTACCTCGGCCTGCAGACCCTGTACGACCGCTATTTCCTGCATGTGGACGAGCGCCGCATCGAGATGCCGCAGGCGTTCTTCATGCGCGTGGCCATGGGCCTGGCGCTCAACGAGATCGACCGCGAGGCGCGCGCCATCGAGTTCTACGACGTGCTGTCGAGCTTCGACTTCATGTCGTCCACCCCCACGCTGTTCAACTCGGGCACGCGCCGCTCGCAGCTGTCCTCGTGCTACCTGACCACGGTGTCGGACGACCTGGAGGGCATCTACGAGGCGCTCAAGGAGAACGCGCTGCTGAGCAAGTTCGCCGGCGGCCTGGGCAACGACTGGACGCGCGTGCGCGCGCTCGGCAGCCATATCAAGGGCACCAACGGCAAATCGCAGGGCGTGGTGCCCTTCCTCAAGGTGGTCAACGACACCGCGGTGGCGGTGAACCAG
>JACRBA010000155.1 GCA_016213265.1 Burkholderiales bacterium | reverse complement strand
CGCCTCGTCCGTCGCCTTGGCACGGCGGGTGCGCGACGCGGCCTTCTTGGCGGCAGGCGGCGTCGCCGGTGCAGGCGGCGGGGGCGCCGGGGTGGCCGCGGTCGTCCGCACCGGTGCCGGGGTGGCCACCACTTTGGGGGCCGCCTTCGCGGCCGTCTTGCGCGCCGGGCGCGCCGGGCGGGCCGCCGTGCGGCCACGCGCGGTGCTGGCTTCCTTGGTGAACCCCACCTGCCGGGCCGCGAAACCGAGTTCGCCCGCGTGTTCCAGCATGGGGCCGTAGCCCTTGTCGTTGGAGACCACGACGAAGCGCGCGTGGGGGTGGCGCGAGGCGATGTAGCCCATGTAGAACGACAGGTGGAAGTCCAGCGCGTTCTTGCCCGTGCGGGCGATCTGCACCGGCGTCGCCCGCTCGCCGAAGCTGGCGTAGCGCTCGGCCACGCGGCGCTGGGCCGGACCATGGAACACCCACACATCGGTGGCGTCAGGCACCAGGTCGCGCAGGTCGGCCTCGCCGGGCTGCACGTTCTCCCAGTCGATGAGCACGTGGGTTTCGGTGGGCACCGCGGCGTGGCCCGCCGAGGGCCGGCCGGGGCGCACCGGCGGGTACTTCTTCGCGTTCTTCTGCAGCTTGCGGCCCACCGCCCGCTTGAGGTCGATGGCCGTGTGGTCGGCCAGCTGCAGCAGGTACAGCAGCACGTCGGCCACCTCGTCGCCGATCTGCTGCTGCACCACCACGTCGCCGGCCGCTGCCTGCGACTGCTCAGGCGTCATCCACTGGAAGATCTCGGCCAGCTCGGCCGCCTCCACCATGAGCGCCATGGCGAGGTTCTTGGGCGTGTGAAAGGGCTGCCAGTCACGCTCGTCGGCGAACTGGCGCAGGGTCTGCTGCAGGGCCTGCAGGTCCACGATGGGGTGCTCCGTTGATGACAAGCGCCAGGCGGCGCGCGGGCCACATGCTCGCACAGGCCGTGCAGGGCGCGGCGGGGGCCTCTCCTATCATTGCGCGGATGAGCCGCCCGCCCGCCGTCCCGCCCGCCCTCCTCCCGCGCGCCCTGAGGCGCCGGGCATGGCTCGGCCTGCCCGTGATGGTGGGCCTGGCCGCGGCGCTGCCGTGCGCCCTGGGGGCGCGCGAGCCGGACGCGCTCGATTCGCCCGTGCTGCGCAAGGTGCGCGACACCGGCGTCATCGTGCTGGGGCACCGCATCAACTCGGTGCCCTTCTCCTACCTCGACACCAACCGCCGCCCCGTGGGCTATTCCATCGAACTGTGCGAGCGGGTGGTCGACGCGGTGCGCCGGCGGCTCGGCCTGCGCGAGCTGGAGATCAAGCGCGTGGCGGTCACCTCGGCCACGCGGCTGCCCCTGGTGGCCAACGGCAGCATCGACATGGAATGCGGTGTCACCACCAACACCGCCGAGCGCCAGAAGAGCCAGGCCTTCTCGGTGACCACCTTCGTGGCGGCCAGCCGCCTGCTCACGCGCCGCGACAGCGGCATCCAGTCGCTGGAAGACCTGCGTGGCAAGGTGGTGGCGTCCACCATCGCCACCACCAGCATCCGCTACCTGGCCAGCGTGAACGACAGCCTGGGGCTGGGCATGCGCATCGTCGCCGGCCAGGACGACGTGGACGCCTTCCACCTCGTGCAGACAGGCCAGGCCGCGGCTTTCGCCATGGACGATGTGCTGCTGCGCAGCCTGCTGGCCGCGGCCGCCGACCGCGACGACTACAGCATCTCGGCCGACGCGCTCTCGGTGGAGCCCTATGGCATCGGCCTGCCGCGCGGCGACGCGGTGTTCAAGCGCCTGGTGGACGAGGTGCTCGTGGGGCTGTACCGCTCCGGCGAGATCCACGACATCTACCAGCGCTGGTTCCTGCAGCGCGTGCCCGGCCGCGGCCTCAACCTCAACCTGCCCATGAGCGAGCCGCTGCGCCGCGCCATCGCACGGCCCACGGACGACCCGGACCCGCAGCGCTACCGCTGAGGGCCCGTGGGCGCGCGGCGCCGGGCCTCAGCCCGGGCCGGTGCGAAAGCTGTCCACGTCGATGGCGTGCCGGTTGAGCTTGTCGTAGAGCGTCTTGCGCGCGATACCCAGGGTCTCCATCACCTTGGGCACGCGGCCCTGGCACTGGCGCAGCGCCTGCTCGATCAAGGCCTTCTCCACCTTGTCCATCTGCTGCGCCAGCGTGAGCGGTGCCACGCCCGCGGTGGGCGTGGTGAGCTCGCCGATCTCCAGCACGAAGCGGTCGGCCGAGTTGCGGATCTCGCGCACGTTGCCCGGCCAGTCGTGGGCCATCAGCTCGCGCAGGTGCGCCGGCGTCAGCTCGGGGGACGCCACGCCGTAGCGTGCGGCGGCCTGGGCCGCGAAGTGCTCGAACAGCAGCGGGATGTCCTCGCGCCGCTCGCGCAGCGGCGGCAGCTCGAGCACGGCCACGTTGAGGCGGTAGTACAGGTCCGCGCGGAACTTGCCTTCGTCGCTCAGGGCCCGCAGGTCGCACTTGGTGGCGGCCACCACCCGCACGTTCACCGGCACCTCCTCGTTGGAGCCCAGGCGCTCGATCTTGCGCTCCTGCAGGATGCGCAGCAGCTTGATCTGCATGGGCACCGGCATGGTCTCGATCTCGTCGAGCAGCAGCGTGCCGCCGTTGGCGTGCTCGATCTTGCCGATGCGGCGCTTGGCCGCCGAGGTGAAGGCGCCGAGCTCGTGGCCGATGAGCTCGCTCTCGAAGAGCGTCTCGGGCAGGCCCCCGCAGTTGATGGCCACGAAATGGCGGTCGCGCCGGCCGCTGTGGTCGTGCAGGCAGCGGGCCACCAGTTCCTTGCCGGTGCCCGTCTCGCCCAGGATCATGACGTCGGCCGAGGTGTCGGCCAGCCGCATGATGCGCCGGCGCAGGTCCTGCATCACGGGCGACTGGCCCAGCAGCACCGCCTCGATGCCGCTGCGCTTCTGCAGCTGCTGGCGCATGTCGTCCACCGCCACGCGCAGCACCCGCTTGTCCAGCGCGCGCACGACCGTCTCCACGAAACGCTCGGGCGCGAAGGGCTTCTCGATGAAATCGTAGGCGCCGGCGCGCATCGCGCGCACCGCCATCGACACATCGCCATGGGCGGTGATCAACACCACCGGAATGCCGGCGTCGGTGGCCACCACGTGGTCGAGCAGCGCCAGGCCGTCCATGCCGGGCAGGCGCACATCCGTCACCACGACGATCTGCGCGCCTTCGGTCACATGAGGCAGCGCCTCTTCCGCGCTGCCACAGGGCTGCACGTCCAGGCCAGCCAGCTCCAGCGTCTGGGCCAGGCTGGTGCGCACCGGCGGGTCGTCCTCGACGAAGAGGACCTTGAACCCTTCAAACATATGTCTCCTTGGAAGCAGCGGCGAGGTCGAACTCGAACACCATGCCGGCGCCGGGCGCTGCCTCGGCGCGCCGGGCGCGCAGTGTCCCACCGAACTCGCGCACGATCTTCGAGCTGATGACCAGCCCCAGCCCGAGGCCCTGGCCAGCGGGCTTGGTGGTGAAGAACGGCTCGAACAGGCGCGCCATCTGCGCGTCGGTCATGCCCGCGCCGGAGTCGGCCACCTGCAGCCAGACGCGCGCGTGTTCGCCCTCGCCTTCGCGGCTGGCGCGCACCGCCAGCCTGCGCTCCGCCACGTCGGCCATCGCATCGAGCGCATTGCCCAGCAGGTTCAACAGCACCTGTTCCAGGCGGTTCGCCTCGCCCAACACCAACATGCCTGCGGGCACGTCCACGGCCACCTGCACGCGCTCGGCGCGCAGGCGGTGCTCGAGCAGCACCAGCACGTTGTCCAGGGATGCGCGCAGGTCCACCGGGCCGTGCACCTGCACGGCACCGCCACCGCGCCGCGCAAACGACTTCAGCTGCGAGGTGATGCGGCCCATGCGCTCGGCCATGTCGTCGATGAGGCGCAGGTTCTCGGCCACCGCCTTCGTCCGGCCGGCCTCCAGCAGCAGCTGCGTGTTGCGCGACAAGGCGCGCAGCGCGGTGAGCGGCTGGTTGATCTCGTGCGAGATGCCCGCGGACATCTGGCCGAGCACGGCCAGCTTGCCCGCCTGCATGAGCTCGTCCTCGGCCTGCAGCCGCTGGCCGATCTGCCGCTTGAGCTCCTCGTTGGTCTGGCGCAGCTCGCGGGTGCGTTCGTCCACCTGACGCTCCAGCTGGTCGTGGGCCTGCTGCAGCGCATTGCGCGCGCGAAACAGCTGCTGCAGCGCGCGCCGCCGGTACAGCAGGTACATGGCCAGCAGACCGAGCAGGCCGCCGGCCGCGCCCCCGCCCCAGGCCGCCAGGCGCGCCTGGCGTCGCACATCGGTCGGGTCGGACAAGGTGACCAGGCGCACGGCCAGGGGCAGCAACGGCCGCTGCTGCGCCAGGTGCAGCGAGCGGCCGGCGGTCTGCACATCGGCCACCCGCACCAGGGTCGCCCCGTTGTCGGCCGGCCCCTCCACCGACATGCCCAGCGGTGCCAGCGCGGCGCCGGCGTAGCGGCCCGAGGCCATGAGCCCTTCCACGTCCACGCTGCCCAGCATGCGGTACTTCCACGCAGGCACCGACGACATGATCACCACGTCGTTGTGGTCCACCACCATGAGCTTCTCGCTCGAGGTGCGCTGGCCCAGGTCGACCCACGTGGCCTCCAGTGGCGCCAGGCTCAGGCGCGCCACGATGCGCCCGCGCAGCACACCGCCGCGGCGCACGGGCTGCACGTAGGTGTAGTCGGTGGTGCCGTCCGCCGCATTGGAGACGAAGAACTCGGTGGGTTCGCCGCCCGCCTCCGCGGCCAGGCGCGCGGCCAGGCGGGCCACGTCGGCGGCGTCGCTCTGGCTGCGGTGGCGGTCGCTGGCCGCAAGCGGCTCGCCATCGGGGCCGGCCACCACCAGCAGCATGGAGCCGGCACGCACGTTCACCCGGGCGAGCTTCAGGCTGGCGCGCTCGCGGCGGGCAGGGTCGTTCGGTGCCTCCAGCAGGGCCTGCACGTCTTCGTCCAGGGCCAGCAGGCTGGGCAGGTGGGCGTAACGCGCCAGCTCCGTCTCCAGCGTGGAGGCATACAGCTCCAGCCGCTCATTGGCCAGCGATGCCAGGTCGGCCAGGCCGCTGCGCAGGCTCCAGCGGTAGCCCAGCACCATGCCGGTGACCACCAGGGCCACCGTCAGCAGGCCCAGCAGCGAGGGGGCAGCGCGGGCGCCGGGGTGCCGGCGCAAGCCAAAGCTCGAAGAAGAAGAACGCATGAGACAGGCGTAGTGTGCCAATTCACGCACCGCCGCGGGGCCGCGGCGTGCGGCCTTTGTCGGCACGCGCAGGGCTTCGCCCGGGCCGCTCTCAGGTGCCTCGGCAGGGGTGTGCGGAAATCCACACAGCGTCTCCGCGGGTTCGTGCGGGAATCCGCCCAGCCGGCAGCCCCCATCGGGCTGGCAATGCCTCCACAGGCGCGTTTTGAGGCGTTTTTTTGCGGGCTAACCCGAAGAAAACCACAGTTGGCACAGGCTGTGCTCTCCATGCCCCCGTCGGCACCGCAGCCCGCGGCGGCCACACAACGACAGACGCATGGACATCTTCATCCAACAAATCATCAATGGCCTGGTGCTGGGCAGCATGTACGCCCTGGTGGCGCTGGGCTACACGATGGTCTACGGGATCATCTCGTTGATCAACTTCGCGCACGGCGAGATCCTGATGGTGGG
>JACRBA010000156.1 GCA_016213265.1 Burkholderiales bacterium | reverse complement strand
CCCACTGCGACGCATGTTCGCCACGGTGCTCCAGCACCATGCGCACCGCGCGCTCGCGCACCTCGGGGGAAAACTTCGACTTCCTCATCTTGGCTCCATCTTCTCAAATGAAGGAGCCTCCTCAGAAACCGGGGCGGTTCACTGAGAGTCTCGAGCAGTGTGAAGCCATCGGCCCCAGGCAGCATGACGTCGAGCAGAAGCAGGTCGTAGCTTCCCTCCATCGCCATGTGGCGCCCGTCGATCCCATCGGTTGCGACATCGACGACGTAGCCGCTCTCGGCCAGCCCCCGACGCAGATGGCCTGCCAGCTTGGCGTTGTCTTCGACGACGAGGATTCGCATGGGAGGCTGCAGCGAAGCGCGTGAAGGGATGCCGATACCGACCGCCGTTCCTAGGCGGCCAGTGCCATGCGCAGAGGCTGCTGCGCATGGAAGGCCCACTTGGGTCCCTGTCGCAGGGTGTTGAGCGCCGTCGACCTGACTTTCGCGAAGAACAGGGATTCGTCGATGCCGGATCGCTCGAGGCAGTAGCGCAGACGGTGGGTGCGTTTGCGCCGGTCGCCCTCGATCGGGGACCCGTCCTGGCGCGACTGTTCGAAGAACCCAACGGACTGACGCAGGTTCTCGAGCGCCTGGGGCCGAAGTGCCGGGATGGCTCGAGGCGCCGCCAGCTTGGCCTGCGCAATGGACGGGTTGGGACCGACGACCAGCCCCCAGGGCCTGAGCCCTGCGACGATGTCGACGCTCATCGCTTCCAGCTTGGTCAGGCCGAAGTCCCGCGCCGTCCGCAGGCGGCAGGCCAGCCAGGGATCCTCGCGGCGTACGGCATCGATGGCTGCGTCTGCTTCGGCGTCGGATCCCGCAACCGGGAGCACCAGTGAGCCGAGCAACTGCGCTGCCAGCGCATCCTGCCGGCGTGCCGCCTGGTGAAGCCAATGGATGCCCTGCTCGGATTCGTGCACGGTGGTCGCCGACCGCAGGATCAGCGCGCCGAGGCGCCGCTGGGCGCAGAGTTCGCCCGCGAGCGCGGCCTTCTCGAGGAAGAACCGCGCCATCTGCGGATTGGAGACCGAGGAATGGTTGTCTGCATGAATGCGGTAGAGGACCATCCACGCCGCGCTTAATCCTGCATCGGCCGCACGGAGCAGAAGCGCGGCGCCTCTGCGCAGGTTCTGCCCCGTGGTCAGCAAGGACGCCGGCAGTGCGGGTATATCGACCGCGCTCAGCGCGCGCCCGAGCAGCAACTCCGCGGTCGCATTGCCGCGACGGATGCAGTCTTCGAGAAGAGCCTCGACAGCGCCGTTCGCGCACGGGAGCCGCGGCTGCGCTTCGTCTTCCAAGCGGGCGATGGCGGAGCAAGCGGCATCCGCGAGTTCCGGCGTGATGGGCAGGCGCGCCGTCAGCGTGCCGCTCAGCACGCGCGCGATCTCCTCTGGATCGTCCGACTGGACCGCATTGCTCAGGGCCAGCGGTACCAGGCGAGCGAGGTCGATCCCCGGGGCCGCTTTCAAGGCATCCAGTACGTCGGCGGCCGCATTGGAGGGGCAGTTTTGCAGCGCATGCGCGGCTGCGCGTGCGCCGGCGTCGCCAGCGGCAGCGGCTGCGTCGAGCCACCGTGTCGTCTCGGCGGGATCGGCGTTCGTGAGAGCGCGCCACAGAGCGAGTTTCACCTGCGCCGATATCGACCCTCCGCGCGCCGCCTTTGCCAGCGGGAGCAGCAGCTTGCGGCGCACCAGTTCGTGCAGGGGCAGCGCCTCGGCGATCGTGCGAGCGGTTCGCTCGGAGGGCTCGAGCGACGGGTGCGCCAGGTACTCGAGCCCGGTGTCGGTGTGCTGCGGAAAGCCGTCGACGCCAAGCAGGTAGCGTCTACCGACTTCGTACCGCGCTTCGAGGTCACCCTGCCGGGCACTGGCGAGCAGCTGAATGTCTTGTCTCCGCATGTCGTTGTCCTTTTCTTTCGGGCCCGCATGCGACGGCCCGAAAGACAACTCGTGAGGGTTGCTAGCAGGGCACACCACTTTGCGGTCCGAAAACGATAGGAACAAGCGACTGACAAAACACTTGCCGGAACATGACAGGCCGGTCATGTTGATGCTTGGGGCCTCTCCCCCAAGCCGCAGGGTGGTAGGCCTTGGCCCGTTCGGGCTCGACCGTGCCGGGCCGTTTGCGTGGCTGCTGTGCAAGCGGCTGTGGAAGGGCGGCGACGGATGTCCGCCGAACTGACGAGGGTCTGCTAGCCACCTCCGGGCCGCTTCTCGCGAGCAGGTCGCCTCGGCCGCGCCTCGTCCCTAGGCTGCTCGCCAGCGCCTTCACGTCTCGTGCCGCAGCGCGCCTCGCACTTCATCCGAGTCCGATGGCGCGTTCGTCGCGTGGAAGGTGTTGCCTTGTCCCACAACGGAGATTGCTCTCATGAAAAAGTCCTTGTTCACCCTGGCCACGTTGTCCGCCTTTGCGGCGGGCGCCTACGCTCAGTCGTCGGTCACGCTGTACGGCATCGTCGATGCGGCCGCCCGGCAGGTGAAGAACGGTAGTGCGGGTTCGCAGAAGCAACTGGCATCCGGCTCGAACGCCACCAGCCGGTGGGGTCTGCGCGGCGTAGAGGATCTGGGTGGCGGCCTGAAGGCGGGCTTTACCCTGGAGTCCGGGGTCGGCCTAGACACCGGCACCGCTGATGCGAAGTTCTGGGGCCGCCGTTCCACAGTGAGCTTGATGGGCAACTTCGGCGAGGTCCGTATGGGTCGGGACTACACACCGACCGCCTACAACACCTTCGCCGATGAGTTCGGCATTGTCGGTGTTGGATCGCGCGGTATCTTCAGCTACGGAGCGGGTTCGAACCTGGGCAGCCCCGCCACCACGGTGCTGCGGACCGACAACTCGGTGGGCTACTTCCTGCCCAACATGGGTGGGCTGTATGGCCACCTGCAGATGGCCGCTGGCGAGGGCGTCAACGGCAACAAGTACGTGGGTGGGCGGCTGGGTTACCAGGCGGGCCCGATCAACGTCGGCTTCGCCTACGGCAAGACGGAGACAGGGGCGACCACGCCGGACTTCAAGAACTACAACATTCAGTTCAACTACAAGTTCGGCTTCGCCACGCTGCATACGCTGTACGACGTCAAGGAGTGGAACCCGCGCAAGACCAAGGATCTGTCGATCGGTGCCACGGTGCCTGTCGGCCCGGGTGCGCTGAAGGTTGGTTACACCAGGGCGGATCGCTCGGGTGGCCCCGCCGGTTCCGGCTTCTCCGACGCCGACGACAGCACTCGCCTCGGCATCGGGTATGTCTACGATCTCTCGAAGCGCACCGCGATGTACACGACCTACGGTCAGGTCTCGAACAAGGGCGCGGCGCGCAGCTCCGTCCTCTCCACACCACCGGCGGGCATGCTGGGCGGCGAGAAGTCGTCCGGTCTCGAGTTCGGCGTTCGCCACACCTTCTGATCGGCGAAGCGTTGTGCGGTGACCCGCGCTGACCTCGCCGGGCCAGCGCGGGTGTGGCGCGGCAGGCCCGGCTGCGGGCGTCGTTGGGGCGCCGCATGACGAAGATGTAATGGATCGGCAAGCAGTCTGTCGGCGCGCGATTCCTACAGTGGCTCCACGGTGCACGAAGGCACCGCAACCGGTGAACCTCCACGAGAGGTGCGCCTGCAACAGGAGTCCATCATGAAGTTCCGTTTCAGTCTGATCGCGCTGGTGAGTGCCGTGTCTCTGCCCGCGCTGGCAACCTCAGGCATCACCCCGGTCGGGGGTGAAGCCGGCTTCACGACCCATGCGATGCCGTCGACGAAGTCGCGTGCCGACGTCATCAAGGAGCTCGAGGCCTGGAAGCGCAATCCGGTCACGGCCGACGGCTGGCGCGAAGTCGGAGGTGATGCAGGTTGGGTCTTCGTCGGAACCAACCTACCCGGCAAGACACGCGCGGCGGTCATCGCCGAATCGATGCAGGCCAAGCGCAACCCGGTTTCCTCCGACGGCTGGCTCGATGTCGGTGGCGAAGCGGGAGCGGTCTACGTCGGTGTCCAGGGCGACACGCGCAGCGCTGCGAACGCCGAGAAGCCTTCCCGGGCCGGCGCGACCAACGTCCCCGGTGGGTTGAGTCGCAGCGGCCACCAGAGCGGCGTGACCGCCACCTCGCACGGGCATCGCTGATGCCTGCCGGGAGGCGGAGGACGACGGGGCGACCTGGCCGATCGGCAGAGTCGCCCCTGCGTCCGCGTCGGCCTTTCACGGGCCTTGCCTTGAAGCGCTGGCGCCTTCGAGTTCCCGATCTCGATTGCGCGGTCAGTGCCTGGAGAATCACTTGCAGAGCACTCCGTCCACGCTAGGGCGCCGAGTTGCGCTGATCGCACTCGGATCAGGCACGCTGTTCCTCGCCGCATGTATGTCCAAGCCCGTTCGGCAGGCAAATGCCGACGGCACCTGGTGCCATCGGGTCGGCAAGGCGCCGCGCTACAAGCTGACCTGCACCAGTGCACCGGTGCCGCCGCCGGCCGTGGAAGCGGATGCGAAACGGTTTGCCGCATCTGCGGAAAGAGTCACGGTCTACGTGGTGCGCAAGCGGTGGGCCGACGCCGCCAACGTCGTCGAGCTGACTGTGGACGGCGGTGCGCGGGCCGAAACGGTGCCCGAGTCCTTCGTGCGCATGAGGCTGCAGCCCGGCGACCATGTCCTGCGGGCGAGCTGGCCAGAGGGAGAGACTCAGATGGCGTTTCGGGGCGCTGCGGGCGAGATCCGCGTCATTGAACTCGCGGGCTCGGCCTGGGCCTGGGGGAGCACGTACGCGTTCGAACCAGGCGATGCGGGAAGCCGGGAGCGTGTGCTGCGGGTTCGCATGGTGGCCGACATCGATTGACATCCTCCGCCGCTGGCAGGGTGGCCGGAGCAGCCGAGGACATTACGAATCGGTAAGGTTCCTGAGCGCATTGTGTCGGCATGCGGTCCATAGACTGCCAAGCATGCTGATCTTTCTCAATGCGCTGAGGTAAAGTTCCGGGTATGTCGGGTGTGGTTCGCCTCCTTCTGATCTGGTTCATCGCTGCTGCCGTTCCTCTGAAGGGGCTGGCTGCGGTGACCATGGGTGGATGCGGGCCGGGGCACCACTCTCCTCGTGAGGCTGCAGCAACCGTCGCGCACGCGACGCATGGCGACTTCCACGAAATCCGGCATGAGCTTGGATCCGGCAACGTCGGGCCCGGGAACCAAGATGTCGAGACCGGGCTCGATTCATCGACCGGGCATTCGGCGCAGCTGAAGATGAAGTGCAGCAGCTGCGCGCCGTGTTGCAGCGTTGCAGCGCCCGCGTTCGCGCGGACGACCATGGTGCAGGCGGAATCGGCGTCTACTGCCGTCGCCTTTCTGGAGATTCGCTTTCCAGCCGTCTTTGCGGACGTACCGCATCGACCACCCCGCCTGATCCTCGCCTGACCGTCACGCTGGTCGATCGCCCTGGCGGCGCTCTGACCGGCATCGTAGACCGCCGCACCCTGCGCAGCAGGCGTGTCGAGCCGGTCCGACTCACGCGAGGATGTCATGAAGATTGTCGTGTTCCGCTGGCTTGTGCCGGCATTCCTGATCGCGGTCAGCTCGGCGACTCTGGCTCAAGCCGTGCCCGGCAAGAGAGCCGATCCACTCGATCCTTCGGCCCCCGTGGCGCCCCTGGTGTACCAGTCCACGCTTACGGGCTACCAGCGTCACGCTGAACAGCCCGTGGGTTCCTGGCGCGAAGCCAACGAGACCGTGAACCGCGTCGGCGGCTGGCGGGCCTACGCGCGCGAGGCGCGCCAGCCCGATGCGCCCGCCACGAACAACGCGCCCCCGAAGCCGGCAACGCCGGCGCCGGCAAGCGCACCCGCCGGTCATGGCGGGCACAAGATGAACTGAGGTCAAGCGGATGAATTCACCTGCCAATCCCGGGCGCGGCGCGCCCGACCGCCCGAGCGTGCGACGTTCGGGAGTGCTCGTCGTTGTCCTGGTTTCTGCCGTGCTGGCCGGATGCGCCAGCTTCTCCCCCGATGCCGGGTTCTCGTCGATCGAGTCCGCGGCCAAGGACAAGCTCGGCAAGGACGTGCGCTGGGCGCGCAGCGATGCCGACGTCGACACCATCGATCGCCGCGTACGCGAGCTGCTCGCGAAGCCGCTGAGCGTCGACGACGCCGTTCAGGTGGCCTTGCTCAACAACCGCGGCCTGCAGGCTCGGTTCCAGGATCTCGGCATCACCGAGGCCGAAGTCGTGCAGGCCGGGCGCCTGCCGAACCCGGGCTTCACGTTCGGGCGCCTTCGGCAGGGCGACGAGGTCGAGCTGGAGCGCGGGCTGCACCTCAACCTCGCGCGCCTGCTGACCTTGCCCTTGGTCTCGCAGCTGGAAGCGCGCCGCTTCGAGCAGGTCAAGCGCGAGGTCACGATGGACGTCCTGTCGCTGGCCGCGGACGCGCGCAAGGCCTACTTCCAGGCGGTCGCGGCGGAGGAGACGGTGCGCTACATGCGGCAGGTGAAGCAGACGGCCGAAGCAAGTGCCGAACTGGCTCGCCGCATGGAGCAGGTGGGCAACTTCAGCAAGCTGGCGCGCGCCCGCGAGCAGGCGTTCTATGCGGACGCTGCCCTGGGCCTCGCACGTGCCGACCAGGCGCAGCGTGCGTCGCGCGAGCGGCTCGCGCGTCTTCTGGGCGTTTGGGGCGACCAGCTCCAGTTCCAGTTGCCGGAGCGCCTGCCGGACCTGCCGGCCGAGGCGCGCAACCAGCCGGACATCGAAGCCGTTGCGATGGCTCAGCGATTGGACGTACAAGCCGCCAAGCTCGGCGCGGAGCAGACCGCGAAGAACCTGGGCTTGACCCGCACGACGCGCTTCATCAACGTGCTGGAACTCGGACTCGTACGCAACACCTCCAACGAGGCTCCGCGGCAAACGGGCTGGGAGATCGGCCTGGAGCTGCCCCTGTTCGACTGGGGCGGCGCGCGGGTGGCTCGCGCCGAGGCGATCTACATGCAGGCGCTGCACCGCGCAGCACAGACGGCAATCAACGCGCGCTCGGAGGTGCGCGAAGCCTACGGCAACTACCGCTCCGCTTACGACATCGCGCGCCATCAGCGTGACGAGATCGTGCCGCTCAAGAAGCGGATCTCGGAGGAACAGGGGCTTCGCTACAACGGCATGATCATCGGAGTGTTCGAGCTCCTCGCCGACGCGCGCTCCCAGATCACGAGCGTCAACGCGTACATCGAGTCCCTGCGGGACTTCTGGCTGGCTCAGTCCGATCTCGACATGGCGCTCATCGGCAAGGCGGCGATGGCCGCGCCCGCCGGCCCCGCGGCCGCGGCGGCGGATGGCGGCGGCGCCGGCCACTGACATATTCATTCAAGGAACTCGAACATGGTTTCCCGACGCAACTTTCTCGGCGGCGCCGGCGCGGTGACCGCCGCGGTGAGTGCCGCAGCGGTCAGCAAGGTCGCCATGGCGGCGCTGCCCGAGCCGGTGATTCAATCCAAGCCCGACACGATGCCGCCGCTGGTGCCCAACACGGGCCGGCCCTACAACCCCGTGGTCACGCTCAACGGCTGGACGCTGCCCTGGCGCATGAACAACGGCGTCAAGGAGTTCCACCTGGTGGCCGAACCCGTGGTGCGCGAGATGGCACCCGGCTTCAAGGCGCACTTGTGGGGCTACAACGGTCAGAGCCCGGGGCCGACGATCGAGGTCGTCGAAGGCGACCGCGTGCGCATCTTCGTCACCAACAAACTCGGTGAGCTGACCAGCATCCACTGGCACGGGCAACGCCTGCCGAACGGCATGGACGGCGTGACGGGCTTGAACCAGCCGGGCATCCCGCCGGGCAAGACTTACGTGTACGAGTTCGTTGCACGGCGACCCGGAACCTTCATGTACCACCCTCACGCCGACGAGATGGTGCAAATGGCCATGGGGATGATGGGCTTCTGGATCACGCATCCGAAGGGCAAGCACCCGCTCATCGACGAGGTGGACCGCGACTTCTGCTTCCTGCTCAATGCCTACGACATCGATCCGGGCAGCTACACGCCCAAGATCATGACGATGCTGGACTTCAACTTGTGGAGTTGGAACAGCCGCATCTTCCCGGGCATCGATCCGCTCGTGGTCAGCCACATGGACAAGGTGCGCATCCGCATCGGCAACCTGACGATGACCAACCACCCCATCCACCTCCACGGGCACGAGTTCCTGGTCACCGGGACGGACGGCGGGCCGACGCCGAAGAGCACGCGCCGGTACGAGGTGACGGAGGACATCGCAGTCGGGCAGATGCGGCAGGTCGAGTTTCTCGCCGACGAAGAGGGCGACTGGGCCTTCCACTGCCACAAGAGCCACCACACGATGAACGCCATGGGCCACGACGTGCCGACCATGATCGGCGTGGACCATCGCGGCGTCGCCAAGCAGATCACCAAGCTCGTGCCCGACTACATGGTCATGGGCGAGCGCGGCATGAAGGACATGACCGAGATGGAGATGCCTCTGCCCGACAACACCGCGGCCATGATGACCGGGCAGGGTCCCTTCGGGTCGGTCGGCATGGGCGGCATGTTCAGCGTTGTGAAGGTTCGCAAAGGCCAGAAGCGCGGCGACTACGGCGACCCGGGTTGGTTCAAGCACCCACCCGGCACGGTGGCCTACGAGTTCACCGGCGAACTGCCGGATCCGGCACGCTTCAAGGCGGAAGGGACAGGCTCGATGTCCCCGGTCTCGAAGCCGGCCCAAGAAGTCGAGGTCAAGGTACGCAAACCCGGTGGCGGGCACGGCGGCCACAACTGAGCGGCCATGAGCCGACATCCATCTGTCCCATCGGCAACAAGAAGGAATCCTGATGAAGCAGTTCAAGTCATTTGTCGCGGCCGCGCTCGTGGCCATTTCCGCCACTGCCATGGCGCACGGCGACGAGGACCATGCCAAGAAGGCCGGTCCGGTCAAGAAGGAACAGAAGGACTGGGGCATCGCTGGCGATGCCAAGTCCGCCAAGCGAACCATCGAGATCGGCATGGCCGACAACATGCGCTTCACGCCGGACAGCATCCAGGTCCGGCAGGGAGAAACCGTCAAGTTCGTCGTGCGCAATACCGGAAAGGTCATGCACGAGTTCGTCATCGGCACGAAGGCCGAGAACGACAAGCATGCCGAGCTGATGGTGAAGTTCCCGAACATGGAACACGACGAGCCGTACATGGCGCATGTGGCGCCCGGCAAGACGGGCGAGATCGTCTGGACCTTCAACCGGCCCGGCGACTTCGACTTCGCATGCTTGATCGCCGGTCACTACCAGGCCGGAATGGTCGGCAAGATCAAGGTCGCCGCGTCGAGCGCCAAGGGTGACGGGCATGCGCACAAGCATTGATGTGACGCGGAGAGGACAGACTCGGCGGGCACTGCTGGCGGCTTCTGGAGCCGTCGCATTGCTGGGGCCGAGCCTGCTGCGTGCGCAGACGCAGCCGCTCCACATGGAGGTGTGGAAGAGCCCGTCCTGCGGCTGCTGCAAGGAGTGGATAGCGCACGTCGAGTCGCACGGCTTCCGCGTGACGGTGCACGACGTCGGCAACACGGCGATTCGCGCCCGCATGAAGCTGCCGACGAATCTCGGCTCCTGCCATACCGCGGTGGTCGGCCGCTACGCCGTCGAAGGTCATGTGCCCGCGGCCGATGTGCTGCGCCTGATCAAGGAGGCGCCCGACGCCGTGGGCCTAGCGGTCCCTGGCATGCCCGTCGGCTCTCCCGGCATGGACGGCCCGGACTACGGCGACCAGCGGGATCCCTTCGACGTACTGCTAGTCGCCAAGGACGGCAGCACGCGCGTCTTCAGTTCTTATCGTTGACCCATGAAAGGATCGTCATGAAGTTTGCACTCCCCGCCCTGATGGCTTCCATCGCTCTGAGTACACCCGTCTGGGCCCAGCAGAAGGCCGACGAGCACGCGGGTCACCATGCCGCGAGCAGCCCGACGGCCACGGCCGACGAGATGACCGACGCGGAAGTCCGAAAGGTCGACATCGATGCGGCCAAGATCACGTTGAAGCATGGCGACATCAAGAGCCTCGAGATGCCGGCCATGACCATGGTGTTCAACGTGCGTGACAAGGCCATGCTCGGCCAGGTCAAGGCCGGCGACAAGGTGAAGTTCAAGGCCGTCAACGAGGCGGGCAAGTTCACTGTCACGGACCTCAAGGTGGTTCGCTGAGACTGCGAGGCGGCGCGATGCGCTCTTCGGCGGCCAAGGCACTCAGCGTCGGAGTCGTTGCCACGCTGAGCGCCGCGGGTATGGCGTGGCATGAGTGCGTGTTGCTCGCGGCCGCCGCGGCCGTGGGGCATCGGCTCTTCCTGTGGCGCATGGACGACGGCGCGCCATGGGATGCATGGCGTGCCGGCGTGCGATGTCTCTTCGCGGGTTTGCTCGGGCTGCTGGCTGCTGTGGCGCTGTTTGCCGTCATCGCGGCCGGCTTGGCGGGCTACTGGGAGATGGGGCATCAGCACGCGCGCGCCACGCTCGCGTTGGTGGCCGCCGCTGCCGCCCTACTGGTGCTTGTCCAGGTGGACTGGCAGGCCCGTTGGGCCGAAACGCGCTTCTGGGCCTTCGTCGCCGGAGGCCTCGCGCTGACGTTCGAGACATGGCGGCCCGACCTCGAATGGCTCCCGTGCCTGGCATCCGCAGGCATCGGGATGTGGCTGGCCTTGGCAAGCTGGCGGATGGTCCGAACGCAGGCGGGCGATCTCTTGCGTTCGGATGCTCGGATGTGAATCAGGTCAGGAAGAGCCCATGAAACGAAGCCCGTTGCTGCTGGCTGTCGCGGCGATCGGCGCGGTGGTCCTGGTCGTTGCCATCTCGAGCCTGGCGCCAAAGCCGGCAGACACCGGGCTGCTCAAACCTGACGATGTGCAGGTGACGGCGTTGGGCCGGCAGGTCTACGCGACGCACTGTGCCGCCTGTCATGGGGCGAAGCTCGAGGGCCAGCCAGACTGGCGCCAGAGAGACGCTCAAGGCCGCCTGCCGGCACCGCCGCACGATGCGTCCGGGCACACGTGGCACCATCCCGACGAGACGCTCGTGCGCATCACGAAGTTCGGCGTTGCCAAGGCTGCCAACCTGGCGTCGTACGAGTCTTCAATGCCTGCGTACGAAGGCGTACTGACCGATTCCGAGATCGTGGCCGCGCTCTCCTGGATCAAGGCCCAGTGGCCCGCCAGCATCCGGGCCAAGCACGACGAGATGAACCGCAGTTCGTCGCAGCAGCGCTGAGCCGATGCCCCACGAGTTCAGGAACCTCTCGAGTCTTTCGCACGCCGAACTGGGGCTCATGCTGATCGGTGGCTTGGCGAGCGCTGCGGTCATCATTGGATTGGCTCTGGTGCTTGCCTGGAAGAACCGACACAGGAGTGCCGAAGGAAACCAGCCGCAGCGGCCGAAGCCTCGGAAGGTGAAGCGCCGAAAGCGACGATGAGGCCGCTTTCGAAACATGTTGCGCGTCAAGGCCTCGGCGCCGTGCAACGTCGAAGATCATGCTGAACCAGGAAGGATCACGATTCATGCAGAAAACCCAGATTGCACTGACCGGCATGGCGCTGGTGATGGCCCAGCAAGCCTTCGCGGCCAGCCACATCGTCGAGATTGCCTGGAGTCGCGACGGGGCGTTTGCGCACAGCGCGAGCGTCGAACCAGGGAAGTTCGTCGAGCTGTGCGGCAAGCTTGCGCCGGGAGACGCCATTCACTGGGAGTTCGCTGCGTCCGTGCCCGTCGACTTCAACATTCACTATCACGTCGGCAAGGAGGCCGAGTTCCCGGCCAAACAAGCGCAGGTGAGTTCCGGGCAGGACACCTTGCGTGTGGCGGTGCGCGAGGACTACTGCTGGATGTGGAGCAACAAGTCGTCGAACCGGGCGCGGATCGACGTTCGACTGCAGCGCCAGAACTGACACCGTCGCGGGCGATGCGCATGGGGACCGAGACACTTCCGCTGAAGCGTTTCGATGCGGGGGAAGGTCGGCATTGCGCAGTCCTGCTGCACGGACTGGGCGGGACCCATCGCTACTGGACCTGCGGGCCAGTCTCGTTCGCACTGTCGGGGCACCGCACTGTTCTACTCGACCTGCTCGGCTTCGGTGAGTCGCCGAAGCCCTGGTTCCGCTACAGCGTCGAGCGCCACGTGGCGGCGCTGCATGCGAGCCTGGCCGGGGAGCGCTCCGTGACGCTGGTCGGGCACTCGCTCGGGGCAGCGCTGGCGCTCGCCTATGCGGCGCGCTATCCGTCGGTCGTCAGGCGACTCGTGCTGATCAGCCTTCCCAACTTCGGCGGCGCCGAAGGGGCCACCGCCTGGTTCGCCCGTCAACGCGGCGGCTGGATCTACACGAACATGTGGGCGACCGCAATCGCGTGCATCCTGACGCGGCGCGTCGTCGGACGCCTGTTGCCGCGTCTTCTTCGCGACATCCCGCGCGAAGTCGCCGAGGACCTCGTGGCGCACACCATGGTGTCGTCGACTTCGTCGTTGTGGGAAGCGCTGTACCGACATGACCTGCGCGCCGAGGCGGAGGCGACGGCGCAGATCCTGCCGGTGCTGATGTTGCACGGCAGTGCGGATCTGACTGCGCCTTTGGCCGGCGCACAGGAACTCGCGGTGGCGCGTTCGACGTGGGAGATGCGTGTCCTCGACGGCGTGGACCACCATCCCTGGTTGCGGGCGCCGCAGGAATGCCTGCAGCATATCGAGCAGTGGCTGTCGCGACTCAGCGTGCAGGCGCCTGCGAGCCCTGCCGGGCCCAGTGATCGCGCCGCGGGGCTCGGCGTGAGGGTGCAATCATGAGCGGCGTGTCCCTGTCGGATCTGTTGGGTGTCGGGATCGCGCTGGCGGCGGGCCTGCTCATCGGATTGGAACGAGGCTGGCATCAGCGCGATCTGCCCGACGGACACCGCGTGGCCGGCTTGCGCACGTTTGCGCTGATCGGCTTGCTCGGCGGCTTGAGCGGTCTGCTCGCGCAACGTTGGGGAGCGATCGTCCTGGTCGTCGTGCTGGCCGTGGTGGCGCTGCTGATCCTGGCCGGCTACATCGTGACGGCCCGCATGCACAGCGTCATGGGCCTGACCACGGCGATGGCAGCCATCACAACGTTCCTTGTCGGCGTGTTAGCGGCAGGTGGCAGCACACTGCTCGCCTCCGCCGTCGCAGTGGTGACGGTGGCACTGCTGCAACTCAAACGGCCGATGCACAGCGGCATCGGCAAGCTCACCGAAAGCGAGTTGACCAGCGGCATCCAGTTGCTGCTGATCAGCGTCGTCATCCTTCCGGTCCTACCCGATCGCGGGTTCGGCCCATTCGAGGCATTGAATCCCTACAAGCTCTGGTGGGCGGTCGTGCTGCTTGCGTTGCTCTCGTTCCTCGGGTTCGTCCTGATGCGCTGGTTCGGGGCCCGGCGCGGACTCACCCTCACCGCACTGCTCGGCGGACTGGTGTCCAGCACCGCCACCACGGCGACGCTGGCACGCTGGGCCAAGGAAGCCCCGCAGTGGCGGCCCCTGGCGGCCGGCGGAGCCACGCTCGCGTGTGCGGCCATGTTCGGCCGCATGGCGGTGCTCGTCGCCGTCGCCGCGCCAGCGCTCGGCACGGCGACAGTCGGGACCCTGGGCGCCATGGCCGTCACCGGAGCCGCGTTCGGTGCGTACCTGACCACGCGCGAGCATGCGCGAGATCTTCCGGATCTGTCGACCCAGAATCCGCTGAAGCTGACGGCAGCCGTTCAGTTCGCGCTGTTCCTTGCAGCGGTGCTGCTCGCAGGCCGGTTCCTCGCGGACCGGTTCGGCGACGCCGGGCTGCTGGTCACGGCGGCGATCTCGGGTCTGGTCGATGTCGACGCCATCACGCTGTCGGTGGGCCGCATGGTCGGCGATGGGGTCGTCGGTGCGTCGGTCGCGGGCGTGGCGGTCTTTCTAGCGGCCGCCGTCAACCAGGTCACCAAGGTCGGGCTGTTGTGGGTGCTCGACAGTCGATCGCTGGCGCTGAAGGTGCTGCCGGCTTATGCGCTGATGGCGCTCGTCGGTGTCGGAGCGGCGCTGGCACTGGGCTGAGTCGCGCCGATGTTCGCGCGACGGCTCGGCGGGGAGGGCAAGTGCCCTCCGGCGAGATTGCCGATGTCAGTTGCCGCGCTTCTCCGCCTTGATCATCTCGAGGCGGGCGAGTTCGTTGCCGACCATGATGATCTTCTGGCCGTCCTTGGTTTCCATGACGTGTCCGGGCTTCATGCCCACGGTCCGGCCGAGCCGATCCTCCATGGCCATCTTGCCGTCCTTGAACACGTACACGGTCGAGCCGTCTTTGAGGTCGAACTTCTGGGCGACATTGCCCATGTCGACTGCGAAGGCGGCGCCTGCGACTGCGAGCATCGAGGCCATGATTGCGAGCTTCTTGAGCATTGATTTCTCCGGGTTGATGGGTTTGACAAATTGAAGCGTGAAGTGTCTTCAGCGCATCGATTCGAGTTTGCCCATCCGCGGATTACAAGAAGCCGTCAGCAACATGACGAGACGGTAAGCTTTCGTCGGTGCGTGCGCGCCGAAGTGTGCGACGCGCTGAAACGACCACCTCTGTGCCTCACGCTTGGAGTCATCGGGCAGGACCGGAGTCCGTAGTCGACTACGGAGGCATTGTTGATGCCGATCAAACGGCATTGGCGAGTTCGCGCCTATTCTTAATTCAACGAAGTTGCCTCTTTTCGCCCGCCCGTCATCATGTTCAGTGATCGCCGACGTCTCCGCCGATGGGCAGCCCAGGTGCTGCTCGTATGGCTGTTCGGCCTCGCGATGGGTGTGGCCAATGCCTGCGCTCTGGGCGAGCAGGCGCATCACCGCTCCGAAGTGGTGACGACGGCCGCTCCCGAGTCTCCTCAGAAGCATCAACACGGCAGCGAGCAAGGTGACCTCGCCAAGGTCAACTGCCTGGACTTCTGCGAGAAGCCCTCTCTCGGTGCTCCGCAGTTGAAGGTGGTCGGTGATGGCTTGGCTGCGCTGGGTTTCGCGCTGCCGATCTCACGCACGCTTTCGGTGGCCGGCCGGGCCGAGCCCGCGGTGGGTCGGCTGATGGTCGACTCGCCGACCCTGCCCGGCGGACCCCCGCCGCGCATCGCGTTCCAGCGCCTCGCGCTCTGACACCCCCGGACGCCGCGCGGATCTGATCCGCGCCGCGTCCTGCCTTCCGTTCGCCATCGCGCCCGCAGCGGCGCTGTCAGGCAGCGGCATTCCCCGTTCGTGTCTGCGTTCCGTGTCCGTCCTCTCAGCAGGAGTCTTGTCATGCGTACCCCCTTCGTTTTGTCGTCCCTTGTCGTCCTCGCGTTCGGCGCTTCTGCCGCGGTGGCACAGGAACGTCCTGCGGTCGCCCAGGCTGCCGCTGCCGCGGCTTCCATGCCGATGTCCATGGACTGCAGTGCCGGCGCGATGAAGCGCCATGACCACGGCGCCGAGCGCAATGCGCCTTCGGCCAGGTCCATGCCCTGTGCGCCAGCCGAAGCGGCGTCCGGCGCCAAGGCCAAGGCCAGGACCAAGCCCGTGCACGACCACGCGAAGTTCCACAAGAACCAGTGACCGACGCCTCAATGCAGCCAGGAGATCCTCCATGAACCACTCCCATGAACACGGCAACGGTCGCCCGTCCGGCCCGAACTGGTCCCGCATCAACCAATGGGTGCTGTGGATCGGTCTGGCTGCCGCAGTCGCCTGGATGTTCTTCCGCCACAACGCGCACCTCGGGCAACTGCTGCCATTCCTGATCCTGCTGGCCTGCCCGCTGATGCACCTGTTCGGGCACGGCGGGCATGGTGGCCACGGTGGACATGGCGGCGGGTCGGAGACGAAGGCCAAGGACGACGCGCGCCAGCTTCCCCCCGGTGGCCAGGGTGGCCACCAGCACTGAAACCCAAGGAGTCCCAACATGCAAACCACTGAACTCAAAGTCAACGGCATGACCTGCGGGTCCTGCGTCGCGTCGGTCACCAAGGCGCTCAAGCGCGTCCCCGGCGTGCAGGACGTCGAGGTCGACCTCGGCAGCGGCATCGCGCGTGTCCGCGGCGAGCACGCCGCGCATCAGGTGCCGGAACTCGTCGCTGCGCTGGGCGAGGCTGGCTATCAAGCGGACGCTGCGGCTGGCGCCCAAACCGCGCATCAGCATCCGACCGGTGGCTGTGGCAGTGGTGCCGGTGCGGCCACCAAGGGTCGCGGCGGTTGCTGCTGCGGTTGAGACTCATGTCGACATCGAACACCGCCGTTGCGACCGATTCCGCGGGCCTCACGCCTGGTCGCCTGGTCGTCCGCTATTGGCTGGACGCGCTGTGGCGCGCCACAGCGGCGGCCGACACGCTGCGCGAGCGTGCGGCCAACATGAGCGCGCACGAGGCCGCAGGTATGCCGCCGCTGCTGCACTTCGAGTCCGAGCTGGTGGCAGACGGGCGGGACCTCGATCCGCCGTCGAACTACCGGCTGCTGCGCGTCACGCGCTGCGGCACTGACGCGCTCGAGAAGCACGTGCGCAAGGGCGCCGCACCGGTGATCGTGGTCGACCCGCGCGCCGGGCATGGTCCCGGCATCGGCGGCTTCAAGCGCGATTCGGAAGTTGGCATGGCGCTGCTCGAAGGCCACCCGGTCTACTTCGTCGTCTTCGACCCGGAGCCGGTCGAGGGCCAGACGATGGGGGCCGTCGTGCAGACGCTGGCGGCCTTCATCGACATCGTTGCCGGGCGCCATCGCGGCAAGGCACCGATCGTCTACGGCAACTGCCAGGGCGGCTGGGCGATCACGCTGGCGCTATCGCATTGCCAGCATCGCGCGGCGCTGGCGGTGCTGAACGGCTCGCCGCTGTCGTACTGGGCCGGTGAGCGCGGCGTCAACCCGATGCGGCTGCTGGGCGGCTTCACCGGTGGCGTCTGGCCGGCGCACTGGATG
>JACRBA010000154.1 GCA_016213265.1 Burkholderiales bacterium | reverse complement strand
GCCTGACGTCGCCCCTGCGGGCCCGGCGGCGCCGGTGAGCCCGGTGGAGCGCACCGCCCCGGTCCCCGCGGCCGAGTCGAGCCTGCCTCCGGCACCCGCGCTGCCGGCCGCGCCGGAACCGGTGACCCCGGCGCCTCAGCCCCTGCCGGTGCCGCCCGCGCCGTCGGCGGACGAGGTGCCCGCGGTGCCTGCGCCCGCCCCGGCACCCGAGGGGGATGGCGCGGCGGCGTCGGACGGCACCCGCGTCGACTGATCGACCGGGTCGTCCGCCACCCAGCCCGCCGCATGGTGGTGGGCGGTGGCCCGGCCCCGCTCCTGCGCCAGCATCTGCTCGAGTTGCTGGCGCCCCGCCTGGGCCAGCGCGATGAGCCGGGCTTCGTCGCCCTGGTGCGGCGCCAGGGCATGCAACTGCTGCAGGTTGTGGCGGCGGAAGGTCATGGCGAGGTGCCGCGCTTCGTGCGGCGGCGTGCCCAGTGCCTCCAGCACGCCGCGGCCCGAGCGCAACGCCGATTCGAAGGTCTCGCGTTCCAGGTGGCCCACGCCGCGCCGGTGCAGGGCATACCAGTGCTGGGCATTGCGCGCCCGCGCCACCACTGCCAGGTGCGGGAAGTGCTCGCGTGCCAGGTCCACGATGCGCAGGCTCTGCTCGACGTCGTCCACCGCCACCACCAGCACGCGGGCCCGCTCGGCGCCCGCGGTACGCAGCAGGTCCAGCCGCGTGGCGTCGCCGTAGAACACGCGCCAGCCCCAGCGGCGCAGGCTTTCCACCTGGGCCGCGTCGTGCTCCAGCACGGTGGCGCGCAGCCCGTTGGCGAAAAGCAGCCTCCCCACGATCTGCCCATAGCGGCCGAAGCCGGCGATGATCACCGGCGCGTCCTGCGGCTCGGCCAGCGGCTCCATGCCGGCGGGTGGCGGTGCAGCGGCTGAGCGGCGGCGTGCGTAGGCATCGGCGGCCAGCAGCAGCAGCGGGCTGAGCAGCATGGACAGCGCCACCGCGGCCACCAGCAGCGAGCTGACCGCGCCCGGCACGACCCCGGCCTGCGCCGCCGCCTGGAAGACCACGAAGCCGAACTCGCCGCCTTGCGCGAGGAGGATCACGAACACCGCACGCTCGGCCCCGGGAATCGGCATCGCATGCGCCATGCCCACCAGCACGGCTGCCTTCACCGCGAGGAAGCCGAGCACCAGGCCGGCCACCACCAGCGGCCGCGCCGCCACGGCGTCGAAGTCGATGGTCATGCCCACGGCGATGAAGAACAGGCCGAGCAGCAGGCCCTTGAAGGGCTCGAGGTCGGTCTCCAGCTCGCGCCGGTATTCGCTTTCGGCCAGCAGCACGCCGGCCAGGAAGGCCCCCAACGCCATGGACAGGCCCACGGCCTGCATGAGCGCGGCCGTGGCCACCACCAGCAGCAGCGCCGCGGCCGTGAAGATCTCGGGGGTGCGGCTGCCGGCGATCCAGCGCAGGGCCGGCCGCAGCAGCAGCCGGCCGCCGCCGACGATGAGCGCGATGACGGCCATGGCTCGGGCCACGCTCCACAGCCCGCCCTCGCCGGCCTGCGCACCCGCCAGCAGCGGCACCGCGGCCAGGATGGGGATCGCCGCGACGTCCTGGAACAGGGCCACGCTCAGCACGCTGCGGCCGGCCGTCGTGCCCATGAGGTTGCGCTCGGCCAGCACCCCCAGGCCGATGGCGGTGGACGACAGGGCCAGGCCGAGCGCGGCCACCACGGCCCAGGCCGGTGGCACGCCCAGCGCCATGCCCATGCCCGCCAGCAGCGCGGCCGAGCCCACGGTCTGCACGCTGCCCCAGCCGAAGATCGGTCGGCGCAGTGCCCAGAGCCGGCGCGGCTCCAGCTCCAGCCCGACAAGGAAGAGCATGAGCACCACGCCGAACTCGGCCACGTGCAGCATGGCCTGCGGGTCGCTCACCAGCCGCAGCCCGAAGGGGCCGATGACGATGCCCGCCGCCAGGTAGCCGACGATGGCGCTCAGGCCCGCCAGCCGCGCCAGCGGCACCGCCAGCACGGCCGCGGCCAGGTAGACGAGGCTGCTGGTGAGCCAGCCGCCGGACGATGTGTGTTCCATGGCGGCGTCAGTCCGGGTCGTGGGGTCGTTCGTCGGCAGGCACCTGGCAGCCGGTGTCGGCCTCCAGGCCGGCCAGCTCGGGCCAGTCCGGCCAGTGCCGCAGGCGGTCGGCATACAGCCGCGCGTGGGTCTCGATCTCGGCGGGCGCGGCACGGTGGGCCGCATGCATCACGAGCGGCGGCAGGAACCGCATGCCCGCCAGGGCGGCCGTCTGCTCGAAGGGGGGCCAGAAGGCGTCGATGAAGTGGCGGTGGTGGCCGGCGGGGTGGTAGGCCGATGCGCCGCTGCCGGTGCTGACGGCCAGCCAGAGGTCCTTGCCGCGCAGGGCGGTGCCGCCGGGTCCGTAGGCCCAGGCGAAGCCGAACACCTCGTCCAGCCACAGCTTGAGCAGGGGCGGCAGGCCATACCACTGGAGCGGGAACTGCCACACCACCAGGCGGGCCCGCGTGAGCGCCTCGCGCTCGGCGGCCCCATCGATGTCGTAGTCGGGGTACAGCGCATACAGGTCGCGCCAGACCAGCCGCCCGTCAGCGGCCAGCGGCTGGGCGGCGCGCTGCAACGCCAAGTTGACCCGGGACTGGGCCAGTCGCGGATGGGCCAGCAGCACCAGGACGTCGGCGGAGGAGGGCGGCATGGGGCGTTACCATACCCTTGAACTGACCACCACGGAGGCCGCCGCATGCCCGTCATCGCGATCGCGAACCCGAAGGGGGGCGTGGGCAAGAGCACCCTGGCCACCAACCTGGCCGGCGCGCTGGCCGCCCGGGGCCACGCCGTCATGCTGGGCGACCTCGACCGCCAGCAGTCGGCGCGCCAGTGGCTGGGGCTGCGCCCGGCGGTGGCGCCGCACATCGCCACCTGGGAGATCCGCGGCGCCACCGGCCAGGTGCGGCCGCCCAAGGGCGTGAGCCATGTGGTCATCGACGCACCCGCCGGCCTGCACGGCAAGAAGCTCGACGCGCTGCTGCAGGTGAGCGACCAGGTGCTGATCCCGCTGCAACCCAGCCTGTTCGACATCCAGGCCACGCACGCCTTCGTCAACGAACTGCGGGCCCACCGGCGGGCCGACAAGCTGCGGGTGGGGCTGGTGGGCATGCGCGTGAAGGACCACACCATCGCCCAGGAACGCCTGCAGGAGTACGCCGCCACCCTGCCCGCGCCCATGGTGGCCACCCTGCGCGACACCCAGAACTACGTGCACCTCGCCGCCCACGGCCTGACGCTGTGGGACGTGGCGCCGAGCCGCGTCGAGCGCGACCTCACCCAGTGGCAGCCGCTGCTGGCCTGGCTGGAGACGCCGGCTGGCGCCGCCCCCCTTCCCCCCAAGACCCCATGACCGTCCACATCCCCCACCTGGCCGACCTGGCTGCCCGCGTCGGCCAGGAGATCGCCGTCAGCGACTGGCTCACCATCGACCAGGACCGCATCGACCGCTTCGCCGAGGCCACGGGCGACCACCAGTGGATCCACGTCGATCCCGCGCGGGCCGCGCAGGGGCCGTTCGGCGCCACCGTGGCGCATGGCTTTCTGACGCTGTCGCTGCTGTCGTGGTTCTTCGAGCACGGTTTCGTGATCGACGACGTGCGCATGGGCATCAACTACGGCTTGAACAAGGTGCGCTTTCCGGCCCCCGTGCCGGTGGGCAGCCGGCTGCGCGCCCGCTTCACCCTGCTGGCCTACGAGCCGGTGGACGGCGGCGCGCAGCTGGAGGTGGAGGCCACCATCGAGCGCGAGGGCTCGGCCAAGCCCGTGTGCGTGGCGCAGTCGCTCACCCGGCGCTTTGTCTGACGGCGCAGTGACCCGGTACGATCGGGCCCCTCGCGCGACGGCGCTGCTGCAGCCCCCTGCCTGCCCTGGCCCATGAAAGTCCTGCTGGTCGACGACCACCCGCTGATCCTCTCGGCCCTCAAGGCCATGATCGAGAACCTGGTGCCCGGGGTGGTGGTCAATGCCGTGTCCTGCGCCAGGGAGGCGCGTTTCACCCTGCAGGTGCAGCCCGACCACGACCTCATGCTGCTGGACCTGCAGCTGGGCGATGCCAACGGCTTCGACCTGCTGACCGAGGTGCGGCAGACCGACCCCGACCTGTCCGTCGTGGTGCTCAGCTCGTCCGACCGCGCCAGCGACGTCATCCGCGCCATCGACCTGGGCGCCATGGGCTTCCTGCCCAAGCGCATGACCACCGAGGAGCTGGCCGAGGCGCTGCGCCTGGTGATGGCCGGCGGCATCTTCGTGCCCACGATGACGGTGAACGCGGTGCGCACCGAGGAGGAGGGTGCTCCGCTGCCCACGGCCCCCGCACCGGCGGCCGAGACGCTGCCGTCCTTCGAAGAGCTGGGCATCACGCCGCGCCAGGCGGACGTGCTCACCCTGCTGCTGCAGGGCAAGTCGAACAAGGACATCGCCAGCCGGCTGGGCCTGTCGGTGGAGACCATCAAGGACCACGTGCAGGCGGTGCTGCGCGCGCTCGGCGTGAGCTCACGCACCCAGGCCGTGCTGGCTGTGGGCCAGATGACGCAGCGGCGCCAGGCGCGCTGAGTCCGCCGGCGCGGCCGACCGGCCGCTTGATCCGCGTCAAGCTACGACCCGGCGACGGGGCAAAAGCTGCATTTCGCATGTTGCTTCACCCGGGGGTGCTCGCCATAATTGATGCATCTTGAACGCATCTTTTAGAGCACCATGACCGACACCGTCATCGACGTGCGGCGCCTGCCGCCGCCCGAGCGCCACGCCCAGATCTTCGCGGCCTTCCAGGCGCTGACGCCCGGCCAGGCCATCGAGCTGCACAACGACCACGACCCGCGTCCCCTGCACGGCCAGTTCCTGGCCCAGTGGCCCAACCAGTTCGACTGGGCCTACGTCGAGGCCGGCCCGGATCTGTGGCGCGTGCGCATCCAGCGCAAGGCCGCCGGCAAGAGCTGCTGCGGCTGCTGCGGCGGCTGATCGCCCCGCCCCCCGGCCACCCGTCACCGCTGAAAGGGCCGTCCCATGGGCACCGTCTACCTCTCGCTGGAAGAGCCGATCGCGCGGGCGCCCCGGGGCCGCCGTTGGGCACTGTGGGACCTGGGCTTCCGGCCCTTCTACCTGCTGGCCGCGGCCCTGGCGGCGGTGTCCGTGCCGCTGTGGGCCCTGCAGTTCAGCGGCTGGCTGGGGGCGGCGTACCTGCGCGGCGCTGCCTGGCATGCGCATGAAATGGTGTTCGGCTACGCGCTGGCGATCATCATCGGCTTTCTCTTCACGGCAGGCCGCAACTGGTCGGGCCAGCGCACGCCCACCGGCCGGCCCCTGATGGCGCTGGCCGCGCTGTGGGTGGCGGCGCGGCTGGCGCTGCTGTCCCCCTGGGGTGAGCTGGCGGCGCTGCTCAACGTGGCTGTGCCCTGGTTCGCGGCCTGGGGGCTGTGGCGGGCCCTGCACCGCGGCGGCAACCGCCGCAACTACTTCTTCGTGGCCCTGCGGGGGGTGATGGGCATCGCCGCGGGCGTGCTGCACGCCGGCTGGCTGGGCTGGGTCGCGCTGCCCGCCGGCCTGGGCCTGCCGCTGGCGCTGGACGTGGTGCTGTTCATGATCGCCGTGATGGCAGGCCGCGTGGTGCCCATGTTCTCCAACAACGGTGTGCCGGGCATGCAGGCGGTGCGGGACGAGCGTGTCGAGCGCTCGGCCCTCGCCACCGTGCTGCTGCTGATGGCGCTGGACGCTGGGCAGGCGCCGGCGCCGGTGCTGGCCGCGGGCGCCGCCGCGGCGGCGGTGGTCCACACCTGGCGCTGGTGGCTGTGGCAGCCCTGGAAGAGCCTGGCCAACCCGCTGGTGGCCGTGCTGCATGTGGCCTATGCCTGGCTGCCGGTGCACCTGGTGCTGCGCGCCGGGGCGGCACTCGGCGCCTGGCCCGCCGGCCCGGCCACCCATGCGCTCACGGTCGGCGTGATCGGCTTGGTCACGCTGGGCATGATCACCCGCACCGCGCTCGGCCACACCGGCCGCCCGCTGCACGCCGGCCCCGTGGAGCAGGCCGCCTACCTGGCGCTGTTCCTGGCCGCTGCGGTGCGCGTGTTCACGCCGCTGGTCTGGCCGCCCGGCCTGGCCGTCGCGACCCTCGTCTCGGCCGGCCTGTGGACGCTGGCCTTCGTGCTCTACCTGTGGCGCTACACGCCCTGGCTGCTGCGGCCTCGCGCCGATGGCCAGCCCGGCTGACGCGCTGCGATTGCCTGCCTCTGCCATGAACCGCCCCGACGCCCCCGCGGCCGGCGCGGCGGCCACGCCGCTGTACGCCGCCGAGATCAAGGTCTACCCCCGCTCCGTCACCGGCCGCTACACGAACTGGCGCTGGGTGATGCTGTGGCTCACGCAGCTGTTCTTCTACGGCATGCCCTGGCTGCAGTGGAACGGCCGCCAGGCGCTGCTGTTCGACCTGGAGAGCCGCCGCTTCTTCGTGGGCGGCCTGGTGCTGTACCCGCAGGATTTCATCTACCTCGCCGCGCTGCTGGTGATCAGCGCGCTGGGCCTGTTCTTCTTCACGGCCGTGGCCGGCCGCCTGTGGTGCGGCTACGCATGCCCGCAGACGGTCTACACGGAGATGTTCATGTGGATCGAGCGGCGCCTGGAAGGCGACCGCGGCGCCCGCATGCGGCTGGACCGTGCGCCCTGGGGATTCGAGAAGCTCTGGCGCAAGGGCGGCAAGCACACCGGCTGGGTGCTGCTGTCGCTGCTCACCGGCTTCACCTTCGTCGGCTACTTCACGTCCATCCGCGAGCTGACCGCGCCGCTGGCCTCGTTCAGCCTGTCGGGCTGGGAGGTCTTCTGGGTGCTCTTCTACGGCGGCTTCACGTACGGCAATGCCGGCTGGATGCGCGAGCAGATGTGCAAGTACATGTGCCCGTACGCCCGCTTCCAGAGCGCGCTGATCGACAAGGACTCGCTCATCATCACCTACGACGCCGCCCGTGGCGAGCCGCGCGGCTCGCGCAAGCGCGGCAGCGATGCGCGTGCGCTCAATCAGGGCGACTGCGTGGACTGCACTCTGTGCGTGCAGGTCTGCCCCACGGGCCTCGACATCCGCAAGGGCCTGCAGAACGAGTGCATCGGCTGTGCGGCCTGCATCGACGTGTGCGACGACGTGATGGACAAGCTGCAGGCGCCGCGCGGGCTGATCCGCTACGCCACCGCCAATGGCGTGGCCCAGGGCTGGACACCGGCACAGATGTGGCGCCGCGTGCTGCGCCCGCGCGTGCTCATCTACGGCGCGGTGCTGGCCCTGCTGTGCGGGGGCTTCGTGGCCTCCATCGCCACGCGCGACCCGGTGCTGGTCGACGTGATCAAGGACCGCGCCGCGCTGGCACGGCTGAGCGAGGCCGGCACGCTGGAGAACCTGTACCGTGTGCAGCTGGCCAACCGCACGGAGCGGCCGCTGCGCCTGCGGCTGGAGGCGCGCGGGCTGCCCGGTCTCACCGTCGAGCCGCGGCGCGCGATCGACATCGAACCGGCCGCCATCGTGTCCACGCCACTGCAGCTGCACCTGCCCATGGACCAGGCCGCCGCGGCGGGGCGCGGCTCGCACCCCGTCACCGTCGTGGTGGTGGTCGAGCCCGATGGCGGCGGCGAGGCGACGATGGTGACTTCCGCGGCCAGCTTCTACGTGCCTGACTGAGCGCCCCGGTTTGCGCTCGTGGGGGTTTCCCGCGGGTGCTGCGCCGAGTCGCGACAACGCTTGTGCTGGCGCAAATCCACGTCGACAGCGCGTCGCCAAAGTGCCGGGCATCGACCACTGCCTCTTCCGGGAGACCGTCATGCACGACACCGCCCGCACGCATCGCGCCGCGCTGCCCCGCCATGCCCCTCGTCCCTGGCTGGCCGCGGCCAAGCCCACCGCCCCCGACCTCGAGCTGCTGCGCCGCGGCTTCGAGCCCCATGTGCCGGGCGATGCGGCCCTGCACCACCTGCTCGATGCCTCGCGCCTCGTGCGCTGCGCGGCCGGCCCCTTCACGCTCGATTCACCTCGCCGCCCGGAGCCGTCGTGGTGGCTGCTGCGCCAGGGCGTGATGGCGCTGGGCGTGCGCACGCCGGGCGGCCAGTTCGCCGACAAGCGCCTGATCGGCCCGGGCGACTGGCTGGAGACGGCCGGCGCCATGGACAGCCCGGGAAGCTGGTCGGAGGCGGCCGAGTGCCGCACGGCCGTGGAGCTGCTGGCCATCCCGGTGAGCGCGCTCGACGAGGCCTGCACGCTGGACCGGCGCTTCCCTCGCGCCTACGCCGGCGTGCTGGCCCACCGGGTGCGCGAGTTGCAGGACAGCCTGCGCGACATGGCCGGCGCCGACGTGGCCGGCCGCCTGGCGCGCTGGCTGCTGCGCCAGCAGCCGGCCAGCGTGGGCGACAACGAGGCGCTCGTGCTGCTCAACGAACGCAAGCAGGTGATCGCGCGGCACCTGGGCACCACCTCCGAATCGCTCTCGCGCGCGTTGCGCCGCCTGTCCGACGACGGCCTCATCGAGGTGCGCGGCTATGAGTTGCGCCTGCGCGACCTGGACAGCCTGCAGCGCCTGGCCGGCGCCGCCACCGCCGCCGCACCGCGCCAGGTGGCAGCCGGATGACGGCGCACGCCCTGCGCCGGCCGGACCTGGTGTGCCCGGCGGGTTCGCTGCGCGCGTTGCAGTGCGCCGTGGATGCCGGTGCCGATGCGGTGTACCTCGGGTTGAAGGACGCCACCAACGCACGCAATTTCGCCGGCCTGAACTTCGATGACGCCCAGGTGCGCGACGGCGTGGCCTACGCCCATGCCCGGGGCGCCCAGGCGCTGATGGCGCTGAACACGTTTGCCGACGCGCGCGACCCCTCGCCCTGGTTCCGGGCGGCCGACAAGGCGGTGGCGCTGGGCGCCGACGCGCTGATCGTGGCCGATACCGCGGTGATGGGCTGGTGCCGTCGACAGCACCCGCAACTGCGCCTGCACCTGTCGGTGCAGGCCTCGGCCACCACGCACGCGGCCATCGAGTTCTACCGCCAGCGCTACGGCATCCAGCGCGCCGTGCTGCCGCGCGTGCTCACCCTCGAGCAGGTGGCGCAGGTGATGGCGCGCACGCCGGTGGACATCGAGGTCTTCGGCTTCGGCAGCCTGTGCGTGATGGTCGAGGGCCGCTGCACGCTGTCGTCCTGGGCCACTGGCTGCTCACCCAACAACGCCGGCGTCTGCTCGCCGGCCAGCGCCGTGCGCTGGAGCCAGGGTGCCGATGGCGTGCAGGCCCGGCTCAACGACGTGCTGATCGACACCTACGCGCCGCACGAGCCGCGCGGCTACCCCACCCTGTGCAAGGGGCGTTTCCTGGTGGATGGGCAGCGCGAGTACGCACTCGAGTCGCCCACCAGCCTGAACACGCTGGCCGTGCTGCCCCGCCTGATGGCGCTGGGGGTGTCGGCCATCAAGATCGAGGGCCGGCAGCGCAGCGCGTCCTACGTGGAGCAGGTCACCCGCGTGTGGCGCGCCGCCATCGACCGCGCCCTGGCCGACAGCGCTGCCTACCAGGTGGCCCCCGACTGGGCCGAGACCCTGACCCACCACGCCGAAGGCCAGCAGCAGACGCTGGGGGCCTACGAGCGGCCGTGGCGATGACGACGCCGCCGATGACCATCCCGCCGATGACGACCCTGCCGATGACGACGTTCACGCCCGAGCGGCCCGGCCTCACGGTGGGCCCGCTGCTGTACTTCTGGCCGCGCACCGCGGTGCTCGAGTTCTACGCCGACATGGCCGACAGTCCGGCCGACACGGTGGTGATCGGCGAGGTGGTGTGCGCCCGCCGGCGCCAGCTGCGCCTGCCCGACTGGCTCGCGCTCGGGCGTGAACTCGCCCAGGCCGGCAAGACGGTGGTGCTGGCGGCGCAGGCCCTGGTGGAGACCGAGGCCGACCTGCGCCTCATCGAGCGCATGGGCGACCAGGCCGAGTTCGCCGTGGAGGCGGCCGATGCCTCGGTGCTGCAGCTGCTGTCTGGCCGCGTGCCACTGGTGCTGGGCCCGCACCTCAACATCTACAGCCGGGCCGCGCTGGAACAACATGCCGACCTCGGCGCCACGCGCTGGGTGGCGCCCGTCGAGCTGCCGCTCGATGCGCTGGGGGCCATCAACCCGCCGCAGGCGCCGGTGTGCACGCCGGCCGGTGAGCCCCTGCAGACCGAGGCCTGGGTGTTCGGCCGCGTGCCGCTGTCGTTCTCGGCGCGATGCTTCACCGCCCGCCACCACGGCCTGCCCAAGGATGGCTGCGAGTACCGATGCCTGGCGCACCCCGATGGCCTGCCCATGACCACCACCGAGTGCCAGCCCTTCCTGGTCCTCAACGGCACCCAGACGCAGTCCGCCGCCGTGCAATGCCTGTTGGCCGATGGCGCCGCGCTGCGTGCGGCGGGCGTGTCGCGCCTGCGCCTGTCGCCCTGCGCCCAGGGCTTCGGCCGGGTGCTGCGCGATGTGGCCGCGGTGTTCCACGACGGTGAGCCGGCCGCGGGCCGCACCCAAGGCTGGGCCGCCGCCGGCGTGCCGGGCCCACTCAGCAATGGCTACGCCCGGCGGCTGCCGGGCATGCAATGGGCGCCCGCGTGACGGGGCACCCCTTCGACCCCCGTTCCATGACGTCTGAACTCACCGAGGATCTGCCGCTGCCGCCGGGCATGCCGGCCTGGCTCGCGCCGCTGCATCGGCGCGCCGTCTCCACCGTGCGCCGCCTGCCAAGCCGGCCGCCGTCCTGGCTGGCTGCCCAGGCGCTCAACCGCTGGCTGCTGCCGCAGCTGCCAGCGGATGCGCGCGACGCGCTGCATGGGCGCGTGGTGGCGCTGCGCGTGCGCGACCTGGGCCTGCGTGTGCACCTGCGGTTGGAGGGCGGGGCCTTCGTCGCCGCGGGCGACACGGATGAGCCCGCACTGTGGATCGAAGCGACGTCCACCGCCTACGCGGCGCTGGCCCGCGGCCGGGAAGACCCGGATCGCCTCTTCTTCGACCGGCGCCTGGTGATGGAAGGCGACACCGAACTCGGCCTGGTGCTCAAGAACACGCTGGACGCCATCGGCCCCGGCTGGCTGCCCTGGCGCTGAACGCCCCGGGCCGCTCTGGCGCGGCGGCTCAGGCCGGCGTGTAGGCCAGGCGCACGTAGATGGGCGCGAAGGCCTCGGCCTGGGTGATCTCGAGCAGCCGCTCGCGCGCCAGCTCGAGCATGGCGATGAAGGTGACCACCATCACGGGCGCGCCGCGCGTCACGTCGAACAGGTCCTGGAACTCGACGAAGCGCTGGCCCTGCAGGCGCTTGAGCACCACGGTCATGTACTCGCGCACCGAGAGCTGCTCGCGCGAGATCTTGTGGTGCTGGTGCAGGCGGGCGCGCTTGAGGATGTCGGCCCAGGCCTCGCGCAGCTCGTCCACCGAGACATCGGGGAAGCGGGTGACGACGGACTGCTCGATGGCCACCTGCGCGCGCCAGAAGTCACGGCCCATCTGAGGCAGGGTGTCCAGCCGGGCGGCGGCCAGCTTCATCTGCTCGTACTCGAGCAGGCGGCGCACCAGCTCGGCACGCGGATCCTCCGGCTCGCTGCCGTCGTCCGTCTTCTTGGGCGGCAGCAGCATGCGCGACTTGATCTCGATGAGCATCGCGGCCATCAGCAGGTAGTCGGCGGCGAGTTCGAGGTTGTGCGTGCGGATCTGCTCGACGTAGGTGAGGTACTGGCGCGTGACATCCGCCATCGGGATGTCGAGGATGTTGAAGTTCTGCTTGCGGATCAGGTACAGCAGCAGATCCAGCGGGCCCTGGAAGGCCTCGAGGAAGACCTGCAGCGCATCCGGCGGGATGTACAGGTCGGTGGGCAGCGCGAACAGCGGCGCGCCGTACAGGCGGGCGACGGCCACGCCGTCCACCTCGTCCGGGCCGGCCAGCTCGGGCGCCATCGGTGGCGGAAGTTCGGCGTCGGCGGTGGGCGGCGCCGAGGGGTTCACTTCGGGCCGGTGAAGTAGACGTAGGCCTTCTGCGCCACGCGCGCCTGGGAGAACTCGGCCTGCGCCTCGCGGTCCTGCGGGCGGTCCCACAGCAGGGCGCGCCCGGCGCGCTGCTCGGATTCCAGCGTCGGGCGCTTGGCCTTCAGCTCGTCGACGAACTGGGTGATGTCGGACTTGTAGGGTTTCCAGAACAGCGGCATGGCTTCAACAGGCAGGCGGTGCGCCGACGCGGCGCATCAGCCAAGCATTTTAGCCCGCGGCCCCCGCCGGGGGCGGGGCATCCGCCACGGTCGGCACCACGCCGTCGGGCCCCAGCAAGGCATCGAAGCCCGTTCGCCGCATCAGCCCATGCGGCTGCTCGTTGACGGCGGCCAGCACGAGCGCCACCTCACGGCGGTGCAGGCCCGCGTGCAACTGCTCCAGGGCATCCAGGCCGGATGTATCCAGCGAGACCAGCCGGTGCATGTCCAGCACCACCTGCCGGGTGCCCGGCGCCACCTGCGCCAGGATGGCCTCGACCTTGGTCACGGCCCCGAAGAACAGCGAACCATACAGTTCGAACACCTGGCGGCCGGCCGGTGCACCGCCGATCTCGGTGGCCCGGAACAGGGTGCCCATGCGGTAGATGAAGAAGCCGCAGGCGGACAGCAACCCCAGCTCCACCGCCACCGTGAGGTCGAACACCACGGTGAGCACGAAGGTGCCCACCAGCACGGTGCGGTAAGGCAGCAGGAACTGGCGCAGGCGCGCGAACTCGCGCCATTCCCCCATGTTCCAGGCCACGAACAGCAGGATGCCGGCCAGCGCGGCCAGCGGCACGTGCACGGCCAGTGGCGCGGCCGCCAGCATGATGGCCAGCAGTGTGGCCGCATGCACGATGCCCGCCACGGGCGTGCGGGCGCCCGCGCGCACGTTGGTGACCGTGCGCGCGATGGTGCCGGTGGCCGGGATGCCGCCGAACAGCGGCGTGACGAAGTTCGCCACGCCCTGGGCCATCAGCTCCTGGTTCGGGTCGTGGCGGGGGCGGTCGCTGGCGTTGTCCGCCACGCGCGCGCACAGCAGCGATTCGATGGCGCCCAGCAGCGCGATGGTGACGGTGGGGATCACCAGCTGCTTGGCGGTGGCCCACTCGAAGTGCGGCAGCTGCGGCAGGGGCAGCGACGACGGGATGCCGCCGAAGCGCGAGCCGATGGTGTCCACCGGCAACTGCAGGGCACGCGCCGCCAGCGTGGCCGCCAGCAGGGCGACGAGGGTGCCGGGCACCTGGGCCGCCACACGCCGCAGGCGCTGGCCCGCCGTGGCCGGGGCCACGGGCATGGCATAGGTCTTGGGCCACAGCACCACGATGGCCAGGCTGGCCGCCCCGAGCGCGAATGCCCAGGGGTTCCACTGCCCGAGGTGGGCGCCCAGCGCCGCGAGCTGGCCGAAGAAGTCGGCCGGCAGCTTGGCCACGGGCAGCCCGAGCAGATCCTTCACCTGCGACAGGGCGATCAGCACCGCGATGCCGTTCGTGAAGCCGATGACGATGCTCACCGGGATGTAGCGCACCAGCGCCCCCAGCCGCAGCAGGCCCATCAGGAACAGCAGCACCCCGGCCATCGACGTGGCGATCAGCAGGTTGGCCAGGCCATACCGCTCCAGGATGCCGTACACGACGACGATGAAGGCGCCGGCCGGCCCGCCGATCTGCACATGCGAGCCACCGAGCAGCGAGATCAGCAGGCCGGCGACGATGGCGGTGACCAGGCCTTGCGCGGGATCGACCCCCGACGCGATGGCGAAGGCCATGGCCAGCGGCAGGGCGACCACGCCCACGGTGAGGCCGGCGCCCAGGTCGGCGAAGAAGTCGGCGCGGCGGTAGCCCGCCAGCGCATCAAGCAGGCGGGGGCGAAAAGGGTGCAGTGGGATGGGCAGCGGCATGGGTCCTCCAGGAACGGGCAGGGGCGGCGACATGTCGCTCGCCCGGAGGACCACAGTGGTGCAGGCGCGTGTCGAAGCGCCGGCGGCGCGACGGCCCGGCGACCAGCGACGCGTGTCGCTGGGCCACGGCGCGGCGCGCGGGGTGCATCAGCGCACCCGCATGCCCGGCTGCGCGCCGGGGAAGGGCTCCAGCACGAAGATGCCGGGGTGGGCCTTCTCGTCGGCGTGGCTGGCGGCCAGCACCATGCCCTCGGACACCCCGAACTTCATCTTGCGCGGCGCCAGGTTGGCCACCATCACGGTGAGCTTGCCCACCAGGTCTTCCGGCCGGTAGGCGCTGCGGATGCCCGAGAAGACGTTGCGGTGGCGACCCTCGCCCACGTCGAGCGTGAGGCGCAGCAGCTTGTCCGAGCCGTCCACCGTCTGGGCGTCCACGATCTTGGCGATGCGCAGGTCCACGGCGGAGAACGCATCGATCTTGATCTCGGCCGCGATGGGCTCGCCGCCGGGCGTGGGTGACGGGGCGGCGGGGGCGGCGGAGGCGGCGGAGGCGGCGGAGGCGGCGGGGGCGGCTGGCGGCTCGAACAGGGCGTCGAGCAGCTTCTCGTCCACGCGCTGCATCAGGTGCTGGTAGGCGCCGATGGTGTGCGCGCCCAGGGCGCCGGCGGCGTCGTCGAAGCCCAGCGGCGGCACGCGCAGGAAGGCCTCCACCTGGGCCGCGAGCGCCGGCAGCACCGGCTTGAGGTAGATGGTCAGCAGGCGGAAGGCCTCGATGCAGGTGCTGCACACGTCGTGCAGCGCCGCGGCATGCTCGGCCTGCTTGGCCAGCTCCCAGGGCTTGTGCTGGTCGACGTACTCGTTGACCTTGTCGGCCAGTGCCATCACCTCGCGCATCGCCTTGCCGAACTCGCGCTCCTCGTAGAGCTGCTCGATGGTGGCGCGGTGCGCGCGCAGCGTCTCCAGCAGGCTCGTGCCTTCCACACCCAGGTCGGCCGAGAGCGTGCCGCCGAAGCGCTTGGCCAGGAAGCCGGCGGCGCGGCTGGCGATGTTCACGTACTTGCCCACCAGATCGGCATTGACGCGCGCGACGAAATCCTCGGGGTTGAAGTCGATGTCCTCCACGCGGGCGTTGAGCTTGGCGGCCAGGTAGTAGCGCAGCCATTCCGGGTGCATGCCCAGCTCGAGGTAGCGCAGCGGCGAGATGCCGGTGCCGCGGCTCTTGCTCATCTTCTCGCCGCTGACCGTGATGAATCCGTGCACGAACACGCGGTCGGGCACCTTGCGGCCCGAGAAATGCAGCATGGCCGGCCAGAACAGCGTGTGGAAGGTGGTGATGTCCTTGCCGATGAAGTGCACCTGCTCCACGGCCGGGTTGGCCAGCAGGGCGTCCATGTCCAGACCGCGGCGGGCGCAGTAGTTGGCCAGCGAGGCCAGGTAGCCGATGGGCGCGTCCAGCCAGACATAGAAGTACTTGCCCGGCGCATCGGGGATCTCGATGCCGAAGTAGGGCGCGTCGCGGGAAATATCCCAGTCGCCCAGCGAGATCTTGCCGTCCTCGTCGGGCACGAACCACTCGCGGATCTTGTTCAGCACCTCGGGCTGCAGGCGGCCGGTGTCGTTCATCCAGCCCTGCAGGAAGGCCACGCAGCGCGGGTCGGACAGGCGGAAGAAGTAGTGCTCGCTGGTCTTGAGCACCGGGGTGGCGCCCGACAGGGCCGAGTAGGGGTTCTTGAGCTCGGTGGGGCTGTAGACCGCGCCGCACACCTCGCAGTTGTCGCCGTACTGGTCCTTGGCGCCGCACTTGGGGCACTCGCCCTTGATGAAGCGGTCGGGCAGGAACATGCCCTTGTCGGGGTCGAAGAACTGCTCGATCGTGCGCACGTCGATCAGCTCGTTCTTGCGCAGCGCGAGGTAGATCTCCTTCGCCAGGGCGTGGTTGGCCGGCGAGTCGGTCGAATCCCAGTGGTCGAAGCCGATGTGGAAGCCGCTGAGGTAGCGCGCGCGCCCCGCGGCCACCTCGGCCACGTAGGCCTGCGGCGTCTTGCCGGCTTTTTCGGCCGCGATCATGATCGGCGCGCCGTGGGTGTCGTCCGCGCACACGAAGTGCACGTCGTGCCCGCGCATGCGCTGGAACCGCACCCAGATGTCCGCCTGGATGTACTCCATCATGTGCCCGATGTGGAAGGGCGCATTGGCGTAGGGCAGGGCGGTGGTGACGAAGAGCTGGCGGGTCATGGGCTGGGCGAGGGGGCCGCACGGGCCGGCAAAGGGCCGCAGCGGCGGGGTGGGCGCGCAAAGGAAGCGGGCCCCGGCGTATCGCCGGGACGAAGGGGTGCATTTTAGGCCGGTGGTAGATTGCTCCGACGATGCGCACCCTGCTCATTCCCGGCCTGGCCCTGGCCCTGGTGGCCGCTGCCTGCACGAGCTACGGGCCCGGGGCGGTTCGCCCCGGTCAGACGCTGGCCGAGGCGGTGGCGCAGATGGGGCCGCCCACGGGGCGCCACCCCCTGGCCGATAGCGGCGAACGGCTGGAGTTCGCGCGCGGCCCGTTCGGGCGCCACACCTACATGCTCGATTTCGACGCGCAGGGCCGCCTGGTGCGCCAGGAGCAGGTGCTGCGCGAGGAGGTATTCGACCGCGTGCGCCCGGGCATGCGGGCCGAGGAGGTGCGGGCCCTGCTCGGGCGGCCCGGCCATGTGTCGGGCATCTGGCGCGGTGGCACGGTGTGGTCGTGGCGCTATGAATCCCCCTTCTGCCAGTGGTTCCAGGTGACGCTGGAGCCGGACGGCACCGTGCGCGACGCGGGCCGCGGCCCGGACCCCCTGTGCGAAACCAACGACAAGGACCTTCTGCCATGACAGCCACGCCCGGCGCCGTGCCGCGCCTGCACGGCATCACGAACTGCGACACCGTGAAGCGGGCCCGTGCCTGGCTGGCCGAGCGGGGCGTGGCCCACGAGTTCGTCGATTTCAAGAAGGCGCCCCCCACGGCGGAGCAACTTCGGCGCTGGGCGGGCGGGGTGGGCTGGGAACGCCTGCTGAATCGCCAGGGCACCACCTGGCGCCGGCTGAGCGCCAGCGAGCAGGCCGGCGCTGGCGCCATCGACGGGGCGCTGGGCCTCCTGCAGGCGCAGCCGAGCCTCATCAAGCGTCCCGTCGTGGAGTGGCCGGACGGCGCGGTGACGGTCGGTTTCGCCCCTCCGGAGTGGGCGCACCGTTCCGGCGTGAGCGCTGACTGACGCGACATTTGGGTTCATTTGTGTCTGTTCATTTCCGCCGGGCCCCATGGCCTAGGGGTGCGTCACATCCCGTGACGTAACGGCGCACTGGCGAGCCAGGGCCTCGCCATCATGCGCGGCTGCGGTTGGACGGGGCCCGCCGGGCCCGCCCGCGCGACAGACAAGCATGAAGCAGACACCTGTGGGGAGGAGCCACCTGGCGTGGCGTCAGCGAGCGGCACGCGCGCTGTGGGTCTGGCCCTGCGTCGCCGCGCTGTCGGCGTGCAGCGGCAACGGGGACGACCCGACGGCGCCCCAGGCCATGGCGAGCGGGCGGGCCGGCGGTGCGGAGGCGCCCGTCTCTCAGATGGACGCGGTGCGTCTCGCCCACCAGGCCACGTTCGGGCCCACCGAGCAGCTGGTGGCCGACATCCAGGCCCAGGGCACCCGGGCCTGGGTGGTGGGCCAGCTGGGCATGGCCCAGCAGTCGCGCTACCGCTCCGGCGGCGACGATGCGCCGGACCAGAACACCTCGCGCACCGGTTTCTGCGCGCTGCCGGCCCAGGCCAAGAACCCCAACTGCTGGCGCGACTTCTATTCCAGCGAGCCGCTGCTGTGGGACTTCTACCGCAACGCCGTGCACAAGGACGACCAGCTGCGCCAGCGTGTGGCCCTGGCGTTGATGCAGGTGCTGGTGGTGAGCAACATGGAGGTCGACGGCACCTACGGCCTGCGCCGCTTCTACAACGACCTGACGGCCACCGCGCTGGGCAACTACCGGGACGTGCTGCGCAAGGTGGCGCTCTCGCCCATGATGGGCGAATACCTCAACCACGTGAACAACGACGCGGCGGCGCCGAACGAGAACTTCGCCCGCGAGCTGCTGCAGCTGTTCAGCATCGGCCCCTGCCGCCTGAACGCCGACGGTTCGCTGGCGGGTGGCCACTGCAAGCCCACCTACGGCAACGAGACGGTGCGCGAGTACGCCTATGCGCTCACCGGCTGGACCTACCCCGCCGGGGGCGCGAACCGCTGGGGGTGCCACCCGGCGGGTGCCAACTGCCACTACCTGGGCGGCGACATGGTGCCCGCCGGCGGCAGCCTGCGCGACACCGGCGCGCGCAAGCTGCTGTCCAACGTGGTGGTGCCGGCCGGCAGCAGCGCGCCGGACGCGCTCGAGAAGGTGCTCGACAGCGTCATGGCCCATCCCAACGTGGGCCCCTTCCTGGCGCGGCATCTCATCCAGCACCTGGTGACCAGCAACCCCAGCCCTGCGTACATCGCCCGCGTGGCCGCGGCGTTCGACCGCGGCAGCTTCGACGGCATCGGCACCGGGCGGCGCGGCGACCTGTCGGCCACCGTGGCGGCCATCCTGCTCGATGCCGAGGCCCGCACCGTGTCGCCCACGCGCCGGGGCGGCCGCCTGCGCGAGCCGATCCAGCTCTTCGTGGGGGTGATCCGCGCCATCGGTGGCGACACCGACGGCGTGGCGCTCGGCTTCTGGCAGGGCGGCAACCTCGCGCAGCACGCCTTCCGCTCGCCCTCGGTCTTCAACTTCTACCCGCCCGATTTCCCGGTGAGCGGCACCGACCTCGTGGGGCCGGCCTTCGGCATCCACAACGCCAGCACGGCGCTGGAGCGGCTGAACTACCTGAGCATGCTGTTCGACAAGAAGGGCGCGCCGCCTGACCGCACGGTGCCGAATGCGGTGGGCACCTTCGTCAAGCTCAATGCCTGGACGCGCGACGCCGCCGACGTGCCCGCCCTGGTCGACCGCATGAGCCGGCTGGTGCTCGGCACCACGCTGCCCGAACCGGCACGCACGCGTGTGATCGAGGCCGCCGCCCACTACGACGAGCGCAACGCGCCCGACAACTGGCGCGAGATGCGGGTGGCCCGGGCGGGCTGGCTCGTGATGGCGTCGCCCCAGTACCAGATCGTGCCTTGAGGAGCCGCCCGATGGACAAGACATCCACCCATCTCCTGCGGCGCCGCGACTGGCTGCGCCTGGCCGCCGGCGGCGCCGGCCTGGCCGCGCTCGGCGGAGCCGGCACGCTGCTGGGCGCCCGCTCGGCGCAGGCCAGCGACTACCGCGCGCTGGTCTGCATCTACCTCTTTGGCGGCAACGATGGCTTCAACGTCCTCGTGCCCACCGACTCGGCGCGCCATGAGCAGTACCGCAGCGCGCGCGGTGTGCTGGCACTGCCGAAGTCGGCCCTGCTGCCGCTGGGCCGCAGCACCTACGGCCTGCATCCGGCCATGGAGAGCCTGCTGCCGGCCTGGTCGGCCCGGCGCCTCGCGCCCATCATCAACGTCGGGCCGCTCGCCGCGCCGCTGACCAAGGCGCAGTACCTCGCCGAGCCGGACGACTCGCCGCTCATCCCACCCAGCCTGTTCTCCCACTCCGACCAGCAGCGGGCGTGGGAAAGCGCGAGCACCGATCCCATGGCGCGCACCGGATGGGGCGCGCGCACCTGCGAACTGCTGGGCACGGGCTCGCCCGTCATCTCGGTGGGGGGCACCAGCCGCTTCGGCACCGGAGACGGCGCCATGGCGCTGGCGCTGCCCGGCCCCGGCGGCGGCTTCGCCGCCATGGGCCTGCGGCCCGACGAGGTGGTCTACCCGGGCAACCAGAAGCGGCAGCTGGCCGTGGACGCGCTGTATGCCGAAGGCCAGGGCAGGGATCTGGCCGAGGCCTTTGCCCGCATGCAGCGCGAGGCGTTCGACACGTCCGGGCGGCTCGAGGCGCTGGTGGCCGGCAAGCCGGGCGATGGCACCGTGCCTGCCGCCATCGACCGGGCCTTTGCCGGCCTCATCGACGGCGACACGCTGAGCACGCCCCTGGCGGCGCAGCTGTACCAGATCGCCAAGCTGATCGCCGGGCGGCGGCAGCTGCAGGGCGACCGCCACATCTACTTCGCCAGCCTGACCGGCTTCGATACGCACGCGGCGCAGGTGCTGGCGGGCGACGCGACGCAGGGGGCACACGCCGGCCTGGTGCGCCAGCTGGCCGACGCATTGGCCGCCTTCGACAACGCGATGCAGGGCCTGGGCATGGGCCGTCAGGTGACGGCGTTCACCCACAGCGACTTCGGCCGCACCCTCGTGCCCAACCAGAGCGGCGGCAGCGACCACGGCTGGGGCAACATCCAGCTCGTGATGGGCGGCAGCGTGCAGGGCGGCGCCACCTATGGCCGCTACCCCGAGCTGGTGCCGGGCGGCCCCGACGACGTGGGGGTGGCGGAGTGGGAGCGGCATGGCCGGTGGATCCCCACCAGCAGCGTCGACCAGTTCGCGGCGACCCTGCTCGAGTGGTTCGGCGCCAGCGACAGCCAGATCGACAACATCCTGCCCAACCTGAAGGCCTTCGGCCGCGACCGCTCACTGGGCTTCATGGCCTGACACCCCGCCCCGGTGCCCGGCTCAGGCGGGCGGCAACTCCAGGCTCAGCACGCCGCTGCGTGACCAGGCGTCCGCCTCTTCACGCAGCAGGTGCAGGGTGCGGGGGTGGCTCGCTGACCAGTCGGGGTGCCACGACAGCCTGGCCACTGGGCCCTGCCGGCGCAGGCGGATGGCCTGCAGGTCCACCGGCCCGCGGGCGTGGGCCTTGATCACGGCCAGGCGCAAGCACAGCAGCTGCCAGGCCAGGTCGCCGCGCGCCAGTGCATCGTCCATCTTGCGCAGGCCGCCGCGCTGGCCGAGCACCAGGTCGGCCACGCGGCGCTGCTGGCTTTGCGAGAACCCGGCCGCGTCCACGTGGGCCACGAGGTAGGCGCTGTGGCGGTGGTGATCGTGGTGCGACACCACCTGGCCCACCTCGTGCAGCTCGGCGGCCCATCGCAGCTCGTTGTGGCGCTCGGGGTCGGCCTCGGGTTCCACCTGTGCGTGCCAGCCCAGCGCGAGGTCGCGCACGCGGTGGGCCTGGGCGGTGTCCACGGCGAAGCGGGCCTGCAGCCGCTGCACGGAATCGTCGCGCAGGTCATGGCCGTGGGCACGGTGCCGCGCCATCAGGCGGTCGTGCAGGTCGACGATCACGCCCTGGCGCAGCGCCCCCTTGGCGGGCAGCAGTTCGTCGATGCGGAAGTGGGTGGCCAAGGTGTAGAGGATGGCCAGGCCGCCCCCCACCACGGCGCGCCGTTCCGGCTTCAGCCCCGGCAGATCGAGGCGGTCGACCGACCCGGCTGCGATGCACTCGCTGATGAGCCAGCGCAGCGCTTCGGGGGTGATGCGGCCATCGGTGCGGCCGGTGGCCTCCAGCACTTCGGACACGGCCCCGGCGGTGCCTGACGAGCCGAGTGCCTCCTGCCAGCGGCCCGGGCGGAACGTGGCCAGGGCTTCCTCGAGCTCGGCCCCTGCGGCAATTTGTGCCGCACGGAAGGCCGCTGGCGTGAAGCGCCCGTCGCCGAAGTAGCGCATGGACAGGCTCACGCTGCCGACCTGGAAGGATTCGGCCTGCTCGGGCACCCGGCCCTGGCCCAGGATCATCTCGGTCGATCGCCCCCCGATGTCCACCACCAGCCGGGGCGTGCGCGACGGCTGCAGGTGCGACACGCCTGCATAGATCAGCCGGGCTTCCTCGCGCCCCGAGATCACCTCGATGGGCAGGCCGAGCGACGCCTGGGCGCGCGCCAGGAAGGCGTCGCGGTTGCGCGCCTCGCGCAGTGTCTGGGTGGCCACGGCGCGCACCTGCGATGCCGACACGCCCTCGAGGCTGCGACGAAAACGCTCCAGGCAAGCCAGCCCGCGCAGCGTGGCTTCTTCGGTGAGCATGCCCGCGTCGTCCAGCCCGGCGCCCAGGCGCACGGTCTCCTTCAGGTAGAGGTGGCGCCGGTACCGGCCACCGTGGATTTGACCGATCTCAAGGCGAAAGCTGTTGGACCCCATGTCGATGGCCGCCAGCAGGCCAGTGGGGGAGGGCAAAGTTAGGGGCATGGGCGCGAATTGTGCAGGCGGGCCGTGACGCACCTCGGCAAAATTGTGTTCAAACCACCGTCAAGGAGGGCGCCCCATGTCGCGCTTGACTGCCATCAATACCACTCTGAATCGCCCGTGGGCCCGCCCCGTCCGGCGCCATGCACTGAAGATCGTCACCCTGGCCGTGCTCGCGGGCTGCGGTGGCGGTGCGAGCACGCCTGACGAAGCGGCGATGGTCGAGGAAGACCGGATGGGCGTGTTCGGCAATGCCCCGATCGACCACGGCCCGGGCCCCGGCGTGGCGGTGGACGGCGGCGAGGGCCGGGTGTCGGCGCAGTCGGTGGGCGCCCAGGCCGTGACGGTGCCCACCGGCCCGGCGGACGCACATGTCAAGGGTGTGTTCGGCGCGCCGTTCTCCTGGCCGATCATCCCGCTGCACACGGTGCTGCTGGCCGACGGCCGCGTGCTCAGCTACGGCAGCAAGCCCAACGGCCTGCAGGGTGCCCAGCTGCACTACGCGGTGTGGGATCCGTCGCAGGGCACCGGCAGCGAAGCGCATCTGCTGTTGTCCAACACCACGGGCACCGACATCTTCTGCGCGGGCCAGGTGCTGATGCCCAACACCGGCGAGGTGCTGCTCGTGGGCGGCGACCGCATCGTGAATGGCAAGCGCAACTACGCCAACGCCGACGTCAACGTCTTCACGCCCGGGGACAACAAGCTCACCAAGCAGGCGCAGTCCATGGCCTACCAGCGCTGGTACGCCACGCTGATCACCGCGCCGAGTGGTGAAGTGGCGGTGCTGGGCGGTCGCATCGACCGCTTCTACGAGGGCGACGCCCTCTACCCGCCCACCGACGACACCTATGCCAGCACGCCCGAGGTCTACAGCCCCACGACAGGATGGCGCACCCTGACCACGGCCACGAGCGACGCCGCCTACGGTGGCCGCGTGCAGGCCTGGAACTACCCGCGCGCCTGGTGGTCTCCGCAGGGCAAGGTGGTCACGCTCAACGTCCTGGGTGAGATCCATGCGCTTGACATCGCCGGCACGGGCAACGTGGTGAAACTGCCTGGCACCCTGCCTCGAGGGGCCTACATGCTGCCCGCGGCGATGTACGAGCCGGGCAAGATCCTCTCGGTGCGTTCGGGCGGGCTGGCCTCCGTGGTGGACCTGACCACCGAGTCGCCCACCGTGACCAGCGCGGCGCCCCTGTCGGGTGACCGCCAGTTCGGCAATGCCACCGTGCTGGCCGACGGCACCGTGTGGGCCAACGGCGGCTCGTCCACCGGCAACGACCTCGTGGGCGCGTACTACCACTCCGAGCTGTGGAGCCCCGCGACGGGCAACTGGACCACCACCGCCACGGCGGTCAAGCCTCGGCTGTACCACAGCATCTCCATGCTCATGCCCGACGGCACGGTGCTCACCGGCGGCGGCGGTGCGCCCGGCCCGGTGGCCAACATGAACGCGGAGATCTACTTCCCACCGTACCTCTACGCCAAGGACGGCTCCGGCCTGCCGGCCGTGCGCCCGCAGATCACCTCGGCGCCCACCTCGGCCACCTGGGGGCAGACCATCCCGGTCACGATGGCCAACAAGCGCGTGGTGTCCAAGATGTCGTTGATCCGCTTCGGCGCCGTGACGCACGCCTTCAGCAACGAACAGCGCTTCGAGAGCCTGAGCTTCAGCCAGAGCGGCAAGTCGCTGTCCGTGAGCCTGCCGGCCTCGGCCAACCATGCGCCGCCGGGCTACTACATGCTCTTCGCGCTCGACAAGGCGGGGGTGCCCTCCATCGCCAAGGTGATCCGCCTCGGCGCCTGAGAGTTCGGCAGACCCCTGGTGTCGGAAGGGGCATCGCCCGACGGGCGGTGCCCCTTGTCGTTTCTAGAATCCGCCGCCTGTTTCACTGCCTGTGGAGATCCTCATGCCGACCCCTCCTGACACCGTGGAAGATGTCGATGCACTGGTCCCCGGCCGCGCCTTCTCGCGGCGTGACTTCGTGGCCACGTCCCTGGGCACCGGGTTCGCCGCCGCGACCTTGCCGGTGACGGCGCAAACCGTCATCAAGACCGACACGGCGGGCCTCACCGCCGGCCCGGTGACCATCCCCGTGGGCGATTTCCGCATGCCGGCCTACCGCGCCATGCCGGAAGGCCGCAGCGGCTTGCCGGTGGTGCTGGTGGTCAGCGAGATCTTTGGTGTGCACGAGCACATCGCCGACGTGGCCCGGCGCTTTGCGCGCCTGGGCTATTGCGCCATCGCGCCCGACCTCTTCGTGCGCCAGGGCGATGCGACGGCCTACACCGAGATCGCCAAGCTCATGACGGAAGTGATCGCCCGCGTGCCTGACGCCCAGGTGATGGGCGACCTGGACGCCACGGTGGCGTGGGCCAAGGCGCAGGGCATGGCCACCGAGCGCCTGGGCGTCACGGGCTTTTGCTGGGGTGGGCGCATCACCTGGCTGTACGCGGCCCACCAGCCGGCGGTGAAGGCCGGCGTGGCCTGGTATGGCCGCCTGGTGGGCACGGCCAGCGAGGCCCAGCCGCGGCATCCTGTGGAGCTGGCGGGCGAGCTGAAGGCACCGGTGCTGGGCCTGTACGGTGGCCAGGACCAAGGCATTCCGCTTGACACCGTTGATAAGATGAAAACCGCGCTGGCCCAGGGCAGCCCGGCCGCGCGCCGCAGCGAGTTCGTGGTCTTCCCGGACGCGCCGCACGCCTTCCATGCGGACTACCGCCCCAGCTACCGCCAGGGCCCGGCCGAAGAGGGCTGGAAGCGCTGCCTGGCCTGGTTCAAGGCCCACGGCGTCGCCTGATCAACGGGCTGCCGCTGCCGCGCCGGCGGTCCAGCCGGCACTCCTCGGCTGCGCCGCGCCTGCCCCTTGGGGGTCGGCGCGGCGTGGCCTTTTCGTGTTGAGAACATGACCCTCCTGTACATCGTCGCCGCCACGCTGATCGGAGGGGTCTTGTCCGTCGTGATCGCGGCCTCCATGACGTTCGCCGCCATGGGGCGCCTGGTCAAGCACCTGGTGAGCCTGTCCACCGGGGTGCTGCTGGCCACCTCGCTGCTGCATGTGCTGCCCGAGGCCTTCGAGTCGGGCCGGGCCGATACCCACACGCTGTTCGCCACGCTGCTGGGCGGCCTGCTGTTCTTCTTCCTGCTCGAGAAGGCGGAGCTGTACCGCCACGCCCACCACCACGAGGGCGACGGCCACGGGCACCACCACCACTATGACGCCGAACAGGCCGGGCGTGGCGGCTTCAGCGTGCTGGTGGGCGACAGCATCCACAACTTCTGCGATGGGCTCATCATCGCGGCCGCCTTCCTGGTGAGCCCCGAGCTGGGTGTGACCACCTCGCTGGCGGTGATCCTGCATGAGATCCCGCAGGAGGTGGGCGACACGATCGTGCTGATCAATGCAGGCTTCACCCGCCGCCGTGCGCTGGCCTACAACGCGCTCTCCGGCCTGACGGCGGTGGTGGGTGGCGTGCTGGGCTACTACGTGGTCGGCCAGTGGGAAGACGTCTTTCCCTACCTGCTGGTGGTGGCCTCGTCGAGCTTCATCTACGTGGCCGTGGCCGACCTGATTCCGCAGATGCAGCGGCACCTGCCCTGGCGGGAGATCCTGGCGCAGCTGGCCTGGATCGCCGCCGGGCTGGGCGTGGTGATGCTGGCCACCGGCCTGATGCACGGCGCGCACTGACCCCCTGGTCCGGGCGATCGGCGCGCAGGCCGGCCGCGTGGCCGGCCCGCGTCACTTGATGACGAGCACCGGGACCGCGCAGTGGGTGAGCACCTTCTGCGTCTCGCTGCCCAGCAGCAGGGCACTCACGCCGCGGCGGCCATGCGAGGCCATCACGATCAGGTCGCAGCCCTGCGTCTTGGCATGGTCGGTGATGGCTTCCCACGGGTGCAGCGCTTCCACCGTGTGGGCGGCGCACTCCAGGCCCGCCGCGGTGGCGGCGTCCACCACCGACTTCACGCGCGCCGAGGCGATGCGCTCCTGCGCGTCGTAGAACTCCTGCGGCGGCACCGGCTGCATCTCGGAGATGGCGCTGTAGGGGAACGGCTCCTTCACGCTGATGACCGACAGGCGGGCGCCCACGGTCTTGGCCAGGGTGATGGCGGTCTGCACGGCCTTGGCCGTGATGTCGGAGCCGTCGGTGGGCACCAGGATGTTGCGGTACATGGCGTACTCCTCTCACGCAATCGCCGGGAACGGCCCGGCCCTTGCATGAAGTGTTGCGCGTTTGCGCCCGGTTGTCTTGAGCAGCGTCAAGACTGGCGAGCGACCTGGGCGCGTCAGCCGCGCGCCACGGGGCGGGCCGGGTCGGCCGACCACTCGCTCCAGGAGCCGGGGTAGAGCGCGGCGCCGTGCAGGCCAGCCGCTTCCATGGCCAGCAGGTTGTGGCAGGCCGTGACGCCGGAGCCGCATTGGTGCACGACCTGCGCTGGCGCCACGCCCAGGCGGCCGAAGGCCTCGTGCAGCGCGTCGGCCGGCAGGAAGCGGCCGTCGGCCGCCAGGTTGTCCTTGAAGAAGCGGTGGCGTGCGCCGGGGATGTGGCCGGCCTGCGCGTCCAGCGGCTCCGCCTCGCCGCGGAAGCGCTCACCCGCGCGCGCGTCGACCACGCGCCACTCGCCTGGCGACCGCAGCAGCTGAGCGGCGTCCACCGTGGGCATGCCCGGTGCACTGGCCGGGTACGGCGGTTGCGCGCTGCCGGCCGGGGAGCCGGTCTCCAGCCGGCCGCCCACGGCCTGCCAGGCGCTGATCCCGCCGTCGAGCACCGCGACGTCGCGGTGGCCCATCCATCGCAGCAGCCACCACGCGCGGGCGGCGAAGGGGCCGCCTTGCGCGTCGTACGCCACCACCGGCGTGCTCGGCCCGATGCCCCAGCGGCCCAGGGTCACCGCCAGGGCGTCGCGGGCGGGCAGGGGGTGGCGGCCGCCGTCCAGCGCACCGCGCGCGGTCTTCGGCCCGCTGAGGTCACGGTCCAGATGCGCGTAGTGCGCGCCCGGCAGGTGCCCGGCCGCCCACGCCCGCTCGCCCGCAGCGGGGTCCATGAGGTCGAAGCCGCAATCGAGCAGCACCGGCCAGCCTGGGGTGCCCAGGCGCGCCAACAAGGCCTCGGCGGAGATCAGCGGGGAGGGCGGCACAGGGGACATGGTGAAGGATCCTGCGGGTCAGGTTTCAAGGGTGGACGAGGTGGCGTCCGGTCGCACGGCGGCGCTGCGCTGCCGCAACACGCTGGCCGCCACGCCGGCCACGATGATGAGGGCCATGCCGGCCAGTGCCGTGGCAGTGACCGGGTCGTCGAACAGCAGCACGCCGAAGATGAACGAGAACACGATGCCCAGGTACTGCAGGCTCGCATTGGCGAGCGGGCGACCGATGGCATAGGCCCGTGTCATGAGCACCTGCGCCACCGTGGCCAGCACGCCCGTGGCCAGCAGCAGCGCCAGGCCGGCGGGCGTGTGGGGGTGCATGCCGGTGGCCAGCGTGAGCAGCGCGCCCGCCGCCGTGCCGCCGAGCGAGAAGTAGAAGACCACGCGGTACTCCGGCTCGCCGGCACGGCCCAGCGCCGTGACTTGCAGGTAGGCCATGGCGGCGCACAGGCCCGAGGCGAGGCCGGCCGCCGCGCCCAGGGCCTGGTCGCGCTCCAGCGTGGGGCGCAGCACCAGCGCCACCCCCACGAAGCCGGTGAGCACCGCGGCGATGAGACGCCCGTCCACCCGGGCGGCGCCGAAGAGCACGGCGCCACCCAGCAGGAACAGCGCCATCCACACCGAGCTCATGTAGTTGAGCGTGATGGCGGTGGCCAGCGGCAAGGCGCCGATGGCGTAGAACCAGAGCACGAGCGCGCACACGCCGGTCAGGCTGCGCCAGAAGTGCATGCCCGGCACCGTGGTGCGCAGGCTGCCGCCACGCACGCCCACCACCGCGGCGATGAACAAGGCGCCCACCAGGCTGCGGTACAGCACGATCTCCGCCGCGCTGTAGTGGACTGACGCGAGCTTCACGCACACGCCCATCGTGGCGAATAGCAGCGTCGCCAGCAGCATCAACCACGGGGCGGACATGCGCGTGCCTCGGCAGGGCTCAGTAGCTCAGGCCCATGGCCTCGCGCACTTCGCGCATGGTCTGGCGCGCGATCGTGCGTGCGCGTTCGGTGCCCATCTCGACCATCCAGTGCACCTGCTTCGGGTTGGCCAGGTAGTTCTCGGCGCGTTCGTGCCACTGCCGCTGCTGCGCCTGCACCGCCTCGATCAGGGGCTGCTTGCAGTCCAGGCAGCCGATGCCGGCGCTGCGGCAGCCCGCGGCCAGCGTGGCGCGCGTGGGCCCGTCGGTGTAGACGCAGTGCAGTGGCCAGACGGGGCAGCGCTCGGGCTGGCCCGGGTCACTGCGGTGCACGCGCTGCGGGTCGGTGGGCATGCGCCGGATCTTGGCGGCCGTCTCCTCGGGTGCTTCGCGCATGGCGATGGTGTTGCCCGCGCTCTTGCTCATCTTCTCGCCGTCCAGGCCGGGCAGGCGGGCGGTCTCGGTGAACAGCGCCTGCGGCTCGGCCAGCACCGGCTCGGCCCGCCCGCCACCGTAGAGGTGGTTGAAGCGGCGCGCCACCTCGCGCGTCACCTCCACGTGCGCGGCCTGGTCCTCGCCGACGGGCACGTAACGGGCGCGGTAGATGAGGATGTCGGCTGCCTGCAGCAGCGGGTAGCCGAGAAAGCCGAAGGTGGCCAGCTCGGCAGCGCCGGCCTGCGCCATGGTGTGCTTGTAGCTGGGCACGCGCTCCAGCCAGGCCAGCGGGGTGCCCATGGCCAGCAGCGCAAAGAGTTCGGCGTGCTCGGGCAGGCGGCTCTGGATGAACAGGGTGGTGCGGGCCGGGTCGATGCCGGCGGCGAGCCAGTCCACCACCATGTCGTAGACGCTGCGCTCCAGGCCGGAGCGGTCGGCATAGTGCGTGGTGAGCGCGTGCCAGTCGGCGACGAAGAAGAAGAAGTCGTGCTGCGACTGCAGCTGCACCCAGTTCTTGAGGGCGCCGTGGTAGTGGCCGAGGTGCAGGGCGCCGGTGGGGCGCATGCCGGAGACGACGCGCTCGCGCATGGCTGGGGGTCGGGAGGGGTGGGCGACAGGGGTCGCGATTCTCGCAGACGCATACACTCTCGCGCCTGATGAAGCGAATCGTGATCCTGCTGTCCGGCCGGGGCAGCAACATGCAGGCCATCGTCGAGCGGTGTGCCGCCGAGGGCTGGCCGGCCCAGGTGGTGGCGGTGGTGAGCAACCGTCCGGGCGCAGGTGGTCTGGCCTATGCCGCCGAGCGAGGCATCGACACGGCCGTGGTGGACCACCGGGCCTTCGCCGAGCGCGAGGCCTTCGACGCCGAGCTGGCGCGCACCATCGACCGCTGGTCGCCCGACCTGGTGGTGCTGGCCGGCTTCATGCGCGTGCTCGGGGCGGCGTTCACCCGCCACTACGAAGGCCGTCTGCTGAACATTCACCCCTCGCTGCTGCCGGCCTTCACCGGCCTGCACACGCACCGCCGCGCCATCGAAGCGGGCTGCAAGTGGGCGGGCGCCACGGTGCACTTCGTCACCGCCGAGCTGGACCATGGCCCCATCGTGGCCCAGGCCGCCGTGCCCGTGCGGGCGGATGACGATGAGCACTCGCTTGCCGAACGGGTGCTGGTGCAGGAGCACCGGCTCTATCCGCTGGCCGTGCGCTGGTTCGTGGAGGGCCAGCTGCTCATCGAGCAGGGTCGGGTGCGCCACCTGGGCGGCGCGCCCCAGTGGATGATCGGCTTTGGGGGCGACGAGCCCGTGTGAGGGCGCTGCCGGCGCCAGGGGCCGGATAATCCCGGGATGCACCCCAATGCCCTGCTGGACCTGGCCACCGAGCTGCTGCGCCAGGTCCTCAAGTTCGACCAGCCCGCCGATGCGGTGGTCTCCGCCTTCTTCCGCAAGCACCGAGCGCTCGGCCAGCGTGAGCGCCATGCCCTCGCCGAGACCACCTACGCCGTGCTGCGGCGGCGCTTGCTGTATGCCCACCTCGCGCAGAGTGGCTCCGGGGCACTGGAACGGCGCCTGGCCGCGCTGGGCTGGCAGGGCGGCGAGGGCGTGCTGCGCTCCGCGCTGGGGGCCAACGAGCGCGCCTGGCTGGCCGAGGTGCAGTCGGTGGACGTGGCCGGCCTGCCGGAGAAACTGCGCCACAACCTGCCGGACTGGCTGGCTGCGCCGCTCAAGGCGGAGCTGGGCGACGACTTCTGGCCGCTGGTGGCGGCCCTCGAGCAGCCCGCCCCCCTGGACCTGCGCACCAACATCCTGAAGACACGCCGCGAGGACGCGGCGGCCGCCCTCACGGCCGCCGGCATCGAGGCGCTGCCCACGCCCTACTCGCCCTGGGGCCTGCGCGTGCAGGGCAAGCCGGCCCTGCAGACGGTGGATGCCTTCGAGCGCGGCGACATCGAGGTGCAGGACGAGGGCAGCCAGCTGCTCGCATTGCTTCTCGCGCCACGGCGCGGCGAGATGGTGGTCGATTTCTGCGCCGGCGCCGGCGGCAAGACGCTGGCCCTGGGCGCCATGATGCGCAACACCGGGCGGCTGTATGCGTTCGACGTCGCCGGCCACCGGCTCGAGGCGCTCAAGCCGCGCCTGGCGCGCAGCGGCCTGTCCAACGTGTACCCGGCGCAGATCGCCCATGAGCGGGACGACCGCATCAAGCGCCTGGCCGGCAAGATCGACCGCGTGCTGGTGGATGCGCCCTGCTCGGGCCTGGGAACCTTGCGCCGCAACCCGGATCTCAAATGGCGCCAGTCGCCGCAGGCGCTGGTGGAGCTGGGCGCCAAGCAGCGGGCGATCCTGGCCTCGGCCGCCCGGCTGGTGAAGCCGGGCGGCCGGCTCGTGTATGCCACCTGCAGCGTGCTGCGCAGCGAGAACGAGGCGGTGGCCGAGGAGTTCGCCCAGGCCCATCCCGATTTCGAGCTGCTGCCTGCCTCACAAGCCTTGGACGCCGTGCAGGTGCCGCAGGCCGAGTCGCTGGATCAAGGGGGGTTCCTGCGGCTGTGGCCGCACCGCCACCAGACCGATGGCTTCTTTGCCGTCGCCTGGCAGCGGCGCGACTGAGCGGGCGGGCGGCCCGGAGGCCGCAACTGCCGGGCTTTTCCTACCCACTTGTGCCCCGGTTGGCGGCACCATCGTTCCTACAATGACCCCGACCGGACGTCCGTCCGGCGACCTCACTCAGCGCCCATGATCGACCTGTCTTCCCTGTTTGCCACCTTCATCGACTGGGCGGCCCATGGCCTGGTCGAGGCCACCTGGTGGCAGATGCTGCTGTTCACGCTGGTCACGACGCACATCACCATTGCGTCTGTCACCATCTTCCTGCACCGCTCGCAGGCGCACCGGGCGCTCGACCTGCACGCCGTGCCGTCCCACTTCTTCCGCTTCTGGCTGTGGCTGACAACCGGCATGGTCACCAAGGAGTGGGTCGCGATCCACCGCAAGCACCACGCCAAGTGCGAGACGGCCGATGATCCGCACAGCCCGGTGGCCCACGGCATCAAGACCGTGCTGCTCACCGGCAGCGAGCTCTACCGTGCCGAGGCCAAGGTGACGGAGACGCTCACCAAGTACGGCCACAACACGCCCGACGACTGGATCGAGAAGCACCTGTACAGCCGCCACACCGCACTGGGCGTGAGCCTGCTGCTGATCCTGGACGTGCTGATGTTCGGTGCGGTGGGCCTCACCGTCTGGGCGGTGCAGATGCTGTGGATCCCCATCACCGCAGCCGGCATCATCAATGGCCTGGGCCACTGGTGGGGCTACCGCAACTTCGAGGCGGTGGATGCGTCGACCAACATCTCCCCCATCGGCCTGATCATCGGCGGCGAGGAGCTGCACAACAACCACCACACCTACCCGACCAGTGCCAAGCTGTCGGTGAAGAAGTACGAGTTCGACATCGGCTGGGGCTATATCCGCCTGCTCGAGGTGATGGGCCTGGCCAAGGTGCGCAAGACGGCGCCGCAGCTGGTGCTGGGCGAGGTGAAGCCGGTGGCCGATTCCAAGACGCTGGAGGCCCTCATCGCCAACCGCTACGAGGTGATGGCCAACTACGCGCAGCAGCTGCGCCGCACCTGCGCGAGCGAAGTGGCCCGCCTGAAGGCGCAGGGCGCCGCCGCGTCGGGCAATGCCTGGACCAACCTGCGCGTGGCCGAGCGCTGGCTGCACCGCGACGCGGAGAAGATCCCCAGCAACCTGCGCGCCGCGCTCGATGGCGCCTTGCAGGCCTCGCCCGCGCTCGCCAAGCTGGTGGCCATGCGCGAGGAACTGCGCCAACTCTGGACGCGCACCAACGTGTCGGCCGAGCAGCTGGTGGCCGACCTGCAGGACTGGTGCCGCCGCGCCGAGGAGAGCGGCATCGCGGCCCTGCGTGAGTTCTCGATGCAGTTGCGCGCCGCGCGTTGACGCCGTGCGCCAGGGCCGAGCGCCCTGGCGCGGCGGCGAGAAAAAAAGCCCACCGATCGGTGGGCTTTCTTCTTGGAGGCTGAAGCGCCGGGGCTTACTTCAGCTTCACTTCCTTGTACAGCACGTGCTTGCGCGCCTTCGGGTCGAACTTCATGAATTCGAGCTTCTCGGGCGTGGTCTTCTTGTTCTTGTTCGTGGTGTAGAAGTGGCCGGTGCCCGCGGTGGACTCCAGCTTGATCTTCTCGCGGCCGCCTTTGCTTGCCATGGTGTGGCTCCTTGTTCAGTCAGTCGGGGTCGGACGGGCCGGATCAGGCCTGGCCGCGGGCACGCAGATCGGCCAGCACGGCGTCGATGCCCTTCTTGTCGATCAGGCGCAGGGCGGCGTTGCTGATGCGCAGGCGCACCCAGCGGTTCTCGCTCTCGACCCAGAAACGACGGTACTGCAGGTTGGGCAGGAACCGACGCTTGGTCTTGTTGTTGGCGTGGGACACATTGTTCCCGACCATGGGCTTCTTGCCCGTCACTTCGCAGACGCGTGCCATCAGGACACTCCGTTCTTTTCATCCGGCGAGGCAGCCGGCGCGGAAGGCCGTCTCTCGACGGCCCATCCGGCTCGGCCACCCGGCCTCACCTCGCCAAAGGGTGGCGGTAACCCGTTCTTCCCTGGCGGTCTGCGCAAGGAAAACCAGGCATTATAGCGAAGTTCAGGCGCCCTGCTCGAGGAAGCGCTGGGCGTCGAGCGCCGCCATGCAGCCCGTGCCGGCCGAGGTGATGGCTTGGCGGTACACGTGGTCCTGCACGTCGCCGGCGGCGAACACGCCGGGCACGCTGGTCATGGTGGCGAAGCCGTTCTGGCCGGCCTGGGTGACGAGGTAGCCGTCCTTCATCTCCAGCTGGCCCTGGAAGATGGCGGTGTTGGGCGAGTGGCCGATGGCGATGAAACAGCCTTTGAGGGCCAGCTCGGTGCTCGGGCCACCGTTCACGTCGGCCAGGCGCACGCCGGTGACGCCACTCTGGTCACCCAGCACTTCCTCGAGCGTCTTGAACAGGTGCAGTTCGATCTTGCCGGCGGCGACCTTCTCCATGAGCTTGTCGATCATGATCGGCTCGGCGCGGAACTTGTCGCGGCGGTGGATCAGGTGCACCTTCTCGGCGATGTTCGACAGGTAAAGCGCCTCTTCCACCGCCGTGTTGCCACCGCCGACCACGCACACCGTGTCCCCGCGGTAGAAGAAGCCGTCGCAGGTGGCGCAACCGCTCACCCCGCGGCCCATGAAGGCCTCTTCGCTGGGCAGGCCGAGGTACTTCGCCGAGGCGCCCGTGGCGATGATCAGGCTGTCACAGGTGTAGGCCCCCGAGTCGCCCTTCAGGCGGAAGGGGCGCTGCGAGAGGTCGACCTCGTTGATGTGGTCGAACACGATCTGGGTCTGGAAGCGCTCGGCATGCTGCAGGAAGCGCTGCATCAGCTCGGGGCCCTGCACGCCCATCACGTCGGCGGGCCAGTTGTCCACCTCGGTGGTGGTCATCAGCTGGCCGCCTTGCGCCAGGCCGGTCACCAGCAGGGGCTTGAGGTTGGCGCGCGCGGCGTAGATGGCCGCGGTGTAACCGGCGGGGCCGGAGCCCAGGATCAGGACTTGGGCGTGGGTCGTGGTGATGCTCATGGCTCAGGCCTGGCAGGTGAGACGGAGTTCACACAACAACCCGCTATGCTCGGACCTGCGTAAGAATACGGTGCCCCGCATTCTAATGACCGGCCTGTGTCGATAGCCGGGGTGTGGGAATAGAACATGCCGGGGCGCGTGCCGCGTGAACGGCCCAACAAGAGGGGATGCGATGTCGATGCTGTCGAACCTGGACCTGATCCGCCGGGTGCCGCTTTTCTCCATGCTCACCAACGAGCAGGCCCGCGCCGTCGCCGACGGCGTGGTCAAGCGGCGCTATCGCCGGGGCGAGATCGTGGTGGAGCAGGGCAAGAAGAGCAACGCGTTGTTCATCCTGCTCAATGGGCGGGCACGCGTGCTCACCTCCGATTCGCGCGGCCGGGAAGTCATCCTGGCGGTGCTGGAGGCGGGCGACTACGTCGGTGAGATGAGCCTCATCGACAACCAGCCCCATTCGGCCACCGTGCGCTGCGAGGTGCAGAGCGACATGCTCATCCTGGGCCGGCCCGAGTTCGCGCGCTGCCTGCCCGAAAACTCCAGCCTCTCGTACGCCATCATGCGTGGCCTGGTGTCGCGCCTGCGCAGCGCCGACCGGCAGATCGAATCCCTCGCCCTGCTCGACGTGTATGGCCGCGTGGCGCGCACGCTGCTCGACATGGCCGAGGACGTGGATGGCCAGAAGATCATCCGCGGCAAGGTCTCGCGCCAGGACATGGCGAAGATCGTGGGCGCCTCGCGCGAGATGGTGAGCCGGGTCATGAAGGACCTGGAAGAGCGCGGCGTCATCGAAACCCAGGAAAACGGCTCGGTCGTCCTCAAGAACCGCCTGCCGGAGTGATTTGCTGAAGTCGTTGAACCCCTTGCCCGGAGCGGCTGCCTGGTGGCGCCGCCCGGCCGCTGGCGCCGGCCGCACCGGCCCGTTCGACCTGCCCGAGACGCCTGAGCCGCGTCCTGCCCGCCCGGTGCGCGACCGCCTGCGCCTGGCCGCCGGCGCTGCGCTGTGGCTGGCCGCCGCGCTGGCGCTGGCGAGCCGGCGCGCGGATGACCCGGGCTTTTCCACCAGCGGCAACGGGGGCCCGGTGTCGAACTGGCTGGGCCTGCCGGGCGCCTGGGCGGCCGACGTGCTGCTGGTGCTGTTCGGGTTCTCGGCCTGGTGGCTGCTGGTGGTGGGCGCGCGGCAGCTGCTGGCCCGCTGGGCTGCACTGAGCCGCGGTGAGGCGCCGCCCATGGCGGGGCGACTGCGGCGCTGGGCCGGGGTCGCGCTGCTCATGGCCTCGAGCTGCGCCCTCGAGTGGACCCGGCTGTACGGCTGGGAGGACAGGCTGCCCGGGCATGCCGGCGGTGTGCTCGGCTGGGCGCTGGGGCCCTGGTCCATGCAGCTGGCCGGTTTCACGGCCTCGGGGGCGCTGTGGATCGCCGCCCTGGTGCTGGCGCTGTCGCTGGCACTGCGGTTCTCGTGGGTGCGGGTGGCCGACGCCCTGGGCGACTGGGTGGAAGGCGTGCGCGAACGCCGCAGCCACCAGCGCGAGATCGCCGAGGACGTTCGGCTGGGTGAGCTGGCCCAGCGCGAGCGCGAGATCGAGGTCGAGGAAGAGCGCGAGGAGTTCGCCGAGCAGCACGTGCCGCTGGTGATCGAGCCGCCGGTGCTGGAGGTGCCCAAGTCCGAGCGCGTGGCCCGCGAGCGCCAGAAGCCCTTGTTCACCGAGCTGGCCGACACCAAGCTGCCGCAGATCGACCTGCTCGACAAGGCGCCCGGCCGCGTCGAGACGGTCACCCCCGAGTCGCTGGAGATGACCAGCCGGCTGATCGAGAAGAAGCTCTCCGATTTCGGCGTGGAAGTGCGCGTGGTCGCGGCCCAGCCCGGCCCGGTCATCACGCGCTACGAGATCGAGCCGGCCACCGGGGTGAAGGGCTCGCAGATCGTCAACCTGGCCAAGGACCTGGCGCGTTCGCTGTCGCTGGTGTCCATCCGCGTGGTCGAGACCATCCCGGGCAAGAACCTGATGGCCCTGGAACTGCCCAACGCCAAGCGGCAGACCATCCGCCTGGCCGAGATCCTGGGCTCGCAGGTCTACAACGACGCCTCCTCGCTGCTCACCATCGGCCTGGGCAAGGACATCGTCGGTGCGCCGGTGGTGGCCGATCTGGCCAAGATGCCGCACTGCCTGGTGGCCGGCACCACCGGCTCGGGCAAGTCGGTGGGCATCAACGGCATGCTCCTCAGCCTGCTGTACACGGCCGAGCCGCGGGATGTGCGCCTGATCCTCATCGACCCGAAGATGCTCGAGATGAGCGTCTACGAGGGCATCGGCCACCTGCTGTGCCCGGTGGTGACGGACATGAAGCAGGCCGCCAACGCGCTGACCTGGTGCGTGGCCGAGATGGAGCGCCGCTACAAGCTCATGAGCAAGCTGGGCGTGCGCAACCTGGCCGGCTACAACAAGAAGATCGACGACGCCGCCGCGCGCGGCGAGTTCATCCCCAACCCCTTCAGCCTCACGCCCGAGGAGCCGGAGCCGCTGGACCGGCTGCCCTTCATCGTCATCGTCATCGACGAGTTGGCCGACCTGATGATGGTGGTGGGCAAGAAGATCGAAGAGCTCATTGCCCGCCTGGCACAGAAGGCGCGTGCGGCGGGCATCCACCTCGTGCTCGCCACGCAGCGCCCCAGCGTCGACGTGATCACCGGCCTGATCAAGGCCAACATCCCCACCCGCCTGTCCTTCCAGGTGTCCAGCAAGATCGACAGCCGCACCATCCTCGACCAGATGGGGGCCGAGGCGCTGCTGGGCATGGGCGACATGCTCTACCTGGCGCCGGGCAGCGGGTTGCCGGTGCGCGTGCACGGTGCCTTCGTGTCGGACGAGGAGGTGCACCGCGTGGTCGAGGCGCTCAAGCTCAAGGGCCCGCCCGACTACGTGGAAGGCATCCTGGAGGGCGGCACGCTCGATGGCGAGGGCGGCGAAGCGCCCGAAGGCGGGGCGGCGGGCGGCACCGAGGCCGACCCCATGTACGACCAGGCGGTGGCCGTGGTGCTCCAGCACCGCAAGGCGTCCATCTCGCTGGTGCAGCGCCACCTGCGCATCGGCTACAACCGCGCGGCACGGTTGCTGGAACAAATGGAGCAATCCGGGCTCGTATCCAGCATGTCCACCAACGGCAACCGCGACATCCTGGTGCCCAAGCGTGATGAATAGTCTTCGTCGGGCTGCGATGGCCACCGCCACCGTGGCCGCCTGTGCACTGTCGGCCGGTTTCTCGCCCGTGGCCAGGGCGGATGCGGCGGAATCCTTGCGCGCCTTCGTGCGCGACGTGAAGAGCGGGCGCTCGGCCTTCACCCAGACGGTGACCTCGCCCGACGGCGCGCGGCAGAAGGTGTCCTCGGGGCAATTCAGCTTCGCCCGGCCCGACCGCTTCCGCTTCGAGTACACCAAGCCCTATCCCCAGACGATCGTGGGCGATGGGCAGAAGGTGTGGATGTACGACCCCGACCTGGCGCAGGTGACGGTGCGTCCGCTCGGCCAGGCGCTGGGCAACACGCCGGCGGCGCTGCTCACCGGGGCGTCGATCGAGAAGAGCTTCGAGCTGAAGAACCAGCCCGACCGCGACGGGCTCGAATGGGTGCGTGCCACGCCGCGCGAGGCGGGCGGCACGGTGCAGTGGCTGCAGGCGGGCTTTCGTGGCCGCGCGCTGGTGGCGGTGGAGATCGCCGACAGCTTCGGCCAGCGCTCCCTGCTGCGTTTCGAGCAGATGGCCACCGAGGTGGCGCTGCCGCCCGAGACCTTCCGCTTCACGCCGCCGCCGGGCGCCGACGTCTCCGGCGGCTAGGCGCGGGGGGCCGCGGGGCGGCCCCGAGGCGCTCAGTGGACGGCCACGGCCTCGTCCATCAGGCCCATGTCGGGCGCCATCATCATCTGCTCGATGTCCATCAGGATGAGCATGCGCTCGACGTCGCCGCTCTTGATGGTGCCCAGGCCGGTGATGTAGGCCGCGTCGATCGCTCCGTGGAACTCGGGCGCCGGCTTGATCTGGCCGGGGGCCAGTTCCAGCACGTCGCTCACCGAATCCACCACCATGCCGACGGTGCGGTGGCCGATGTTCAGGATGATGACCACCGTGAAGCTGTTGTACTGCACATCCGGCAGGCCAAAGCGCAGGCGCATGTCGACGATCGGCACGATCACGCCGCGCAGGTTCACCACGCCCTTGATGAAATGGGGCGCATTGGCGATGCGGGTGGGCGGCTCGTAGCCGCGGATCTCCTGCACACGCAGGATGTCGATGCCGTACTCCTCGCTGCCCAGCTTGAAGGACAGGTATTCGCGCGGCGTGCCGGTCGGGGCGGCAGTGTCGGCGGCCGCGGAGGCGGCGCTCTGGTCGGCGGCGGTCATCATGGCGGTCATGGGCGGGGCTCCTCGCTGGGAAAATCGGATCTGAGCGCAGTGTGGGCCGCCCGCCGGCGGGGACAAGGCTGGAAAAGTGGCGGTCAGGGCGGCCAATTCCGCGCCACGGCCGGCGGCCCAGCCCACTGCGACAATGCCGCCATGCCCCGGCAAGATGCCCTGTTCGATGACCCCGATCTCCCGTCCGGCCCGGGTGGCCAGCCCGGGCCCGGGGGCGCCGCGCCAGGGGCGCCGCTGGCCGAACGCCTGCGCCCTCGCCACCTGGACGAGGTGATCGGCCAGTCGCACCTGCTGGGCCCGGGCAAGCCGCTGCGCGTGGCGTTCGAGCAGCGCCGGCTGCACTCCATGATCCTCTGGGGCCCGCCCGGCGTGGGCAAGACCACGCTGGCCCGCCTGCTGGCCGGCGCCATGGACGCCCAGTTCATCGTGCTGTCGGCCGTGCTCTCGGGCGTGAAGGACATCCGGGACGCCGTGGCCCAGGCCGAACTGGCCCGCGCCCAGGGCCGGCGCAGCATCGTCTTCGTCGACGAGGTGCACCGCTTCAACAAGTCGCAGCAGGATGCCTTCCTGCCGCACGTCGAGTCGGGCCTGTTCACCTTCATCGGCGCCACCACCGAGAACCCGTCGTTCGAGGTGAACTCCGCGCTGTTGTCGCGCGCCACCGTGCACGTGCTCAAGGCGCTGGACGATGACGAGCAGCGGGCGCTGCTGCGGCGCGCCGAGACCGAGCTGCAGGCGCCGCCGCTGGACGATGCCGCGGCCGCGCGGCTGGTCGGCTATGCCGACGGCGACGCCCGGCGGCTGCTCAATGCCTACGAGAACCTGGCGGCCCAGTTGCCGGCGGGCACCACGCTCATCGACGAGGCCATGCTCGAGCGCTCGCTGGGTGAGCAGCTGCGCCGCTACGACAAGGGCGGCGACCAGTTCTACGACAGCATCTCGGCGCTGCACAAGTCGGTGCGCGGCTCCGACCCCGATGCGGCCCTGTACTGGTTCGCCCGCATGCTCGATGGCGGGGCGGACCCGCGCTACCTGGCCCGCCGCCTCATCCGCATGGCCAACGAGGACGTGGGCAACGCCGACCCGCGTGCCCTGCGCCTGGCGCTGGACGCGGCCGAGACCTACGAGCGCCTGGGCACGCCCGAGGGCGAGCTGGCGCTGGCCCAGGCGGTCGTCTATCTCGCGGTGGCGCCCAAGTCCAACGCCGTGTACACGGCCTGGAAGGCGGTGCGGGCCTTCGTCAAGCAGGACACCACCCGGCCGGTGCCCGCCCACCTGCGCAACGCCCCCACGAAGCTCATGAAATCGCTGGGCCATGGCGAGGGCTACCGCTATGCCCACGACGAGCCGGGCGGCTTCGCGGCCGGCGAGCGCTACTGGCCCGACGGCCTGGAGCCCGCACCGCGCTTCTACGAGCCGGTGCCCCGTGGCCTGGAGCTGCGCATCGGCGACAAGCTGGCGGAGTTGCGCCGCCTCAACGACGAGGCGGCCGGCGGGCCCGGGACCGCCAGCGGCGGGTAAGCCCGCCCCGGCGGGCGGGACACCACTTCCTACAATCCCCGCCGGATCAACCGGGGCCACCGGGCCGCTCGGCCCGCGGAACACGCATGGACATCTTCATCCAACAAATCATCAATGGCCTGGTGCTGGGCAGCATGTACGCCCTGGTGGCGCTGGGCTACACGATGGTCTACGGGATCATCTCGTTGATCAACTTCGCGCACGGCGAGATCCTGATGGTGGG
>JACRBA010000152.1 GCA_016213265.1 Burkholderiales bacterium | reverse complement strand
TGTTCCACTCGTCCCACACCCAGAAGCCGATGCCCACGCCGCCGGTCAGCATCTCGGCGGCCACGATCACCAGCCAGGCCGTGCCCACCGACAGGCGCACGCCGGTCAGCAGGTAGGGCAGCACGGCCGGCAGCAGGATGCGCGTGATCACCTTCCACTCCGACAGGTTCAGCACACGCGCCACGTTCAGGTAGTCCTGCGGCACGCGCTGCACGCCCACGGCCGTGTTCACCACCATCGGCCAGATCGAGCAGATGAAGATGGTCCAGATGGCGGCCGGGTCGGCGCGCTGGAACACCAGCAGCCCGATGGGCAGCCAGGCCAGCGGCGACACCGGCTTGAGCAGGCTGATCAGCGGGCTCACCATGCGCTCGGCGAAGCGGAAGCGCCCGATCACGAAGCCCAGCGGAATGCCCACCAGCGCGGCCATGCCGAAGCCCAGTGCCACGCGCTGCAGCGAGTTCAGGATGTTCCAGCCGATGCCCTGGTCGTTCGGCCCGTTGCGGTAGAAGGGGTCGGCGAACAGCGCGACGGCGGCATCGAAGGTGGCAGCCGGCGTGGGAAACGAGCCGCCCTTCTGCGTGAGCAGCGCCCACACCCCCACCAGCAGCGCCATGCCCACCAGCGGCGGCAGCAGCGTGGCGGCCAGTCGATCGAGCGCGGGCTTCATGCGCGCACCTTGAAGCTGTCGGCATAACGCGCCGGGTCCTTGCCATCCCACACGCTGCCGTCGATCAGTTTGGAGCTGCGCATCACGTCCTTGGGCACGTTCACCTTCAGTGCCGAGGCCGCCTGGCCGTACAGCTCCACCTGGTTGATGGCCTTGGCCACGCCGAGGTAGTCGGGGTGGTCCTTGAGCAGGCCCCAGCGCTTGTGCTGGGTGAGGAACCACATGCCGTCGGACAGGTACGGGAAGTTCACCGCGCCGTCGTTGAAGAACTTCATGTGGTCGGGGTCGTCCCAGGTGCGGCCCAGGCCGTTCTGGTAGCGCCCGAGGATGCGCTGGTTGATCGCATCCACGCTGGTGTTCACGTAGGCCTTGTCGGCGATGGTCTCGGCCATCTTCTGCTTGTTCGACAGGCTGGCGTCGATCCAGCGGCTGGCCTCCAGGATGGCCATGATCACCGCGCGGCAGGTGGCCGGGTGCTTCTTCACGAAGTCGGCCGTGGTGCCCAGCGCCTTCTCGGGGTGGTCCTTCCAGATCTGCTGCGTGGTGGCGGCGGTGATGCCGATGCCGTCGATGATGGCGCGGTGGTTCCAGGGCTCGCCCACGCAGAAGCCGTCCATGTTGCCCACGCGCATGTTGGCCACCATCTGTGGCGGCGGCACGGTGATCACCTTCGCGTCCTTGAGGGGGTGGATGCCATGCGTGGCCAGCCAGTGGTACAGCCACATGGCGTGCGTGCCGGTGGGGAAGGTCTGCGCGAACACGTACTCGCGCTTGTCCGCGGCCATCAGCTTGGCCAGCGAGGCGCCGTCCACCGCGCCCTTGTCGGCCAGCTTCTTCGACAGCGTGATGGCCTGGCCGTTGTGGTTCAGGTTCATCAGCACGGCCATGTCCTTCTTGGGGCCCGACACGCCCAGGTGCACGCCGTAGACCAGGCCCCACAGCACGTGGGCCATGTCCAGCTCGCCGTTGACGAGCTTGTCGCGCACGCCCGCCCACGAGGCCTCCTTGGTGGGCACGATCTTCACGCCGTACTTGCGGTCGAAGCCGAGCGCGGCGGCCATCACCACCGAGGCGCAGTCGGTCAGCGGGATGAAGCCGATGCGCACTTCTTCCTTCTCGGGCTTGTCCGAGCCCTGTGCCCAGGCATGCGGCGCGCTGAAGCCGGCGGCCGCGCCGGTGGCGGCGGCCGAAGCGGCCTGCAGCAGGCGGCGTCGGCCCAGGTCGACGGCAGGCGCAGGGCTCGGGGAGGGGCCGGGTCGGGCAGCGGGGGCGGCGAACATCGTGGGGGTCCTCGTCAAGCGGCGGCAGGAAAAAAAAGAGGCGTCCGGGGCGGGAGACGGGGTCTCCGACCGCGGACGCCTATGTCCAACAAACCTGGAAGTCAGTGTGGCCCCTCGTTGAGCCACGCCAGGGGCTACGCAACCCCCGTGCCAGCCCGGCTGGCCGGGCCATCCGGTGCCATGGCCCATCCCGCGCCCCGCCACGGCGCGCGCACCGCACCATCGCGGGGCGTCGTGCTGCGGGCCGGGCTCAGCCCAGCAGGTCGGCCAGCTCGAGCAGCCGGCGCGCCACCTCGTGGATGGTCAGGCCCTGGTGCATGGCGGTGCTGCGCAGCCGGGCGTAGGCCTGGGGCTCGGGCAGGCCGTGGCGCTGCATCAGCAGGGCCTTGGCGCGGTCGACCACCGCGCGCTCGGCCAGCCGGCCCTGGGCGCGGGCCAGCTCCTGGCGCAGCCCCTGCTCGTGTTCGAAGCGGGCCACCGCCACGTCGATGATGGGCCGCACCCGCTCGGGCGCGAGGCCGGCCACCACGTAGGCCACCACGCCCGCCGCCACCGCCTCGCGCATGTGGCTGGGGTCGTGCTCTTCCGTGAACAGCACGATGGGGCGGGGCGCGTCGCGCATGGCCCACACCACGTGCTCGATGGCGTCGCGGGCGCCGCTCTCGGCGTCCACGATCAGCACGTCGGGCGCCAGCGCGGCCAGGCGCTCGGGCAGTTGGGCATCGGCCCCCAGCACGCCGGCGATGCGGTAACCGCCCGCCCGCAGGCCCTGCACCAGGTCGCGCAGGCGCAGCGCCTCGTCCCAGCCCTCGTCGTCGGCGAGGTCCGGCACGTGGGCGGTGGCGGTGATCACCGCAAGGCGCAGTTCGGTGGGGGGCACGCAGGGGGTGCATGCAAGTTGCGCACCCGCGCTTCAGGCTGGTGCGCCCGGCCCGGCGCGGCGCCCCGGCGTGGGTGGGCCGGCGTGCATGGTTCGTACAATCGCCGCTCCGTCAGCCCACCCGCGCCATGGCCGCTTCCGACCGTTCCCACGAGTTCGTCCTCACGCTGGCCTGCCGCGATGCCAAGGGCATCGTGCACACCGTCTCGGGGCTGCTCTACCAGGCCGGCTGCAACATCATCGATTCGCAGCAGTTCGGTGACGTGCAGGGGGAGGACGCCACCGGCCTGTTCTTCATGCGGGTGCACTTCGAGGCGCCCGAGCAGCTGGCCGACGGCGCCACGCTGGACCGGCTGTTCGCCCATGTGCGCCAGCAGTTCGGCATGCGGGCCACCTTCCACGCACTCACGCACCGCCCGCGTGTGCTGCTGATGGTGAGCCAGCACGGGCACTGCCTGAACGACCTGCTGTTCCGCTGGAGCAGCGGCCAGCTGGCGGTGGACATCCCCGCCGTGGTGTCCAACCACACCACCCACCAGGCGCTGGTGGAAAGCCACGGCCTGCCCTTCCACCACCTGCCGCTCGCCCCCGGCGCGGGCCCCGAGGCCAAGCGCGCGCAGGAGGCGGCCATCGAGGCGCTGATCGACGCCGAGCGCATCGACCTGGTGGTGCTCGCGCGCTACATGCAGATCCTCAGCCCCGCGCTGTGCGAGCGCCTGGCCGGCCGGGCCATCAACATCCACCACAGCTTCCTGCCCAGCTTCAAGGGCGCCAAGCCGTATGCGCAGGCGCACGCGCGCGGCGTCAAGCTCATCGGCGCCACCGCCCACTATGTGACGCCCGACCTCGACGAGGGCCCCATCATCGAGCAGGACGTGGAGCGCGTGGACCATTCGCTGTCCGCCGACGACCTCACGGCCGTGGGCCGCGACGTCGAATGTGTGGTGCTGGCGCGCGCGGTGCGCTGGCACGTGGAGCGCCGTGTCCTGATCAACGGCCACAAGACCGTGGTCTTCCGCTGACGAGCCGATCGCCCATGCCTGCCCAGCCGCCCAAGGCCGCCCTGCTCGCCTCGCCCGACGACGTCGAGGCGCAGTTCTACGACGCCCTGCGCGAGGGCGACATCGACAAGCTCATGGCCGTGTGGGCCGACGACGAGGAGATCGTCTGCGTGCACCCGGGTGGCCCGCGCCTGGTGGGGCCCGCGGCGGTGCGCGCCGCCTTCGAGGCCATCTTTGCCGGCGGCACGGTGCAGGTGCAGCCCGAGCGGCTGCGCACCGTGCAGTCCATGACCGCCTCGGTGCACAGCGTGGTCGAGCGCGTGGTGCTCACCACCGCCGAGACGGCGCGCACCGGCTGGGTGATGGCCACCAACGTCTACTTCAAGACCGCCCAGGACTGGCGCCTGGTGGCGCACCACGCCAGCGCCGGCACCGCCACCGAGCCGCCCGAGGTGGTCGAGGCGCCGTCCACCCTGCACTGAGCGGGGGAGGGCGGATGCAGCGCTTCGCCGCGCCGGCCTGGCTGCCCGGCGGCCACCTGCAGACCATCGTGCCGGCGCTGTGGGGCCGTCGGGTGCAGGGCGCGGCGCCGGTGTACCGGCGCGAGCGCTGGGCCACGCCGGACGGCGACTTCATCGACGTCGATTTCCAGGACGGGGCCGACCCCGGCGCGCCCTGGCTGGTGCTGTTCCATGGCCTGGAAGGCAGCTCGCGCAGCCACTACGCCGAGGCCTTCGCCGAGGTGGCCGCACGCCGCGGCTGGCACTTCGCCGTGCCGCACTTCCGCGGCTGCTCGGGCGAGATCAATCTGGCGCCGCGCGCCTACCACTCGGGCGACTTCGAGGAGATCGGCTGGGTGCTGGGCCGGCTGCGCGAGCGGGCCGGCCAGCCCCTGCACGTGGCCGGCGTGTCCCTGGGTGGCAATGCGCTGCTGCGCTGGGCCGAGGAGGCCGGCGAGACGGCCTCGCGGGTGGTGCATGCCGTGGCCGCGGTGTGCTCGCCGCTGGACCTGGCCGCCGGCGGCCACGCCATCGGCCAGGGCTTCAACCGGCAGGTGTACACGCGCATGTTCCTGCGCAGCATGAAGCCCAAGGCGCTGGCCAAGTGGGCGCAGCACCCCGGCCTGTTCGACCGCGATGCGCTGCTGGCCGCGCGCGACCTCTACACCTTCGACGACCTCTTCACCGCGCCGCTGCATGGCTTTGCCGGCACGGACGACTACTGGCGCCGCGCCAGCGCCAAGCCGCGCCTGGCCGACATCCGCGTGCCGGCCCTGGCCCTGAACGCGCTCAACGACCCGTTCGTGCCGGCCGCGAGCCTGCCCACGCGGGCCGAGGCCGGCCGTTTCGTCACGCTGTGGCAGCCCGGGCACGGCGGCCACGTGGGCTTTCCGGCGGTCGCGTTTCCCGCCCGAAACCCCCTTCACGTGCAGGCCATGCCGCAGGCCGTGGTGGACTGGCTGGCGCGCCCGGCGTAGAAGGCAGCCATGGACGACATCGTGAAGGCGGCCCTGGCCAAGTGGCCGAACGTGCCGCACTGTTTCGACTGGCTGGCGCTGGACGTGCGCGGCGACTGGTACATGCGCGACGACCGCACGCAGGCGGCCGGACGCTTCCCCCACCCCAAAGGCAGCCGCATCGTGCACGACAAGCTCATCGAGTTCATCGGCCGCAACTACGAGGCCGACCCGGCGGGCGCCTGGTTCTTCCAGAACGGCCCGCAGCGCGTGTACGTGGAGCTCGAGGCCGCGCCCTGGGTGTGGCGGCTGCAGGCCGTGGCGGGCCAGGCCGCGCCGGCCGTCACCAGCCACACCGGCCGGCCCGCGCAGCCGCAGTCGGCCTGGCTCGACGAGCTGGGCCGCCTGTACCTGGCCTGCGACCTGGGCTTCGGCCTGGTGCACTCGCTGGACACGGCCGTGGCCGCGGACGCGGTGGACGCGCTGGTGTGGCAGCCGCAGGAGCTGGCCTTCGCCGAGATGCCCGCGCGTTTCGGCTACGTGCTCAGCCCGGCGGCGGCGCGGGCGTCGAAACGATCTGGCTGACGCGCCGGGAGGCCAGACGGCGTGGGCGCGGAACGGATGGGGAAGAGACCGCCCGGGCGGTCTATACGGTGGGCACCGTGCCGCCATCGATCACGTGTTCCGTGCCCGAGATGGACGCAGCGCGCGCAGACACGAGGAAGGTGATCAGATCAGCGACCTCCTGCGGCCGGGCGGGGCGACCCAGCTGTAGGTGGAGAGGGCGCCCTTTGCCGCTGCATAGGCGGTGGTCGATTCCGGGAGCGGCATGACGCGCTGGATCGAGGTCACGTGCAGGATGACGCCGGCCCCCTTCTTCAGCATCGCCGGCAACAGGGCGCGGTCCAGTCGCACCGCGGACATCAGGTTCACGTTCAGTTCGTGGAGCCAGGCCGCGTCGTCCAGGGCGGCGAAGCCGCCCGGGGACGCGCTGGAGCCGCCGAGGCAGTTGACCACGATGTCAACGCCTTGCCATCGCTGCATGACCGCACGCGCGACCTCGGCGACGCCTTCGGCTGTCGTCATGTCGGCCTCCACGTAGGTCACGCCCGCCAGGGGGTGCTCCGGCGCAGAACGCGCAGTGGCCATCACCTGGACCCCCGCCTCGTGAAGGCTTCTCACCACGGCGGCGCCCAGTCCCTTGGTGCCGCCCGTCACCACGGCACGCTGTCCTTCCAGCTGAAGATCGAAGCTCATGCCGCGATCTCCAGCGACGCGATCAGATCGCCCTCGAGGCGGAATCGATAGGACAGATCGATCGGGCTGCCAGGAAAGTTGCCGCTCACCCGGGCGCGCACGACCTGCAGCTCGCCCTCCTGATGCATCTCGAAGGGCACGCTGGTGGCGTGGTACTTGGCCGCCGCCGCGGCCATGAAGGAGGTGATGGCGTCGACACCGCGATGGGTGTGGCCATCGTCCTCCAGGACGGCCTGCGAGGTGAAGCAACTCGCCAGGGCCTGCGGGTCACGTTCTGCTGCGAAGTAGGCCTCGATGGGCGGGGGAAGAGTCACGGTGGGCATGTCGGCGGCTCACGTTGTTGGCGATGAACGCAGGATGCCAAGCGGTTTCAGTTTAGGGAATGGACTACTATTCGCATAGGCTGTGAAGCAAGCTATGCACAATGCGCGGTTCTGAGTTCGCCGAGCTGAAAGCCTTCGCCGCCGTGGTGGAGCGCTCGAGTTTTGCCAGGGCGGCCGAGCACTTGGGCGTGTCGCCGTCGGCGCTGAGCCAGACCATCCGCCAGCTGGAGGGCCGCCTGGGTGCGCGGCTGCTCAATCGCACGACGCGGAGCGTCGCCCCCACGGCCAGTGGCGAGCTGCTCCATCGGCGCATTGCACCGCTGTTCAGGGAGCTGGACGCCGCCGTGGCCGAGGCGAGTGAGGCGACCGCGCGTGTCAGCGGGACGCTGCGCATCAACACCTTGGGGATCGCCGCCAGAGAACTCATCGCGCCCAGGCTGTCACGGTTCCATCAGGCATACCCCGACGTGGTGCTCGACATCGTGGTCGACGACGATCTGGCCGACATCGTGGACGGCAGATTCGACGCCGGCATCCGTGTGGGCGGGCGCCTTGAACGAGACATGATCGCCGTGCGCCTGACGCCAGACCTGGACATGGCCGTGGTGGCGTCTCCCGCCTACCTCGCCCGTCGCGGCACCCCCAGGACGCCCGCGGATCTGAGTCAGCACGCCTGCATCAACTGGCGGCTACAGACGGACGGGAGGCCCTATCGGTGGCAGTTCGAGAAGCGAGGCAAGCGGCTCGAAGTGGCGGTGGAGGGGCCCGTCGTCACCAACCATGCGGACGTCGGCGTCGCTGCCGCCGTCAATGGGCTCGGTATCGCCTACCATTTCAAGAGGGATGGGTTGGCCGCGCACTTGGCACAGGGACGGCTGGTGCAGGTCCTCGCCGACTGGTCGGTCTCGCGGCCAGGGCTGTTCCTCTATTACCCGAACAGGCAGCACCGGCCGGCCCTCCTGACGGCATTCATCGACTGCCTGCAGGACAAGGGCTTGGCCGAAGACGTCTCGGGGGTGTCGGCGAGGGAAGGCCGCACGGGCATGAAAAAGCCGCCCGCAGGCGGCTGATTCAGCGCAGGGGCCGGGCCCCGCTCACTGGGCGGCGCTGGCCGCGGCGGCGGGCGCCTTCGGCTCCTCGAACTTGGCGCCACCCTGGTTGGCCATGTAGACCACGGCACGCGCGATCTCGAAGTCCGAGAAATCGCCGCCGCCTTGCGGGCCCATGTTGCCCTTGCCCTTGAGCGCGGAGTTGACCAGCGTCTCCAGACCTTGCGAGATGCGCGGGCCCCAGGCCGCGGCGTCGGCCAGCTTGGGCGCGCCGGCGGCGCCGGTGCTGTGGCAGGCCGAGCATTGCGCCTGGAACACCTGCTCGCCGGTCTTCAGCGTGGCCGTGTCGCTGGCGTCGCGCAGTTCCACCGAGCCCAGGGGCTGGATGCGGCGGGCCACCGCCTCTTCGCCCATGCCCTCGGAGCCCGCGGCCGGCTTCGTGCCGGTGGCCACGAACTGCGTGAGAAGGATGATCACGATGATGGGCACCACGAACGAGGCGATGACCGTCCAGACCAGCTGCTTGGGCGTCTTGATCGGGCCCTCGTGGGGGCCGTCATGCTCGGTGGAGGCTGCGTTGGCGTGCACGTCGCTCATGGAATCCTCGTGTCGCCGAGCCGGGCGGCCGGGCGGGTTGGCGGTTGGCAAAACCCGCGAATTATAGCCAGCGCCCCTGGTGGCGCACGGGCGCCGGAGGCAGGCCACGGGCAGGCCGGCGGCGCGCTGCTAGAATGCCTCTCCTCCCTGCGCCGCGCCCGTAGCTCAGTGGATAGAGTACTGGCCTCCGAAGCCAGGGGCCGCTGGTTCGATCCCAGCCGGGCGCGCCAACTTCCCCCTTCTTGCCTGCCGCCGTTCGCCGCTACCATGCGGCGCCATGGCGCCTCTCCCCCTTCGGTCCCTTCCGCCTGGTGCGCAGTCGGCCAGCCGCTGGCTGCTGCTGGCGGGGCTGATGGTGGTGGCCGGCTGCAGCACCCCGCCGCGCGGCCCGGCATCGGGTGCCGACGGGCCGCCCCCTGCGGGCACGGGGCCCGAGCCGCGGGAGCTGCGCGACCTGCCCGACGCCGAGCCCAAGGTCGAGCCCATCCGCCGCGGTGGGCCCAACAAGCCCTACGAGGTGCTGGGCCAGAGCTACACCCCGCTGACGGGCGACGACCCGCTGATGGAAACAGGCCTGGCCTCGTGGTACGGCCGCAAGTTCCACGGCCGGCGCACGGCCAGCGGCGAGACCTACAACATGTACGCCATGACGGCGGCGCACAAGACGATGCCGCTGCCGAGCTACGCGCGCGTGCGCAACCCGGCCAACGGGCGCGAGATCGTGGTGCGCGTCAACGACCGCGGGCCCTTCGCCTCGGGTCGGGTGATCGACCTGTCCTACGCCGCGGCGGTGAAGCTGGGCGTGCAGAACGGGGTGGCCCCGGTGGAGGTGCGCCGCATCACCCACGACGAGATCCGCGCCGGCCTGTGGCGGCCGCAGGCGGCGCCCGCCCCCGCGCTGGCCGCCGCCGCGCCCGAGCCCACACCACCGAGGGTTGCCCCCACGCCGCCGCCGGT
>JACRBA010000153.1 GCA_016213265.1 Burkholderiales bacterium | reverse complement strand
CCGACCCGGAGATCCTGCGCTCGTCGCTGGCAGGCGTGATCCTGCGCATGAAGGCGCTGCACCTGGGCACGGTGGAGGATTTCCCCTTCCTCGAGCCGCCGCCGCGCAAGGCCATCGCCGACGGCTACGCGCTCCTGGCCGAGCTGGGCGCGGTGGACGACACCAACGAGCTCACCCCCATCGGCCGCGAGCTCTCGCGCCTGCCGCTGGACCCGCGCGTGGGCCGCATGATCCTGGCCGCGCGCGACCGCCAGGCGCTCAGCGAGGTGCTGGTGATCGCCAGCGCCCTGAGCGTGCAGGACGTGCGCGACCGCCCGCTCGAGCAGCAGCAGGCCGCCGACCAGAAGCACAAGCTCTTCGACGACGAGAAGTCGGAGTTCATGGGCTACCTGAAGCTGTGGAAGTGGATCGAGGAAGGCCGCGGCGTGCACGGCCATGCCGGACAGAAGACCCAGCAGACCGACAGCCACAAGCTGAGCCACCGCCAGCAGGAGCAGCGCCTGCGCGACCAGTTCGTGAGCCCGCGTCGGGTGCGCGAATGGCGCGACATCCACACCCAGCTGCACACGGTGGTGGCCGAGCACGGCTGGCGCCTCAATGGCACGCCGGCCACCTACGAGCAGATCCACCAGTCCATGCTGGCCGGCCTGCTGGGCAACATCGGCCTGAAGGCCGACGACGACGAGTGGTACCTCGGCGCGCGCGGCATCAAGTTCTGGCGCCACCCCGGCGCCCACCTGTCGAAGAAGCCGGGCCGCTGGATCGTGGCCGCCGAGCTGGTGGACACCACGCGCCTGTTCGGCCGCGGCATCGCGGTCATCGAGCCGCAGTGGCTGCCGCCCATCGCCGGCCACCTGCTCAAGACCCAGCTGCTGGAGCCGCACTGGGAGAAGAAGGCCGCCGAGGTCATCGCCCTGGAGCGCGCCACGCTGTACGGCATCGTCGTCTACAGCAACCGGCGCGTGAACTACGGCAACGTGGATCGGGCGGCGGCGCGCGAGATCTTCATCCGCGAGGCGCTGGTGGCCGGCGAGTGGGACACGAAGCTGCCCTTCCTGGCGCACAACCGGCGCATGGTGGCCCAGGTGCAGGAGCTCGAGCACAAGGCGCGGCGCCAGGACGTGCTGGTGGACGACGAGCTGATCTTCGCCTGGTACGACCAGCAGCTGCCGGCCGACGTGGTGAGCGGCGCGAGCTTCGAGCGCTGGTACCGCGACGCGGCGAAGGCGGAGCCCACGCTGCTCATGATCAGCCGCGAGGAGCTGATGCGCCACGAGGCCGCGGGCATCACCTCCAGCGCGTTCCCCAAGACCATCCGCCTGGGCGGCGTGGATTGCAGCGCCACCTACCTGCACGAGCCGGGCGACGCCCGGGACGGCGTCACCGTGACGGTGCCGCTGTACGCACTGAACCAGGTGAGCGAGGAACGCTGCGAGTGGCTGGTGCCGGGCATGCTCGAGGCCAAGGTGCTGGCGCTGGTGAAGAGCCTGCACCAGCGGCCGCGTTCGCGCCTGGTGCCGCTGCCGGAGTTCGTGGCGGAGTTCTGCGCCACCACGCCGTTCGCGCAGGGGGCGCTGCTCGACGTGCTGCTCAAGGCGGTGCGCGAGCGCACCCAGCTGGCGGTGCAGCGCAACGATTTCAAGCTGGAGCAGCTGGCGCCCCACCTGTTCATGAACTTCCGGGTGGTGGACGAGCACGGCCGCCAGCTCGGCATGGGGCGGCAGCTGGCCACCCTGAAGGCCGAGTGGGGCGGGCAGGCGCGTTCAGCGTTCCAGGCGCTGGCCGCGCTCAAGGTGGCGGCGCCAGCGCCCGCGCCGGCCGCCGCCGTGGCGCCCGCCGCAGGCCCCACCCGGGGTGTGCAGGCCGTCATCAAGGCGCCGCCCGCACCCGCGCCCGACGCGCCGCCCGCCCGCCACACCGCCTGGACCTTCGGCGAGCTGCCTGAGCTGATGGAGATCCGCCAGAAGGGGCAGACGCTGATCGGCTTTCCGGCCCTGATCGACAAGGGCGCGCATGTGGAGATCGAGGTCTTCGACGAGCCGGAGGTGGCCGCCACGCAGCACCGCGCCGGCCTGCGCCGCCTGGTGGCCCTGCAGATCAAGGAGCCGCTGAAGTACCTGGAGAAGAACATCCCCGACCTGCAGAAGATGGCCGTGGCGTACATGCAGGTCGGCCGTGCGCCGGACGGTGCCGGCGGTGGCACGCAGGAGGAGCTGCGCGACCAGATCATCGGCGTCGCGCTGGACCGCGCCTTCCTGGCCGACCCGCTGCCGCAGGACGCGGCGGCGTTCCAGCGGCGCATCGAGGAGGGCCGCACCCGGCTCAACCTGATCGCGCAGGAGGTGGCACGGCAAGCCGGCGTGGTGCTCATCGACCACGCGGCGGCGGTTCGCAAGCTCAAGGACTGCCGGCCACCGAAGGAGGTGGCCGACGACATCCAGGCCCAGCTGCAGCGCCTGGTGCCCAAGCGATTTCTCGCGCAGACGCCGTGGGCGGCGCTGCAGCACCTGCCGCGCTACCTCAAGGGCGTGGTGATGCGGCTGGACAAGTGGCGTGCCGACCCCGCGCGTGATGCGCAGCGCCTGGCCGAGCTGCGGCCGCTGGAGCAGCGCTGGCAGCGGCGGGTGGCCGAGCTCAAGGGCCAGGCCGATGCGCGCACGGACGAGTTCCGCTGGCTGCTCGAAGAGCTGCGCATCAGCCTGTTCGCGCAGGAGCTGCGTACGCCGCAGCCCGTGTCGGTGAAGCGGCTGGAAAAGGCCTGGCAGCAGCTCAGCAGCTGAGCCGCGCCCGTCGGGGGCGTGTCAGCGCTTGACAGGGGCGCGCCAGGCGTCCAGGCGGTCGGCCAGGCCGTGCCAGGCGGCGTCCTTGTCCACCGATTCCCGGGCGTCGCAACGGCGAGCCACGCCCATGGCCGCATAGCGCTGGCACAGCAGCAGGCCGAAATCGGGGAAGTGGATGTCGACTTCCTCGGCCTTCACCAGCTCGCGCCGGAACGGCCGGTCGTACAGCACGACGGCCGGCGGCGCGTCTGCCGACACGGCCTGCAGCGACGACCCGGGCGCGGGCACGGCGGTGCACTCGGCGAGAAAGGCGGCGCGCTCGTCGGGCAGCACCAGCGCCGTCGCGGCCTCCTCGCATTCGAAGGTGGTCTGCGCCTCGAAGGCCCAGACGCCGCGCACCCGGGTGCCGTGGCGAAAGCCGCCGCGCAGCGCCGTGAGCAGGCCCAGGCCCGCGCCGCGCGAGCGGCCTGTGACGAAGGTGTTGCGCACGTCGGCACCGAGCGAGTCCGCCCACCGGCCGGCGAAGCTGTCGATCGCGCGACGGATGTCCTGCCCCGGCGCCGGCTGGCCGGCGGTGTAGTTGACCACCGGGTGGCGGAACTCGTACGACACCACGATGTAGCCGCGGGCCACCAGCGGCTGGACGAGCTGGCTCCAGCGTGAGCCCGGCCGGTCGTCGGCGTCAATCACATGGTCCACGCCGTTGGGGTGGCCGTAGAAGACGACCGGGTGCGGCCCGGCGGTGCCCGGTGCGGGCAGGAAGATGTCCATCACCTGGCGCGCCGCCTGCCCGGTGGTGGGCTCGAGCCAGCTGATGCTGCCGTAGGGCACGTCGCGGTGGCAGTGGCAGGCCGGGTCGTAGCCCGGCGGCACGCCGGCCGCGCGGACGGGCGACGCCCACCAGGCCGCCGTCGTGGCCAGGGCCAGGGCCGCCGTCCAGCGCCATGGGCCGGCGAGCGCGCTGCCCCTCATCGGGCCACCCGGTAGGCGTTGAAGTAGTCGACGACGCCCTTCCACTCGTCCAGCTCGGCCACCGCCTCCACCGGCACGCACTGGGCAGGCGCCTCGGTCGCGTTGTAGCGGTCGCACAGCGCCAGGCCGAAGTCGGGGTGGTGCACGTCCACCTCCGAGGCCGGGACGAGCTGGTGGCGGAACGGCCGGTCGTAGCCCACGTACACCGGTGGTGCCGCGGACGTCACCGACTGCAGCGAGGATCCCGCGCCCGGCACGGCCGTGCACTCGGCGAGGAAGGCCTCGCGGTCGGATTCGATCACGAAGGTGCGGGCGCTTTCCTGGCAGTCGAAGGTGGTCTGCGCCTGGAAGGTGCGAACCGCCCGCACGGTGGTACCGCCGCTGAACTTGCCCGTCAGGGCCGTCAGCAGGCCCAGGCCGCCGCCGCGCGAGCGGCCGGTGATGAACGTGTTGGTCGGGTCGGCCTTCAGGGCGGCTGCGTGGTTCGCCACGAAGTAGTTGATCGCCTTCTGGATGTCCAGGCGCGGCGCCTTGCGGCCCGACACGTAGTTCACCACCGGGTGGCGGAATTCGTAGGAGACCACGATGTAGCCCGCGTCGGTGAGCGGCTTGACGAAGCGGCTGTACATCGACTCCGGCGCCTTGTCATAGGCGATGGTGTGCGTGGCCGCGTTCGCGTGGCCGTAGTAGACGACCGGCCGCAGCCCCGGGTGCACGACGGCGTCGGGCATCCAGATGTCCATCTCCTGGCGAGCGAACTTGCGCGTGGTGGGCTCCAGCCAGGTGACCGAGCCGTAGGAGACATTGCGGTAGCAGCGGCAGGTGGCGTTGTAGCCGGGGGGCGTGCCGGTGGCTTCGGTGGAGTCGGCAGCGGGGCTGGACAGGCCGGCCTGGGCCGCCATCGGTGCCAGCAGGGGAAACGTCAGGGCGAGCGTGGCCGTCGCCGCACGCAGCAGCGAATGAAGGGTGTGCATGGTGGTCCTCGTGGCCAGCGACGGGCCCGGCGGGCCCCGACAGGCGCTGGCGCTGTCGTGCGTCGCGTGGCCGCTGGCCCGGTGCGCATCCGGGGGCGGTCAGTCGCGAGATGGCCGACTGATCGTCCGGGCGCAGGGCCGTGTGAGGCGCCAAACGCAGGAGAAGGGCGGCCTTCCCCCGCTGTCTTTCAGACCATTACATCTGCTTGAACAGGTGCGCGTAGCTCTCGGCAACGAGCAGCGTCTCGCTGCGCTCCTTGAGCTTGACCTGCAGCCGGCCGCGGAAGTCGCGCGTGGCACCGGCGATGGCGGTGGCGTTCACCAGCGTGGAGCGGTGGATCTGCCAGAACTGCTGGGGGTCGAGTTCTTCGACCAGCTCCTTCAGCGGCTTGCGAATGAGCGCCTCGCCTTCGCGCGTGGCCACCCGGGTGTATTTGTTGTCGGCGGCGAAGTACACCACCTCGTCCACCGTGATGAGCTTGAGCGTCTGGCCCACCGAGGCGTTGATCCAGCGCAGGTGGGGCCGGCTGGGGGCGCCCGCGGGCAGGGCGGCCAGGCGGTCGAGCACGGCGCCGATGTCCGACGGCGTCTCGCCCAGCCGCTCCTTCCGGCGTCCGATGGCGGTGAACAGGCGCGCCGGCTGCAGCGGCTTGAGCAGGTAGTCCACGGCGCCATGGTCGAAGGCGGCCACCGCATGCTCGTCGTAGGCGGTGACGAACACGACCCGTGAGCGGCCGCTGGCCTGGCGCGCCACCTCCAGGCCGGTGGCGCCCGGCATCTGGATGTCGAGGAACAGTACGTCGGGGCGCAGTTCGTCCAGGAGCCGCAAGGCCTGGATGCCGTCGGAGGCTTCGCCGACGATGGTCAGCTCGGGCCAGAGGCGGCCGATGTGCTCGATGAGTTCGCCGCGCAGGGCGGCCTCGTCCTCGGCCACCAGCGCGGTGGGGTGGGTGCTGTGCTTCATGCGGGAATCTCCAGCGTGAACTCGGTGCGGCCGGCCTCCACGGCGCAGGCCAGGCGCGCACCGTCGCCGGCCAGCACGCGCAAGCGTTCGCGCTCGGCGGCGAGCTCGTCGCCATTGCCGCACAGGCCGGCTGCGTCGATGCGCAGATCGACCACCAGCCGGGTGGCCGTGCGATGGGCGGACAGGCTGACGGCGGGCAGTGGCCCATGGGTGGCGCGCAGCGCGCGCTGAAGCAGCGGCAACAGCAGCATGGCCGGCAGGCGCGCGGCGCGCAGGGTGGGCGGCAGGTCGTCGACGAAGGCCACCGGCTGGCGCGCGAGGCCCTCGCGCAGGGCGAGGTAGCTGCCCAGCAGGGCGGCCTCGGCGTCGAGCGTGGTGGCGTTGTGCTCGCGCAGCCGCGGCAGGGCGACGCGCAGGTGGTGGATCAGCCGCTCGAGCTGCGCCGCGGCGGCGTCCGACGCCCCCCGGGCGTACTGGTGCTGCACATCCACCAGCACCTCGAACAGGAAGGTGGGCTCCACCTGGGCCTGCATGGCGGCCAGGCGCGCGGCCATGGCCTGCCGGCCCAATGCGGCCTGCTCGTCCAACACCGCCTGCAGCTGGCTGTCGGCGCGCCAGCGTCGGCGCAGCATCTCCACCAGGGCCACCAGCAGGGCGCCGGGCAGCAGGGTGGCCAGGAAGTCGCCTGCGAAGCGCTGCCACCCGGGCAGCGGCGGGTCGCACTTGGGGGCGCAGAAGGCCTCGGCCCCCGGCCAGTGCAGCCAGTCGGACACCGCCCACAGCGTGGGCACGGTGAGCAGGCTGCCGAGCACGGCCGCCAGCGCCAGGCGCCAGGGCCGCCATGGGCTGGCCGGGTCGCTGCGGTCGGCGGGCAGCCACGCCAGCAGCAGCACCACCGTGCACACCACGGGGGTGAGCAGCAGGCGCCAGAACAGCGGCCAGGGCTGTTCCACCGAGCGCGCGTCGGCCAGGGCGGTGAGGTCCACCATGCCGAACAGCAGGCCGAGCAGGAGAAACCCGCCCACCTCGACCGCCCGGACCGACCGCCAGGCCTGCAGCACATGCCACAGGGGGGAGCCGACCCACCGGGTCAGTGGCGAGCGGCGGGGCAGCGGGGCGAAGGTGGCGCTCATGCGAGGGTCAGGCCGGGGTACCGCCGCGCTCATGCGGCCTTCATGCCGGGGCCGTGCGTGGCCGCCGGGGTGTCGGCGCGGGGCACGAGGGGCTCGCGTTCGCCCGCGGCCGCGCCCGCGCCCACGTGGCGGCAGGGCAGCACCAGCCTGGCCACCACGCCGCGCGGCTCGGCCGCCTCCAGCGACAGCCCTGCGTGTGCGCCGTACAGCGCCTGCAGCCGTGCCCGGGTGTTGGCCAGGCCCACGCCGCTGCCGCCTGCGCCGACGAAGCCGCGGCCGTCGTCGCGCACCTCCACGCTCAGGCGGCCGTCCGCGATCAGGCCCACCGTCACGAGCAGCCGGCCGCCCTCGGGCAGGGGCGACAGGCCATGCTGGATGGCGTTCTCCACCAGCGTGGCAATGACCATGGGCGGCATCTCCGCGCCCATCAGCTCGGCGGGCGCGTCGATGTCGAAGCGCAGACGCTCGCCCATGCGCATCTGCAGGATGGCGAGGTAATGCCGCACCCGCTCCAGCTCGTCGCCCAGGCAGGCGCGCTGGCTGCGCATGCCCGGCAGGGCGGTCTGCAGATAGGCGATGAGGCTGCCCAGCATGTCACGACCGCGGTCGGGGGCCACGTCGTACAGCCGCTTCACGTTGGCCAGCGTGTTGAACAGGAAGTGCGGCTCGATCTGTGCCTGCAGGGCCGACAGCTCGGCCTCCATCTGCTGCGCGGCCAGCACCTCGCGCGCCTGCCGGGCCCAGGCCAGCTGCTCGCGGCCGGTGCGTTCGGCGCGCAGCAGGTGCAGCAGGGCGTAGCCGCACACGCCCAGCAGCGTCCACAGGCTGGTGGTATAGGCGAACCAGGACCAGGAGAACGGAGAGAGGAAGCTGGGGGCGTAGGTGACCACGTAGCGCAGCACGCCGCCCACCATGCTGCCCGCGATGACCGCCAGCACCCGCCAGGCCCAGGCGGTACGCTGACTGCGCCCACCGCCCGCCAGCAGGGCCTCGGCCAGCCCGGCATACAGCAGGATGCTCAACGCGCTGATGAACGACTGGCGCGTGAAGACCGCCAGCAGCCCGAGCCAGCCGGTCACGTCGGCTGCGGAGGCCTTCCACGAGACCACACGCGACAGCGCGAACACCAGCGCGAAGTAGAAGACCGCGGCCACCGTGGGCAGGCGCACCACCCGCCGGAAGGCGGCCCAGCGGTCGGACACGCCGGCGTGCACGGGCAAGGGGGCGTCAGGCATGGCGCCATTGTGGGCGGCCGGGGCCGCACGCGCTGCGCGCGGGCGACGAATCGGTCGCTGGGGGGTGCGAAATCGCTCCTCGGCCGGCGCGTCAGGCCCTGAGCACCTCGAGGGCGCGGTCCATGCCGCCGGATTCGATGGACAGCATGGCCTGCTCGCGCACGGCCGGCTTGGCGTGGAAGGCGATGGACAGGCCCGCCGCCCGCATCATGGGCAGGTCGTTGGCGCCGTCGCCCACGGCGATGGCCTGGGCAGGGGCCACGCCGAGCCGTTCGCAGGTGGCCAGCAGGGTGCGCCGCTTCTCCTCGCCGTCGACGATGTCGCCCCAGGGCTGGTCCACCATGCGGCCGGTGAGGTGGTCGCCCTCGGTCTCCAGCACATTGGAGCGGGCGAAATCGATCTTCAGCCGGTCGCGCACACGGTCGGTGAAGAAGGTGAAGCCGCCCGAGACGAGCAGCGTCTTCAGTCCGGCGGCCTGGCAGGCGGCGACGAAGGTGGCCACGCCCGGGTTGAGCTGCAGGCGCTCGTCGTAGATGGCCTGCATGGCCGACACCGGCACGCCGCGCAGCAGCGCCACGCGCTGGCGCAGGCTTTCCTTGTAGTCGGCGATCTCCCCGCGCATGGCGGCCTCGGTGATGGCGGCCACCTCGGCCTTCTTGCCCACGGCCGAGGCGATCTCGTCCACGCACTCGAGGTTGATCAGCGTGGAATCCATGTCGAAGGCGGCCAGGCGGAAATCGGCCAGGCGCAGCGGCGGGGTGAAGCCCCGGGCGATCAGGCCGGGGGCGATTTCGGTGGCAGGCATCGGGTGGGTTGCGCGGGTGAGGCGCCGGCAGGGCGGCGGGAACGAGGCTGCGGATCTTACGGGCCCGCGTGGCCCTTGGCGTGCGGCCGGATCTGGGGCACCCTTGCGCCCGGCCAGGCGCGGCGCACGTGCCGGGCGGCCCGTGGAGGGGCACATGACAGAACACGCATCGCCGGCGCGGCCGGTCATCCTGGGAGACACCATCCTGGCGCTGATGGCGCGCCCGGTCTCCGTGATCGTCGGCAGCTGCAGTGCGGACGGGCAACCGCACCTCATCCGGGCCGTGGGCTTCGGCTGGGATGCCGCGGCCGGGCGCATGTCGGTCTTCGTGCCGGAGCGCGGCGAGGAGCCGGTGATCGAGGATCTGCGCCGACGCGGCTGGGTGGCCGTGGTGCTGAGCGAGCCATCCACCCATGCGTCGGTGCAGCTCAAGGGGCGGGACGCGTGGCTGGAGCCCGCCTCCCACGACGAGCTCGCCCGCGTGGCGGGTGGGGTGGAACACTTCGCCGACGAGCTGGAGGGCATCGGCTTCAGCCGCGACCTGGCGCGCGCGCTCAAGAGCGCCGAGGCCGCCCGCGTGTGGGCGGTGCGCTTCACGCCCACGCAGGCCTGGGAGCAGACGCCCGGCCCGCGCGCCGGCACGCGGTTGGACGGAGCGCCGGCATGCGCCTGACGGTGGACAGCGTGCGGCCCTGCCTGGAGGGCGGCATCCCGGGCGTGATGGCCACGGCCAGTGCCGAGGGCGAGCCCAACGTGGCCTACCTGTCGCAGGTGGAGTATGTGGACGCCCGCCATGTGGCGCTGTCGTTCCAGTTCTTCAACAAGACGCGGCACAACGTGCTGGCCAATCCCCTGGTGGAGCTGCTGGTGGTGCACCCGGTCACCGCGGCGATGTACCGGTTGCGGGCCCGCTACCTGCGCACCGAATCCGAGGGCCCGTTGTTCGAGCGCATGAAGGCCAAGCTGGCCGGTGTGGCGTCCCACGTGGGCATGGCGGAGGTGTTTCGCCTGCGCGGCTCGGACGTGTACGAGGTGCTGGCGGTCGAGCCCGTGGGGGCGCCCACCTTGCCGGCGCCACCCCCAGGCCTCAACCGCCTGGCGGCGCTGCGCCGCACGCTGCAGGCGCTGATGCCCGCGCAGACCCTGGAGGGCCTGTTCGACACGCTGCTCGACGCGCTGCAACGCGAGTTCGCCGTCGACCATGCGATGGTGCTCATGGACGAGGGCGAGCGCCAGTGCCTGGCCACCGTGGCGAGCCGGGGATACGGCGCCTCCGGCGTGGGCGCCGAGATTCCCATGGGCCAGGGTGTGATCGGCGTGGCGGCACGCGCCCGCACGCCCATCCGCATCGGCCACCTCACCCAGGACCGCGCCTACAACCAGACGATCCGCGAGGCGTTGGTGCGCGAGGGCGGGCAGCCGCTGGAAGACGAGATCCCGTGGCCGGGGCTGGCCCAGCCGCACAGCCAGCTCGCCGTGCCCATCTGCGATGGCGGGGAGCTGCTGGGCGTGCTCTTCGTCGAGAGCACGAAGGATCAGCGCTTCACCAGCGACGACGAGGACGCGCTGCTGGCGCTGGCCGCCCATGTGGGGGCCTTGCAGCGCCACCTGCAGACGCGCGCGGAGGAACCCGAACCCGCCGAGCCCGCTGCGGCGATGGCCGGGCCCTCGCCGCCGCACGAACCGCTGGGTGAGCCGCTGCGTGTGCGCCACTTCGCGGCCGACGGCAGCGTCTTCCTCGACGACCAGTACCTGATCCGCGGCCTGGCCGGGGCCATCCTGTGGCTGCTGCTGCAGACGCACGTGCAGGAAGGCCGCACCGATTTCTCGAACCGCGAGCTGCGCCTGGCGCCCAGCCTGCGCCTGCCCGAGGTGGGCGACAACCTGGAGGCCCGGCTGCTGATGCTCACACGTCGGCTGGAAGAGCGCTGCGATGGTCTGCGGCTGGTGCGCACGGGGCGCGGGCGTTTCCGCCTGTGCGTGCTGCGGCCGCTGAGCCTGGCGGAGCAGGCCTGAGGCGGCACCCGCCCGGCGGCCGTGCGCTCACTGGGGCGGCAGTTGCAGCGCGGCCGCCAGCTTGAGCCATTCGGCCGGCGGCAGCTCCTGCCGCGCGATGGCCACGACGGCCTCGAACACCGTCGGCGGCATGCCCTGCCGCGCGCCGCCGAGGAAGGCGGCGCGCTCCGGTGCATTGAGCGCCCCGATCATCCACGGCAGCGTCGCCATCATCACGGCCGGCGGGATGGTGGCGACCAGGGCGCCCTCCAGGGCCTGCAGCGCGGCGTCGTCATAGTGCCGCCAGAGCACGGCGTTGAAGTCCTCGTCCTCCACGCGCATGTGGACCAGGTCTTCGGCCATCAGCACGGCGACGTCCTGGTACAGGCGGTTCAGGGCCTGCCGGCGGGTGGCGCCGCGGCTGGCCTCGACCACGGCGGCGCGCTCGCGCACGGCGTCCAGGGTGGCGCGGTGCGTCTCGTGCTCGACGGCGATGGCGGCGGTGCAGCCGGGCTGCACGCGCTCGAGTGCAGGGTGCATGAACCGGTCCTCGTCGGCGTAGTGCACCTCGCAGATCGCGCACAGCGTGCGCACCTGGGCCAGCACCGGGGCCAGCGCCGCGTCATCGTCGGGGTCCGCCTGGCCCAGCCGCACCAGCGTGTCGGCGTACAGGCGCCGCAGCGCCTTGTGGATGGCCTGGTAGAGGTCGTAGCGGCCAGCGGCCGGGGGGAGGGTGGAGGGGGAAGGGGTGGCGGAAGCGAAGGGCGTGTGCTGCATGGGCAATCCTGTGGAGTGGCAGGCCGGCGCGTTGCACCGGCGTGCCGCCACTGTAGGAAGCCGCCGCGCCGGGCGCTCTTCACTTTTCCCTCCAGCCATCTTCCCGTTTTCTTCACCCCACTTGAACTGGGGGTGCGGGCTCAGGCCGCCACCGGCTGCCCCAACGCCCGCAGCGTGTCGCGGATGAACTGCGCCCGATCGCGCGGCTCGGCGATCTCGCGCTCGATGCGCAGCTTGTCGTTGCCCGCCAGCTTGATGTGCCGGTTCTTCTGCACCAGCTCGATGATGCGCATCGCGTCGATCGGCGGGTTGGGCCGGAAGGTGATGCTCATCAGTCGCGGGCCGGCGTCCACCTTCTGCACGCCGTAGGGCTTGGCGAGGATGCGCAGCCGGTGGGTGTCGAACAGGGTCTGGCCCTGCGCCGGCAGCTTGCCGAACCGGTCGGTCACCTCCTCCAACAGGGCGTCCAGGTGGTCGAGCTTCTCGGCGGAAGCCAGACGCTTGTAGAACGACAGGCGCATGTGCACGTCGCCGCAGTAGCTGTCGGGCAGCAGGGCGGGGGCATGCAGGTTGATCTCGGTCGTGCCGCCGAAGATGCCGCTGGTGGGCGAGAGCAGGTCGGGCTCCTGGCCGTTCTTCAGCGCGCGCACCGCCTCGCTGAGCATGTCGTTGTAGAGCTGGAAGCCCACCTCCATCATGTTGCCGCTCTGGTTGTCGCCCAGCACCTCGCCGGCGCCGCGGATCTCCAGGTCGTGCATGGCCAGGTAGAAGCCCGAGCCCAGCTCCTCCATGTCCTGGATGGCCTGCAGCCGCTGGGCGGCCTGCTTGGTGAGCCCCTCCACGTCGGGCACGAGCAGGTAGGCATAGGCCTGGTGGTGGCTGCGGCCCACGCGGCCGCGCAGCTGGTGCAGCTGGGCCAGGCCGAACTTGTCGGCCCGGCTGATGATGATGGTGTTGGCGCTGGGCACGTCGATGCCGGTCTCGATGATGGTCGAGCACAGCAGCACGTTGTGGCGCTGCGCCACGAAGTCGCGCATCACCCGCTCCAGCTCGCGCTCGGGCATCTGGCCGTGCGCCACCACGATGCGCGCCTCGGGCAGCAGCTCCTGCAGCTTCTGGCGGCGGT
>JACRBA010000014.1 GCA_016213265.1 Burkholderiales bacterium | reverse complement strand
GCATTCCTGCGGAGTTCCGGCTCGACACCGACCGTGTGAGCATTTCTCGCAACGAGTCGGGCGATCTGGTGATCCATCCCTTGCGGGCCGAACGCGGCGCGGCGCTGCTCGATGCCCTGCGCGCCGTGGGCGAGGCGGACGTGGCCTTCATCGCAGCACTGGAGACTGAGCGGGCCCGGCAACAGCCGCTGCAGGAGCGCGAGGCACTGTGATCTATGTGCTGGACACCAACGTCCTCATCTACCTGATCAAGAACCAGCCGCCCGCCATCGCGCAACGGGTCGATGCGCTGCCGGAGGATGCCCGGCTGTGCATGTCCTTCGTGACTTGGGCCGAACTGCTGAAGGGCGCCGAGCGCAGCACGAGGAAGCCGGAGGTCCTTCGCCGGCTGGAAGCCCTGGCCCGACAAGTGGCGGTGCTGTATCCGGCGGGCCCTGCCATCTGCGAGCACTACGCCGAGCAGTTCACGCGTCTGAAGGACGCCGGCACGCCGATCGGTGCGAACGATCTATGGATCGCCTGCCACGCTCTGGCCGAGAGCGCGACGCTGGTAACGCACAACACCCGCGAGTTCCAGCGCGTCGAAGGACTGAGGGTGGAAGACTGGGTTGCTCCGGACTGAACGTTGTGGTGAGTGCGCAGATGCAGCCGTTTGAAGGCAAGGGGAGGCCTGCTACATTGGCGATGATCCTGCTCAGTGTTCGGCCAAGTGACAAACGTGCATCTGGCCCCACCTATGAAAGTTGGAGGATTCCCGATGGAGGGTCCTTTGACGGGAGATGGAGGGTGCCAGCGGGGCCGGAGCGTTATGCGACGCGGACTTAGGTGCGATTTCCATGTGATGATCGAGCACATGTAAGTCGGCTCCGTCCAAGGCCCCCGGCGTCGCAAGGCGCCGGGGGCCTTGTCACATTCGGCCGGCGCTTCATTCCTGGCGGTGGGCGAGCCAGCCACCCACGGCCAGGCCGACCGCGAACACGCCGTAGGTGAGCACCAGGCTGCGCATCGACAGCCGGTGCTCGAACCCCGGCGTCAGACGCCGCGGCACCAAGGCGAAGTCCGTCACCGCCGCCAGCGTGGCCACTCCGGCCGCGCCCGCCACCAGCCCTGCTGGCCCGGGCGGTGGTTCTCGGCGGCAGATCAAGAACTCATACACCGCGGCCCAGAACAGCGAGCTGCCGGTGTGGATGGCGGTCCCCAGTGCGGTATGGCGGGCGTCCGCCGTGTCCAGGCGCAGCGCCCGATCGCCATGCACCCAGTGGCTGACGGCATTGAAGGGCGCGGCGGCACTGCCAGCCTCGGCACGGCCGCGCCATGCCATCACGGCCATCGACAGCAGATTGGCCATGGCCCCCGCGGCGACGAGGCCGGGCAGATGCCCTGACAACCCCTCGTTCGGGCGCAGTCGTACGCGCAGGGGCAGGGCAGGTCGGTTCCAGTGCATGAGATCGGTCTCCGGGTGAACCTTGTCGGCATGCGTGCGGCATGCCACTTGCCGCGCCTGGGGCAAGTCACGTACCGTCCACCGAGGCGGTACGGCGCATCCATCCAGGCCATCGCGTGCACATCCTCCTTGTCGGCGTCACGGGGTTCATCGGTGGGCACGTGGCGCTCGCGCTCGAAAGCGCAGGCCACCGCTTGAGATGCACCACGCGGCGCGTCCCGCCAGCAGGCTCGCCCGGTGAGGCGCCGGCGCGGCAGTGGCTGCATGTGGAAGACGCCGACATGCTCTCCGTGCCCGCGTGGCAGCGCGCCTTGACGGGCATCGACATGGTGATCTACGCCGTCGGCGTCTTTCACGACGGCCGGTCCGGCGATTTCGACCGTCTGCACCACCGGGTGCCGGCCGCGCTGTATCAGGCGTGCGTCCAGTCCGGGGTGCGTCGCGTCGTGCACTTCTCGGCACTGGGCGCGGATGCCAGCGCACGCTCTGCCTATCACCTGAGCAAGCGCGCAGGCGACGAGGCACTGCTCGCGAGCGGCATCGACGCCGTGGTGCTGCAGCCGTCTCTGGTGTTCGGCCTCGATGGCGCCAGCGCCTCGGCGTTCCTGCGCTGGGCAGCGCTGCCCTGGTTGCCCGTGCCGGCTGGGGCGGGTGAGGTGCAACCGGTCCACATCGACGATGTGGCCGACTTGGTCGTGCGCGCGGCGGGCGACGCACCACTTTCCCGCGGGCGCCTCGCCGTCGTGGGCCCCCACGCACTGAGCGTGGGCGACTACCTGCAGGCGTTGCGGCGTGCCATGGGCTTGCCGCCGGCGCGCTGCATGAAAGTGCCGGCCTGGGCCATGGAGCTGGCCGCCCGCGCCGGGCGTCGGCTGCCGGGCAGTCTGCTGACGCCCGAGTCGTGGGAGATGCTGAAACATGGCAACTCCGCGCCACCAGAGCCGTTTGCGCAGGCGTTGGGACGCCAGCCACGCCGGGCCGACGGTTTCTTGGGCGCGGCGGAAAGGGGCTGGGTGCGCCAGGCGTCGCGTGCTGCGCCGGCGTTGTGGCTGCTCCGGGGGTCGATCGCGACGGTGTGGCTCGTCACGGCCGGGGTGTCCGTGGCGGCGTATCCGGTGTCCGACAGCCTGGCCCTGCTGCAGCGCGCAGGTGCCACCGGCACCTGGGCGATGGCCATGCTCTATGGTGCGGCTGCCCTGGACCTGCTGCTGGGGCTGGCCACGCTGTGGTGGCCACGTGCGTGGGTGTGGTGGAGCCAGATCGTGTTGATCGTCTTCTACACGGGCATCATCAGCTGGCGCCTTCCCGAGTTCTGGGCCCACCCCTATGGCCCCGTGCTCAAGAACCTGCCCATGCTCGCCGGCCTCGCGTTGCTGCTCGTGCTGGAGCCCAGGCGCCGATGACGTACCTGCTGGTCAAGTGGATCCATGTGCTGTCCGCCACGGTGCTGTTCGGCACGGGGGTCGGTTCGGCGTTCTACCTGCTGAGCATCAGCCTCAGCCGCGACACCCGTGCCGTGGCCGTCGTGGCCCGCCGGGTGGTCCAGGCGGATTGGCTCTTCACCGCCACCACCATGGTGGTGCAGCCTCTCACCGGCTGGTGGATGGCGCGTCTGGCCGGCATTCCGCTCGACACGCCATGGCTGGCCTGGTCCATTGGCCTGTACGTATTTGCGGGAGCCTGCTGGTTGCCGGTGGTCTGGCTGCAGCTGCGCATGCGCGATCTCGCCCAAGCGGCCGCCCTGGTCGACGCGCCCTTGCCAGCCGCGTACTGGCGGCTGCTGTGGCGCTGGGTGGCACTCGGCTTCGCGGCGTTCTTCGCGTTCCTGGGTGTGTTCTACCTGATGGTGGCCAAGCCGGTGTGACGCTGCTTCACCTGCCGGGCACGCTGGCAGCGCCAGAACTCCTGAAGAAAGGGCAGGGCGATCAGCACGAGCCCGCCCGTCCATGCGATGACGAGGTAGTCGGCGGGCAGGGCGGGGCGCTTCCAGCGCAGTGACCAATCCGCCGCACCGGCGGCGGGCACACCGAACAGTGCGAGCACCTGGTCACGGTGCAGCAGGCCGAGTGCCACCAGGCCGATCCACGGCGCCGCGAACTGCACCGCATGGACCCACTGCTCCAGCGGGCCGATGACCCGGTGGCGGCTGGCGTAGCGCAGGTCCCACCAGAACACCGCTTCGTGCAGGACGCAGGCCAGCAGCAGCAGTGCCAGCGCGCCCGTGGTCATCTCGGCCAGCAGCGCCAGTAGCACAGCGGGGCCGAGGATGAAGAGCATCAGCAGGTGCAGGGCCGCCTCGGGCCAACCCGCGCTGAGCTCCATGGCGTCACGACGGTGGCACCACCAATCGGTGAAGCCTGCCGCCGCCCACGCCGGCACGAGCACGTACAGCAACGCATCGCGCAACGCCTGTTCCAGGCTGGGCATCACTATCCTCCGCAGCAGGCCAACGCCCGTGCGGGGGGAAGGCAACGGGCATACCCGGTGCGTTCGTCGCGTGGTCGCCCGCGCCCGGCGGGCCAGGCCGAGGGATGCGGGGTGCGCGTCAGGCGACCGACGGGGTGTCCGCCGTCGCTTCTGCCCCTTGATGCGCCGGCACGGCCCGGATGTTCTGCGCCAGGTGCCCCTTGGGGCCCTGCACCAGCTCGAAGACGACTTGGCTGCCTTGCTTCAAGGTGCGAAAGCCATCCATCTGGATCGCAGAAAAGTGGGCGAAGACGTCGTCGCCGCCTCCCTGGGGCTCGATGAAGCCAAATCCCTTGGCGTCATTGAACCATTTGACCGTACCGAGCAGATCCATGTTGTTCCCCTGAATGCCCTGCTTTTGTGGGCTTATCTCGGTATTTTTGGGGCCACGCTGCGCCCATGTCAATCACGCGACAGGGGGCTGCGCAGACGGCGCACGGCGGCGACGCATCTGCCCCACAAGGGGCGAGCTCCCCCGCCTGGCCCGTCAGCCATATGGGCAGCGCCGCAGCCTCTTTTCCCTCAATGGCCGCAGGCCCGCTGCGGCGAACATGGGCCCCGTCTGCCCGCTCAGGGTCAACTGGCTATACTGGATTTCATGCCCTCCAAAGCGCCCAAGCCACCCGTTGTACCGCCCTCGGTCACGCGGCCGAACGAGGGGGATGGCTCGGTCGTTGCCGAGCGCCAGGCTGCCAAGACGGAACCGCCGCGCATGTACCAGGTCGTCATGCTGAACGACGACTTCACGCCGATGGAATTCGTCGTGATGGTGCTGCAGGAATATTTCAGGCTTGATCTTGAAGCCGCGACCCTCATCATGTTGAAGATTCACCATGAGGGTCGGGCCGTCTGTGGCGTCTTCTCGAAGGACGTCGCGGCCACCAAGGTCGAGCTGGTGCTCGCCGCGGCGCGCCGCTCTGGGCACCCGCTTCAATGCATTATGGAGGCCGCATGATCGCGCAAGAACTGGAAGTCAGCCTGCACATGGCGTTCGTCGAGGCGCGCCAGCAGCGGCACGAGTTCATCACCGTGGAGCACCTGCTGCTCGCGCTGCTGGACAACCCCTCTGCGGCCGAGGTGCTGCGCGCCTGCGCCGCCAACATCGAGGATCTGCGCAAGAGCCTCGTGGCCTTCATCCGCGAGAACACGCCCACCGTGGGCGGCACCGAAGAGGTGGACACCCAGCCCACGCTGGGCTTCCAGCGGGTGATCCAGCGCGCCATCATGCATGTGCAGTCCACCGGCGGCGGCAAGAAGGAGGTCACCGGCGCGAACGTGCTGGTCGCCATCTTCGGCGAGAAAGATTCGCACGCCGTGTACTACCTGCACCAGCAGGGCGTCACGCGCCTGGACGTCGTGAACTTCATCGCCCACGGCATCAAGAAGTCCGACCCGCCCGAGCCCCAGAAGGGCAACGACGGCTCGTCGGGTGACGGCGAGAAGGAAGACGGCGCCGCCGGCGACGGCAAGGGCTCGCCCCTGGACCAGTTCACCACCAACCTCAACCAGCAGGCCAAGGATGGCAAGATCGATCCGCTGATCGGCCGCGAGCACGAGGTGGAGCGCGTGATCCAGGTGCTGTGCCGCCGGCGCAAGAACAACCCGCTGTTCGTCGGCGAGGCCGGCGT